>MEDL01000115.1 GCA_001724785.1 Acidovorax sp. SCN 68-22 | reverse complement strand
AATTGCGTAGTGCGGTGTCGGTAAGCATCGAGGTTTTACTCCTGTTCTTGACGGCTTTTACCGTCAGGGGTCAGGAGACCTGCTGATGCCCGGAAAGCCGCATGAAATCAGCTTTCCAGAGGAGACTTTTACCGTCAAAGACCGGTTTGGTCTCAATAGTAAACGGGAGGGTCATAATCCGACCTCTGGTTCTTACCGTCAGTTCTACCGCCAACCTGTTTTGCTGGCCGGCGATAGCTACCGATAGCTGCTGCGACGTATTTCTTTATAAATCAACACGTTACGGCGGCTTTTCGATAGTTGGCGATAGTCCCTGAAGGACGTCAATTCACTCCCACTCGATCGTCGCCGGCGGCTTGCTGGACACGTCGTAGGTCACCCGGTTGATGCCTTTGACTTCGTTGATGATGCGGCTGGAGACCTTCTTCAGCAGCGGGTATGGCAGTTCGGCCCAATCCGCCGTCATGAAATCGGTGGTTTGCACCGCCCGCAGCGCCACGACATAGTCGTAAGTCCGCCCATCGCCCATGACCCCCACGCTCTTGACCGGGAGGAATACGGCGAATGCCTGGCTGGTCAAGTCGTACCAGTTCTTGCCGCTGGCTTCATCCTGGTGGTTGCGCAGTTCCTCCAGGAAGATCGCGTCGGCTCGGCGCAGAAGGTCTGCATACTCCCGTTTGACTTCACCCAGGATCCGCACGCCCAAGCCCGGCCCCGGGAAGGGATGGCGATAGACCATCTCCGGCGGCAAGCCCAGCGCCACGCCCAGTTCTCGCACTTCGTCCTTGAAGAGGTCGCGCAACGGCTCCAGGAGCTTCAGCCCCAACTGTTCGGGCAAGCCCCCCACGTTGTGGTGGCTCTTGATGGTCACCGCCTTCTTGCCCTTGCCGCCGCCCGATTCAATGACGTCCGGGTAGATGGTGCCTTGCGCCAGCCACTTCGCACCCTTGGCCCCTGCGCTGGTGAGCTTGGCCGCTTCCTGCTTGAACACCGAAACGAACTCGTTACCGATGATCTTGCGCTTGGCCTCAGGATCGGAAACCCCCGCGAGCTTGCCCAGAAAGAGCGCACTGGCATCCACGCGAATCACCTTCGCATGCAGCTTTCCGACGAACATCTGCATGACCATGTCGCCTTCGTTCAGGCGCAACAGGCCGTGGTCGACGAACACACAGGTCAACTGGTCACCAATGGCGCGATGAATCAATGCGGCCGCAACCGATGAATCGACGCCCCCCGACAAGCCCAGGATCACTTCCTCCTGGCCGACCTGCTGGCGGATGCGTTCCACCGCCTCGGCCACATGGTCGCGCATGACCCAGTCGGGCGCGGCGCCGCAGATCTCCAGCACAAAACGCTCCAGGATCGCCCTGCCCTGCTGCGTATGCGTAACTTCCGGATGGAACTGGAGCGCATAAAAACGCCGCTCCTCGTCGGCCATGCCGGCAATGGGGCAGCTGTCGGTGCTCGCCATGAGCTGGAAGCCCGGCGGCAGCCCGGTGACCTTGTCGCCATGGCTCATCCATACATGCAGCATGCCCCAGCCGTCCGGGGTGGTGAAGTCGGCGATATCCTTCAGCAACGCCGTGTGCCCGCGCGCCCGCACGGTGGCGAAACCGAACTCCCGTTGGTGGCCCCCCTCGACCTTGCCGCCGAGCTGGTGCGCCATCGTTTGCATGCCATAGCAAATGCCGAGAACCGGGACCCCGAGATGGAACACCGCTTCGGGTGCCTTGTCGGTGGTTTCTTCGTACACGCTGGCATGGCTCCCGGAGAGGATGACGCCCTTGAGCAGACCGTCGGCCGCGTAGTCACGGACCCATTCGTCGGTCACATCGCAGGGATGCACCTCGCAATAGACATGCGCTTCGCGCACGCGCCGGGCGATGAGCTGGGTGACTTGGGAGCCGAAATCTAGGATGAGGATTTTCTGGTGTTGCATGGCGAGCGACATGGAAAAATGACAAAGGCCCGAACACCGTGAGCTGGGTTCGGGCCTGTGGGATTTGCGGTTCAGTCGGCGCGGTAGTTCGGCGCTTCCTTGGTGATCTGCACGTCGTGTACGTGGCTCTCTCGTATCCCGGCGGTCGTGATCTCGACGAACTCCGCCTTGTTGTTCATGTCTTCGATGGTGGCACAACCGCAGTAGCCCATGGCCGCACGCACGCCACCCGCCATCTGGTACACGATGGACACCATGGAGCCCTTGTACGGGACACGGCCTTCAATGCCCTCCGGAACCAGCTTGTCGGCGTTGGGGTTGCCGGTGCTCGACTCCTGGAAGTAGCGGTCCGCGCTGCCCTGCTGCATGGCGCCGATACTGCCCATGCCGCGGTAGCTCTTGTAGCTGCGGCCCTGGAACAGAATGACTTCTCCCGGCGCCTCTTCGGTGCCGGCAAACATGCCACCCATCATGATGGTGCTGGCCCCGGCCGCAAGGGCCTTGGCGATATCGCCGCTGAAGCGCACGCCGCCATCGGCGATCAAGGGGACCCCGGTGCCCTGCAGGGCGGTGGCCACACTGTCGATGGCCATGATCTGCGGCACCCCCACACCCGCAACGATGCGCGTGGTGCAGATCGAACCCGGGCCAATCCCCACCTTCACCGCGTCGGCACCGGCTTCCACCAGGGCCAGGGCCGCCGCGCCGGTGGCGATGTTGCCGCCGACGACATCGATCTGCGGGTAGTGTTGCTTGACCCAGCGCACCCGTTCAATGACCCCCTTGCTGTGGCCATGCGCGGTGTCCACCACGATGACGTCCACGCCGGCCTTGACCAGCGCTTCCACGCGCTCCTCCGTCCCCTCGCCCACGCCGACGGCGGCGCCCACACGCAGGCGGCCGTTGGCGTCGCGCGCGGCATTGGGGAAGGTGGTCTGCTTGGTGATGTCCTTGACGGTGATCAGGCCCTTCAATTCAAAGGCGTCGTTCACCACCAGCAGCCGTTCGAGCTTGTGCTTGTTCAGCAGCGCCTTGGCCTCGGCGGGGGTGGTGCCGTCGCGCTCGTTCACGGTAATGAGCTTCTCGCGCGGCGTCATGATCTGGTGCACCTTGACGTCGTAGCGCGTCTCGAAGCGCAGGTCGCGCCCCGTGACGATGCCCACCACCTTGCCGGCGTCGCACACCGGAAACCCCGAGATGCCAAGCTGTTCCGACAGTTGCAGCACCTGCAGCACCGTGTGTTCGGGCGTGATGACCACGGGGTCGCGCAACACCCCGGACTCGTAGCGCTTGACCTTGGCCACGTGCGCGGCCTGCTCCTGCGCCGTGAGGTTCTTGTGCACGATGCCGATGCCGCCCTCCTGGGCGATGGCGATTGCCAGGCGCGCCTCGGTCACGGTGTCCATGGCCGCCGAGACGAGCGGCAGGTTGAGACGGATATTGCGCGAGAACCGGGTGGCGAGGGAGGTGTCCTTGGGCAGGACCTGGGAATACGCTGGCACCAGCAACACGTCGTCGAAGGTGAGCGCTTTGCCAAGAAGGCGCATGTGAAAGCTCCAAAAAATCGATTGTACCCGCCACTATTCCAGGTGCCACCACAGCAGCATGCCGCTAAACTGCCAGCATGAAGCTGCATCAACTTGGTCTCGTGGCGCTGGCGCTGGCATGGTCTGCGGGCGCCGCAGCGCAATGGCAATGGGTGGACAAGGAAGGCCGCAAGGTGTTCAGCGATCGCCCCCCGCCCTTGGAAATACCGGAGAAGGACATCTTGCGCCAGCCGCACCAGCTGGTGCGGCCTGCCGCAACCGCCACCGGCGACGCGGAAAGCCCGGCGAATTCCAGGCCGGCACCGGCCGCCAAGGCGGGCGCGGGAAGCGCCAGCAAAGGCGTGGACAAGGAGCTTGAAGAGCGCAAGGCCAAGGCCGAAGCGGAACAAGCCGCCAAGGAAAAGGCGGAAGAGAAAAAAGTCGCCGCAGCCCGGGCCGACAACTGCAGCCGTGCCAAACGCGCCAAGGCCACCCTGGATTCCGGCCAGTTGATGAAGCACACCAACGACAAGGGCGAACAGGTCTTTCTGGACGACGCGGCCCGCGCGGCCGAGCGCAAGCGCGCCCAGGCCATCATCGATTCCGACTGCAAGCCGTGATCCGGTAAGCCGTCAGCTCCCCCTGCCCGGCTTGCGCGCAAACAGACCGGCACTGCGCGCTCCCTGGCGCGCGAAGCGTTCGCGCCGGGCCACTTTCGGGTCGACCCGGAGCGACCGGTAGGCCTCAACGCGGTCGCCGGCGCGCAGCCCATGGGTCAGCGGCACGGCCCGGCCCCAGATGCCGACCGCCTCCAAACCCTCCGCCCCGCAACCTGCACTGCGCAGGGCATCGGCAACCCGCGCATTCGCCGGTACTTCGCCGGACCATTCGTGCACCACGCCGGGCGCCGTGCAAATGGCCACCTCCACCCGAATGGGCGCGAGCGCCCCCTCCTGCTCAACCATAGACCTGCTCGGCCCGCTTGACGAAGGCGTCCACCAGGGTGCCGGCGATGCGGTCGAACACCGGGCCGACCACCGCCGCCAGCGGCGCGCTGCTGAAGCCGTAATCGAGTTGCAGGCTGACGCGCGCGGCGCGCTGGGCACCGTCTCCGACCGGGGCGAAGTGCCAATCCCCATGCAGGCGCGAAAACGGCCCCCTGACGAGTTGCATTTGCACCCGGCGCCCGGCTTCGTGGACGTTGCGGGTGACGAAACTCTGGCGGATGCCGCCGACCGAGATACCGATTTCCGCCACCACGCCTTCACTTTCGTGCTCCAGCACCCGGGCATGGTCGCACCACGGAAGGAATTCGGGGTACCGATCGACTTGGGTGACGAGGTGGAACATCTCCTCCGGGCTGTACCAGATGAGGACGGATTTGTGAACGTTCTTCATGACAAGCGATTGCGTCGCGCTGCCCCGCCGGCCTAGGGGGCACCGCCTAGAATCGAGGCTGCGCAAGAACAGCGATTGTAGGGACGGCGCCGCATCCCCCCGCTCGCGCCCATGCACTTTTCCGATGGCCAAGAAACCCGATACCTCCTCGCGCATCGCCGACAACAAAAAGGCCGCGTACAACTACTTCTTCGAGGAACGCCACGAGGCGGGCATGGTGCTGCAAGGCTGGGAAGTGAAGGCACTGCGCGAAGGCAAGGTGCAGCTGACCGATGGCTACGTGGTGATACGCGACGGCGAGCTGTACCTCATAGGTTGCCAGATCAACCCCCTCAAGACGGCTTCGACGCATGTCAGCCCCGAAGCCGCGCGCACCAAGAAGCTGTTGCTGCATAAAGAAGAGATCAAGCGCCTGATCGGCAAGGTCGAGCAAAAGGGCTACACCCTGGTGCCGCTCAACCTGCACTGGAAGGACGGTCGCGCCAAGTGCGAGATCGCGCTGGCCAAGGGCAAGGGCGAACACGACAAGCGCGACACCATCAAGGACCGCGAGGGCAAGCGCGAAGTCGAGCGCGCCATGAAGAGCCGAAACCGGTGAAACGGCGTCTCGGCTGACACGCCGGGAAAGGCGTAGGCTCCTACAGTGGCGCTCTCTGCCACGAGGAGCCTCGTATGAAAATTCTCACCACTGCCCTGGTCAGCGCCGCCTTGCTCGCTGGCTGTTCGTCCGGCATGTTCTCGCACAGCAAGCAGATGCCACCCGACATGCCGACGCGGGCCGCGGATGGCCGGCTCATCGGCCCGAACGGACATACGCTGTACGTCTACGCCAAGGACAGCGCCGGAGCCTCGGTGTGCGTGGATCAGTGCGCACGCAACTGGCCGCCCCTGGCCGTAGCGCCCACGGCCAAGCCCCTGGATGGCTACACCATCATCACCCGCGCCGACGGCACGCGCCAGTGGGCCTACAAGGGCCAGCCGCTGTATTACTTCGCCCAGGACACCAAGGCCGGGGACGCTTTTGGCGACGGCATGGCGGGCAACTGGAAGATCGTCCGGCCCTAGCACCGGCCCCGCTGCCCGGCGTCAGGCCAATGCGGCCAGCGGGTGCGCCCACACCGGCCAGGGGCTGGCGAAGAACGGCGCCACCATGTCGGGCGACACGTCTTCGATGCGCGCGGGGTTCCAGCGCGGCGCATGGTCTTTGTCCACGGCCAGCGCGCGAATCCCCTCCAGGGTTTCGCTCTGGCCCGGCCGCAGGTGGAAAGCGTGGCGCACCATGTCGCGCTCCATGCGCAAATCGGTTGCGAGGTCCATGCCGCGCGCGCGGCGGATCTGCTCCAGCACCACGCACAACATCAAGGGCGAGCGCTTGCGCAGCGTTGCGGCGGCCTGACGTTCCCACTCGCCTTCCGCAGCTTCCAGCGCCGCAATCATGGCGCCCACGGTCGGGAGCGAAAAATATTGGTCAATTTTGGCTCTAGCGCTTACGGGGTCTACGTTGTTAGCTTCAATTTTTGAAGCAACAAAGGCTTGTACCGCCGCACTGTCGGCAAATGCCTGCTCGGCCAGCGCGTCCCACAGCGGCGCCTGGTCCTGCAGGGCAATGCGGCCGTCGGCCAGGCCCAGCGCCACGGCCAGGTCGGCGCCGATGGTGTCGCCCGTCAGCGCCAGCCACTCCCCGGTGTGGCCGGGGCAGCGCGAGAGGAAGTATCCGCCACCGACATCGGGGAACAGGCCGATGGCGGTCTCCGGCATCGCCATCTTGGTGCGTTCGGTCACCAGGCGCAGGCTGCCCCCCTGGCTGATGCCCATGCCCCCGCCCATGACGATGCCGTCCATGAAGGCGATATAGGGTTTGGGGTAGTTGTGGATCAGGTGGTTGAGCGCGTACTCCTCGGTGAAGAAGTCCTCGATTTCCGGGTTGCCGGTGCTGCCCGCCTGGTGCAGGAAGCGGATGTCGCCGCCCGCGCAGAAGGCACCGAACGGCCCCTCCTTGTTGCTGCCGCGCACGGCCACGGCGAGCACCCGCTCGTCGCCCTGCCAGGCCAGCAGCGCCTGCATGAGGTCGCGCACCATGCCCAGCGACAGGGCGTTGAGCGCCCTGGGCCGGTTGAGCGTGATGCAGCCCACACGGCCCCGCACCTGTGCCACTACGTCACCCGCCAACTCCGTCATTTCTGTTCCTTCCATGCCAGCAATTCGTTGAAAACCAGGGCGCCAATGACCAGCGCGCCCCCCGTGAGTACTGCCGGCGCCGGGCGCTCACCCGCGCCCAGCCAAGCCAGCAGAATGCCGAACACCACTTCGAGAAGCCCCAGAAGCGCCATTTCGGGCGCCTTGAGCACGCGGCCGCAACGCACCGCCAGCACGCAGGGAATGGCCAGCTGGACCAGACCGAGGAGGGCCAACAGCGCCAGGTCCCGTGCGCTCGCCTGCAGCGGCCAGGCCGCCGGCAGCGTGGCGAGCGAGGAAATCACCGCACCTATGAGTACGGCGGGCATCAGGTCCACGGCATGGCCATGGCGCTGGGAATGCTGCACCACCGTCCAGTTCACCGCCGCCGCCACGGGGACGCACAGCGCCACCAAGGTCCCGGCGACGGGCAGCCCAGCGACCTGCGAGCCGTACATCCAGGCGATGCCCAGGCCCGCCAGCACAATCGCGCCCCAGGTGCGCGGCGCAATATGGTGGCCGATGAAAACCCAGGCGAACAACGCCGTCAGCAAGGGGCCGACGGCCATGGTTACCAGCACGTTGGCCACGGGCATGAGCGTGATGGCCACCATGAAGGCGGTGAACATGACGCTCCAGCACACCCCGGAAATCCACAACGCCCGCCCCCCGCCGCGCAGCGTGCCGAACACCGCGCGCCCTTGGAACGCGGGCAGGATGACCAGCAGCGCGATCAAGGTAAAGAAGCTGCGCCAGAAGGTCACCTCGAAACTGCGCGCCTGCTCCAGGTGGCGCGTCACCACCCCGGCGATCGACCACATCAGCGTGACCGCGACCATGAGCCACACCGCCCGGCCATGCGAAAGACCAGGGCCGCTCTCCAGCAACGCGGGCTGGGTCGTATCCATCTTCATTGCGGCGCCCTAGAGACGGGCGCGATCAAACCCAGGGCCCCCGCGCAAGGGCCGCCCCGGCCCACCGGGAGCGTCCACCCTCGCGCAGCGCGCAGCGATGCGCGAGAGGGGGCCAGGCGCGCAGCGCCTCAGGGGGGTGCTCGTCATTCTCTGCTGGCGCGCTTGCGATCGCTTTCCTTGAGGTGGCGCTTGCGCAGGCGCACGCTCTTGGGCGTGATTTCGACCAGTTCGTCGTCCTCGATGAATTCCACACCGTATTCCAGCGTCAGGTCGATGGGCGGCGTGATCTTGATCGCATCTTCCTTGCCCGAAACACGGAAGTTGGTCAGCTGCTTGGTGCGCGTGGCATTGACCACCAGGTCGTTGTCGCGGCTGTGGATGCCGACGATCATGCCTTCGTACACCGGGTCGTTGGCGCGCACGAACATGCGGCCGCGGTCGTCGAGCTTG
>MEDL01000114.1 GCA_001724785.1 Acidovorax sp. SCN 68-22 | reverse complement strand
CAATCGCCGCCGTCAGCGTCGTCTTGCCGTGGTCCACGTGACCAATCGTGCCCACGTTCACGTGCGGCTTGGTACGCTCGAATTTTCCTTTTGCCATTTCAATTCTCCAAAGAGCAATGCCTGCGTCCGGGTTTAACGTCTGCACCCGGTTGCTGATTCGTCCCGCACAGGGCAACAGGACGGCACCGGGTCGCAGATTGCAATGAACTTGCTACTGTTTAAATAGCTATCAACGCTTACAGGTTGAGCGCTGACAGCCATTTTCATTCGAAATCTTCGAGAAAAGACCAGCATCCAGCTGGCCTCTCCTCTCGTGCGCCATTACTTGGCGCGCGCGGCCATGATGGCTTCGGACACGTTGCGCGGCGCTTCGGCGTAGTGCTTGAACTCCATCGTGTACGTGGCGCGACCTTGCGTGGCCGAGCGCAGCGAGGTCGAGTAGCCGAACATTTCCGACAGCGGCACTTCGGCGCGGATGGCCTTGCCGCCGCCCACGATGTCGTCCATGCCCTGCACCATGCCGCGGCGGCTGGACAAGTCGCCCATCACGGTACCGGCGTAGTCTTCCGGCGTCTCGACTTCCACGGCCATCATGGGTTCCAGGATGACCGGGTTGGCCTTGCGGGCGCCTTCCTTGAAGCCGAAGATGGCAGCCATCTTGAACGCCAGTTCGTTCGAGTCCACGTCGTGGTACGAACCGAAGTGCAGCGTGACCTTCACGTCGACCACCGGGTAACCGGCCAGCACGCCTTGCGTGACGGCTTCGTTGATGCCCTTTTCCACCGCCGGGATGAATTCGCGCGGCACCACACCGCCCTTGATGGCGTCGACGAACTCGATGCCCTTGCCGGGTTCGTTGGGCTCGATCTTGAGCACGACGTGGCCGTACTGGCCCTTGCCGCCGGACTGGCGCACGAACTTGCCTTCGGCCTCTTCCACCGTCTTGCGGATGGTTTCGCGGTAGGCCACCTGGGGCTTGCCCACGTTGGCTTCCACGCCGAACTCACGCTTCATGCGGTCGACGATGATTTCCAGGTGGAGCTCGCCCATGCCCGAAATGATGGTCTGGCCCGATTCTTCGTCGGTGCGTACGCGGAACGACGGATCTTCGGCGGCCAGGCGCTGCAGGGCGATGCCCATCTTTTCCTGGTCGGCCTTGGTCTTGGGTTCCACGGCCTGCGAGATCACGGGCTCCGGGAACACCATGCGTTCGAGCACGATGGGCGAAGCGACGTCGCACAGCGTTTCGCCGGTGGTCACTTCCTTCAGGCCCACGCAGGCGGCGATGTCGCCGGCGCGGATTTCATCGACTTCGACGCGGTCGTTGGCCATCATCTGCACGATACGGCCGATGCGCTCCTTCTTGCCCTTGACCGAGTTGAAGACCGTGTCGCCCTTGGTCAGCACGCCGGAGTAGACGCGCACGAAGGTGAGCTGGCCGACGAAGGGGTCGGTCATGAGCTTGAACGCCAGGGCCGAGAACTTCTCGCTGTCGTCGGCCTTGCGGCTGACGGGCGCTTCGTCTTCGTCGGTACCGGTCACGTCCGGGATGTCCGTCGGGGCGGGCAGGTAGTCGATCACGGCGTCCAGCATGCGCTGCACACCCTTGTTCTTGAAGGCAGTACCGCACAGCATGGGGTGGATTTCCGTGGCGATGGTGCGCGCACGCAGGCCCTGCTTGATCTCGGCTTCGCTCAAGTCCCCTTCTTCCAGGTACTTGTTCATCAGCTCTTCGTTCGCCTCGGCGGCGGCCTCGACCATCTTCTCGCGCCATTCCTTGGCGGATTCCACCAGGTCGGCCGGGATGTCGGCGTAGTCGAACTTCATGCCCTGCGAGGCTTCGTCCCAGATGATGGCCTTCATCTTGAGCAGGTCCACCACGCCCTTGAAGTTGTCCTCGGCGCCGATCGGGATCACCACCGGAACGGGGTTGGCCTTCAGGCGCAGCTTCATCTGGTCATAGACCTTGAAGAAGTTCGCGCCGGTGCGGTCCATCTTGTTGACGAACGCGAGGCGCGGCACCTTGTACTTGTTGGCCTGGCGCCAGACGGTTTCCGACTGGGGCTGCACGCCGCCCACGGCGCAGTACACCATGCAGGCGCCGTCGAGCACGCGCATGGAGCGCTCCACCTCGATGGTGAAGTCCACGTGGCCGGGGGTGTCGATGATGTTGAAGCGGTGCTCGGGGTAGGACAGGTCCATGCCCTTCCAGAAGCAGGTCACTGCAGCGGACGTGATGGTGATGCCGCGCTCTTGCTCCTGCTCCATCCAGTCGGTGGTGGCAGCGCCGTCGTGCACCTCGCCCAGCTTGTGGGTCACGCCCGTGTAGAACAGGATGCGCTCGGTGGTGGTGGTCTTGCCGGCGTCGATGTGGGCCGAGATACCAATATTGCGGTAGCGCTCAATGGGGGTCTTGCGAGCCATGGTTTTCTTTCGTTAACGGCGCAAAGCCCGCCCGCCAGGAATGACGGGTCGGGCTTCCAGCCTTCGGAATATGGAGACGAAACTTAGAAGCGGAAGTGGCTGAACGCCTTGTTCGCTTCGGCCATGCGGTGCACTTCGTCACGCTTCTTCATGGCGCCGCCACGGCCTTCCGTGGCTTCCAGGATTTCGTTGGCCAGGCGCTGCGCCATGGACTTCTCGCCGCGCTTGCGGGCGGCTTCCTTGATCCAGCGCATCGACAAGGCCAGGCGGCGCACCGGGCGCACTTCCACGGGCACCTGGTAGTTCGCGCCACCCACGCGGCGGGATTTCACTTCCACCATGGGCTTGACGTTGTTGATGGCCACAACGAACGCTTCGAGCGGATCCTTGTCCGGGTTCTTCTTCTCGATGAGCTCGAGCGCGCCGTAAATGATGCGCTCGGCCACAGCCTTCTTGCCGCCTTCCATGATCACGTTCATGAATTTGGACAGCTCTACATTGCCGAACTTCGGGTCCGGCAGGATTTCACGTTTGGGAACTTCGCGACGACGTGGCATTTTTCACCTCTTGTTTGCTTCAGTTGGCGTCTTTTCAGAACGCCGCGAGAGCCATCAAAACTCTCACTTACTCGACCCGCGCAAGACATTTGCGTTTGGGGTCACTACGTTTGCACGGCCCGCCAAGGCGCGGCAAACACCGATGGATGGGGCAGTTGCCCGGCTTACTTGGCCTTGGGGCGCTTGGCGCCGTACTTGGAACGCGACTGCTTGCGGTCTTTCACGCCTTGCAGGTCGAGCGAACCGCGCACGATGTGGTAGCGCACACCCGGCAAGTCCTTCACACGGCCGCCGCGCACGAGCACAACGCTGTGTTCCTGCAGGTTGTGGCCTTCGCCGCCGATGTAGGAAATGACTTCGAAACCGTTCGTCAAACGGACCTTGGCGACCTTGCGCAGGGCCGAGTTCGGCTTCTTGGGGGTGGTGGTGTACACACGGGTGCAAACACCACGGCGCTGCGGCGAGTTTTCCATCGCCGGGCTTTTGGACTTGGTCTTTTCGACCTCGCGCCCGTGACGCACGAGCTGGTTAATGGTTGGCATGAATACGATCGTCCCTAAACGTGAAAAGCGAAAACGTGAATCCCTTCGGAAATTCCGAAAAGCCTTCAAATGTAGCAGATGCCAGGCACGTCAGCAAGACTTGCGGGCGGTTGCCCGGCGCCCGCTTCACTTGATCCAGAGACGGATGGCATCCCAGGCCCGGCCGAACAAACCGGCCTGGGGCACATCTTCCAGCGCCACCAGGGGCACTTCGCGCACCATCTGGTCGCCGACAGTGATCTTGAGCTTGCCGACCTCCTGGCCTTTGGCGAAAGGCGCCACCAGCGGGTCCTGGCGCACCACCTGGGTGCTCACCTTGCCGGCGCTGCCCGAGGGAACGGTGATGACGATGGGGGCGGTGCTGCCGATCTTCAGGCTGTTCTGCGCGCCCTTCCAGACGGCCGGCGTTTCCACGGCCTGGTTGGCGTCGAAGAGCTTCACGGCGTCGAACGCGGTGTAGCCCCAGTTGAGCAACTTCTGGCTTTCGTTGGCGCGCGCGTTCTCGCTGGCGGCACCGAGCACGATGGAAATCAGGCGGCGGCTGCCCACGCCGGAGAACTCGCGCTTGGCGGTGGACACCAGGCAGTAGCCCGCGGCCGCCGTGTGGCCGGTCTTCATGCCGTCCACCGACGGATCGCGGTACAGCAGGAGGTTGCGGTTGTTGCTGTTCGACGCGGGCGTGCCGGGGTAGCGGTACTGCTTGGTCGCGTAGTAGTGCATGTACTCCGGGAAATCCTGCTGCAGGCGCGCCGTGATCACCGCCAGGTCGCGCGCCGTGGTGGTGTGGCCCGCCTCGGTCAGGCCTTCGGGGTTCTTGTACGCCGTGCCTTTGAGGCCCATGGCCGCCGCCTGGTCGTTCATCATCTTGACGAACTGTTCGGCCGTACCGCCCACGCCCTCGGCCAGCGCCATGGTGGCGTCGTTGCCCGACTGGATGATCATGCCGCTCAGCAGGTCGTCCACCGGCACCTGCATCTTGGGGTCGATGAACATGCGCGAGCCGGGCATCTTCCAGGCGCGCTCGCTCACCGGGAGCTTTTGCTCCAGCGTGATCTTCTTGGCGCGCAGGGCGTCGAACACCACGTAGGCCGTCATCAGCTTGGTGAGCGAGGCCTGTTCGACCGGGGCATCGATGTCCTTGGCCGCGAGGATCTGGCCCGAAGTGGCGTCCATCAGCAGGTAGTTGCGCACCGCGATCTCGGGCGGCTGGGGGGCTTGCGCCTGGGCGCCGCCCGCTGCGGCGACAAGAATGGGAAGGACGAGGGAGCGCAGGGCGCGAAAAAGGCGTTTCATGAAGCTCGCTGGGGATCGGGAAAAAAGAAAGCGAAAGGCGGCGTGCCTGGGCGGCACACCCGCGACGGTGGCCTCAGCCGGAGGCCAGGTGGCGCACCACCAGGGTTTTGAGCAGCGGCAATTGTCCGTGAAAGAAATGCCCGACGCCGGGCACAACCGTAACCGGCAGTGTCTGTGGCCGCGCCCAATCGAGCACGGCGGCGAGCGGCACGGTGTCGTCGCTTTCGCCGTGCACCACCAGGGTGCGGGCGTGCGCTTCGGCGGGCACCGGCGCCACCGCGTTGCGGCTGGCCGCCGTGCCCACCAGCACGGCATGGCGCACCTCGCGCTCGTCCCACAACGCGGCCAGGGCGTGGCTGGTGACGAAGGCGCCGAAGGAAAACCCGGCCAAGGCGATGGGCCCGGCCGGCGCCACCTGGCGCACCACGGCCAGCAGGTCGGCCAACTCGCCCTGGCCGGCGTCGTGCACGCCGGCGCTCTCGCCGACGCCGCGGAAGTTGAAGCGGACGGCCACGTAGCCGCACTGCACGAAGGCGCGCGCCAGCGTCTGGACCACCTTGTTGTGCATGCTGCCGCCAAACAGCGGGTGCGGATGCGCCAGCACGGCGATGCCTTGCGGCGCACCGGAGGCGGGCGCATCGCGCAGCGCCTCGATGGCGCCGGCCCCGCCTTGCAGCACGAGGCGTTCGGTGTGTGCGTTCAAGGGACTTCTCTTTTAATAGCTAACAACGCTTATGCAATAAGCGCTAGATGCCATTTTCATACAAAATTTCGACCGCGCACTCTGGGGTGCGCCTGGTGTGAGCCAGCCCTAGCGCCCGAGTTCCGGCGGCGTGCGCAAACGTTCGACGACGACGCCGCGCGCCAGGTGCGAATCGACGATCTCGTCGATATCGGCCAGGTCCACGTAGCTGTACCAGACGCCTTCCGGGTACACCACCGCCACCGGCCCGGCGGCGCAGCGGTCGAGGCACCCCGATTTGTTCACGCGCACCTTGCCCGGCCCGGCCAGACCGGCGGCCTTGACACGCTGCTTGCAGTGGTCGAAGGCCTGCTGCGCGCCGTGCTGGGCGCAGCAGGCTTCGCCGCCCGGGCGTTCGTTGAGGCAGAAAAAGATGTGGCGCGCGAAGTACGGCGGCGTGGAGGCGGCTTGGCTCATGCTTTCATTCTAGGGAAGGCCTGCATAACCCTCGCGCGTGGCGGGTGGTGCAGTGCGCGAGGAGCGCAAGGCGCTTTGCGCATCCTTGCTTGGAACCTGTTCCTAGACGCCCCGTTCGGGCAGCGCGCGGCGCGAGGCACGCTGCAGCACATACACCAGCGTGGCGTAGGGCCAGAGCCAGCCGAGCCACTGGCCCAGGCCGTAGAAACGGATGAAGCGGCCCTGCTCCCAACCGACCAACGTCTGGGCGAAGTAGGCACTGGTGGGCGCGTCGTTGAGCAAGGCCAGGTGCAGGCTGATCACCACCAGCAGCAGCACGGCACAGGCGCGCTGGCGCAGGGCGATGGCCGCCGCCGCCAGCACCAACCCGAGCGCGATGCCGGCGCGCGCGGGTGCGCTCAGCCAGGCCCAGGCGTGCGCCGGCCCCCAACTGAGCGCCGAGGACAGCGCCGTGGCCCCCACCCCCAGCGCCGCCGCCGAGGCCAGCAGCACCACGCGCCGCCCGGGATGCCGGGCGACGCTGAAGGCCAGCAGGCACGGGGCCAGCAGGCCCAGGCCCACGCAGACCGCCTCGGCCACCGGCGAGAGCGCCTGCATGGGCTCGGTGCGCACCGGCAGCCAGGGATAGAAAGGCGTGCCTTCGAAGATGTCCGCCAGCACGATTTCGAGGCGTTCGAGCACCTGACCGAGGCCAAAGGGTTCGGCGGCCGGAAACAGCAGCGCCCAGGGCCACAGCGCCAGCAGCACCAGCGCTCCGCGTGCGTCGCGCGCAAACCAGCGCGCGCGAAAGCGGCTCCAGCGGTCCAGCGCGCCCAGGCGTTCCAGCGCCGCGGCGGCCAGCGCCCCGAGTAAGGTGCCGCCGCCGTTGAGCAGCAGGTCCAGATTCGAGGGCACGCGCTTGGGCAGGTAGATCTGCAGGAATTCGACCGACAGCGACAGCGCCGCCCCAAGCACGAACGCCAGCGGGACGGCGGCGCGCGGCCAGCCGCTGCGCGTGAAACCCAGCGCCAGCAGGAAGCCGAGCGGCGCGTAGCCGGCGACATTGGCGGCCACGTCGAACCCCGTCCAATAGTGCGGCGGCAGCGGCTCGGCCAGAAACTCCCACGGTGCCAGGCCCTGCGCGCGCCAGCCTTCGAACGGGAACAGGCTGGCAAAGACGATCAGCGCCGCGTACACCAGCGCCAGGGGCCAGGCCGTGGTCTTGTCCATGCGCGCGCCGCCCCCTGACCTCGCGATCCTTGCCTAAAACGGCTTGACGACCACCAGCACGACGATGGCCAGCAGCAGCAGTACGGGGATTTCGTTGAACCAGCGGTACCAGCGGTGGCTGCGCGTGCTGCGCTCCTCGCCGAACTTGCGCAGCAGCACGCCGCAAGCGTGGTGGTAACCCAGCACCAGCAGCACCAGCGCCAGTTTGGCGTGCAGCCAGGCGTTGCCCGGCCCCTTGCCGATGCCGTAGCCCAGCCACAGCCACAGGCCCAGCGCCACGGCGGGAATCGCCAGCAGCGTCGTGAAGCGCATCAGCTTGCGCGCCATCAGCATCAGGCGCTCGCGCTCGGCCGACGAGCCCGGCGCGACCATCGCCAGGTTCACGAAGATGCGCGGCAGGTAGAACAGGCCGGCGAACCAGCTGGTGACAAAGACGATGTGGAGCGATTTGACCCAAAGCATGGCGGGCAGTTTAGGGCGTCTTCATGAAACCGCTCTTCGGGCTGCGGTGCGTCCGGCGCGCGTGGTGCACAATTTTCGGATGCACCTCTCCAGCCCCACCCCCTTCCCCCAGAGCCGCCCGCGCCGCCTGCGCCGCGATGCCTTCAGCCGCAACCTGGTGCGCGAGCACCGCGTCACGCCGCACGACCTGATCTACCCGGTCTTCGTGCACGAGGGCCAGAAGCGCAGCGAGGCCGTGCCCTCCATGCCCGGTGTGGAGCGCCTGAGCCTGGACCTGCTGCTGCCCGTGGCCGAAGACTGCGTGGCGCTCGGCATCCCCGTGCTGGCGCTGTTCCCGGCGATCGACCCGGCGCTCAAGGCCCCCGATGGCAAGGAGGCGCTCAACCCCGAGGGCCTGATCCCGCGCGTGGTGCGCCAGCTCAAGAAGGAGTTCCCGCAGCTCGGCGTGATGACCGACGTGGCGCTCGACCCCTACACCAGCCACGGCCAGGACGGCGTGCTGGACGAGACCGGCTACATCCTGAACGACGAGACGGTGGAAATCCTCACCGGCCAGGCGCTCACGCACGCCGAGGCCGGCGTGGACATCGTCGCGCCCAGCGACATGATGGACGGCCGCATCGGCGCGATCCGCGAGGCGCTCGAGGTGCAGGGCCACATCTACACCCGCATCATGGCCTACAGCGCCAAGTACGCGAGCGCCTTCTACGGCCCCTTCCGCGACGCCGTGGGCACGCGCGGCGCCCTGGGCAAGGCCGACAAGAACGTCTACCAGATGGACCCGG
>MEDL01000113.1 GCA_001724785.1 Acidovorax sp. SCN 68-22 | reverse complement strand
GTTCCTCCAGTGCCTGGTTTCCCAGATTGCACCAGCGGCGGTCTGGCGCGCTTCACGGGGTGGATTATCGCGGCATATCCATATAGCGCGGGAGGCAGAACAAGTGGTTCAGAATGGGCGCCAACCTTTTTCCCACCCACGCTTCTAGGAGACGCCATGAAAGCCGACAACATCCTGCAGACCATTGGCAACACGCCGCACGTGCGCATCAACCGCATCTTCGGGCCGGACGCCAAGGTGTGGATCAAGTCCGAGCGCAGCAACCCCGGCGGCTCCATCAAGGACCGCATCGCCCTGGCCATGGTGGAAGCGGCGGAAAAATCGGGCGCGCTCCAGCCGGGCGGCACCATCATCGAGCCGACCTCGGGCAACACCGGCATCGGCCTGGCGCTGGTGGCCGCCGTCAAGGGCTACAAGCTGATTCTGGTCATGCCCGACAGCATGAGCATCGAGCGGCGCCGCCTGATGCTGGCCTACGGCGCCACGTTCGACCTCACGCCCAAGGAAAAGGGCATGAAGGGCGCCATCGCCCGCGCCGAGGAGCTGCAGGCGCAGACGCCCGGCGCCTGGATTCCGCAGCAGTTCGAGAACCCGGCGAACGTGCAGGTGCACGCCGAAACCACGGCCCAGGAGATCCTGGCCGACTTCCCGGACGGCCTGGACGTGCTCATCACCGGCGTTGGCACCGGCGGCCACATCACCGCCTGCGCGCGCGTGCTCAAAGCCAAGTTCCCGAAGCTCCAGGTGTTTGCCGTCGAGCCCACGCAATCCGCCGTGATCTCGGGCGGCGCACCGGGGCCCCACCCCATCCAGGGCCTGGGCGCCGGCTTCATCCCGAAGAACCTGGACACCAGCGTGCTCGACGGCGCCATCCAGGTGGAGGCCGAGGACGCACGCGAATACGCCCGCCGCTGCGCGCGCGAGGAAGGCATGCTGGTGGGCATTTCCTCCGGCGCCGCGCTCGCCGCCATTGCGCAAAAACTCCCCAGCCTGCCGGCCGGCAGCCGCGTTCTGGGCTTCAACTACGACACCGGCGAGCGCTACCTCTCGGTCGACGGCTTCCTGCCGAGCTGAGGCCGGGCACGCGCGGTGGTGGCCGCGCTTCACAGGGCATCGGCCAGCCGTCCTACAGCCTTGGGGGGCGGCAGCCCGAACAATCGGAACAGGCCGCCCCGCAGGCGCCGCAGCCCGGCGCCCAACGCACAGGCGGCGCCCGTTCACGACCGATTGCCGCATGCCTTCCACCGCCGACTCCCCCATTGCCTTCAAGGCGTTGACCGTCAACGTCCACAAGGGCTTCAGCAGCTTCAACCGCCGCTTCGTGCTGCACGAGTTGCGCGACGCGGTGCGCCAGGTGGGCACCGACCTGGTCTTTCTGCAGGAAGTCCACGGCGCCGAGCGCCGCCATGCGCAGCGCATCGCCAACTTCCCCCAGGTCCCGCAGTACGAGTTCCTGGCCGACGAGATCTGGCACCAGCACGCCTACGGCCGCAACGCCGTGTACGACAACGGCGACCACGGCAACGCGCTGCTGTCGAAATTTCCCATCGTCCACTACGAGAACCACGACATCTCGATCCGCGGTCCTGAGCGGCGCGGCATGCTGCATTGCATCGTGCAGCCACCGGGCCACCATTTGCCGGTGCACGCCATCTGCGTGCACCTGGGTCTGCAGGAAGGGCACCGCCAGAAGCAGTTGCAGCTGGCCTGCCAGTTGATCAATTCCCTGCCCGCCAACGAACCCGTGGTGATGGCCGGCGACTTCAACGACTGGCGCGGGCGCGCGCACCGCGTGCTGCAGGACGGTGCGGGCCTGGCCGAGGTCTTCGTCCAGGCACTCGGTCGTGCGGTGCGCACCTTCCCGGCGTCCATGCCGATTCTGCCGCTGGACCGCATCTACGTGCGCAACGCGGCCGTGCACTCGCCCCTGGTGCTGCCCAGGAAGCCCTGGGACAAGCTCTCGGACCACGCCCCGCTGGCGGCGGAGATCCTGCTATGAGCCGGCGTACCCGCCCCCCACGGTCGAGCCGCTGGGTCGAAGGCAACGCCTTCGAACTCCTGGAAAACGGCGAGGAGTTCTTCCCGCGCGTCTTCGCGGCCATCGAGGCGGCGCAGCGCGATGTCTGGCTGGAAACCTTCATCCTGTTTGACGACAAGGTTGGCCGCGAACTGCATGCCGTGCTGCTGGCGACGGCGCGGCGCGGCGTGGCGGTGCACGTGCTGGTGGACGGTTTCGGCTCGCCGGATCTGCCCGAGCGCTACATCGGCGCGCTGGTCGAGGCGGGGGTGGAATTTCGCACCTTCGACCCCGGGCGCAGCCTGTTCGGCCAGCGCCTGAATGTGCTGCGGCGCATGCACCGCAAGATCGTGGTGGTCGACGGCACCCTGGGTTTTATCGGCGGCATCAACTACTCGGCGGACCACCTGGCGGATTTCGGTCCCGAGGCCAAGCAGGACTACGCGGTGCAGGTGCGCGGCCCGATCGTTGCGCAGATGCACCGCTTCGTGCAGACGGCCATGGAGACCGACTGCGGGCGTGGCGCGCCGCAGCCACCGGCATTCGTCAGCCTCTCGCCGCAGGGCAGCGCCGGCGCGCTGTTCGTGACGCGCGACAACCACAGCCACCGGAGCGACATCGAGCGCCACTACCGCATTGCCCTGCGTGCGGCGCGCCAGCGCGTGGTCATCGCCAACGCCTATTTCTTCCCAGGCTACCGCTTCATCCGCGAAATGCGCCGGGCCGCGCGGCGCGGCGTGGACGTGCGCCTGATCCTCCAGGGCCAGCCGGACATGCCCATCGTGCGCACCGCCGCCAGCATGCTGTACGAGCACCTGCTGCGTGCCGGCGTGCGCATCTACGAATACCGCGACCGCCCGCTGCACGGCAAGGTGGCGCTGGTGGACGACAGCTGGTCCACCGTCGGGTCGAGCAACCTCGATCCACTCAGCCTGGCGCTGAACCTGGAGGCCAACGTCGTCATCCGCGACCGCGACTTCAACGCCCACCTGCACCAGCGCCTGGCACTGCTGATGCAGGAGAGCTGCCGGCGGGTCGAAATGCCGCGCGCACCGCGCTGGGTGCGGCTGCGCCTGCTGCGCAGCTACGTCATCTTCCACCTCATGCGCTGGTTTCCGACCTGGGCCCGCTGGCTGCCCAAGCACGAGCCCGTGATTGCCGTCGCCGAGGCGGCCGCGCCGCGCACCGACGGCGCCGAGCGCACGCCGCCGCACGCAGCGGCCTGAAGGCAGGCATGGCCGCCCTGGCACCCACCCCCCCGCAGGAGGCAGGCGCACTGCCCGGCCGGGAGCGCGGGCCGGCGCGCCGGGGCCTGGCGGGCCTGCGCGAGCGCCCCTGGTGGCCCTGGCTGACACGCGGCCTGGGAGCGGCTTTCTTCCTGGTCGTTGCCGGACTCATCGTCCACCAGGCGCGCAGCGTTGATTGGCCGGCCGTGTGGCGCGCCGTGCTGGACCTGCCCGGGCCCGCGCTGTGGGCCGGCGCCGCGCTGGCGCTGCTGAGCCATTGCACCTACGGCAGCTTCGAATGGATTGGCCGCCACCTGACGCGCCACGGCCTGGGCCGTGGCACCACGCTGGGCATCGCCATGACGAGCTACGCCTTCACGCTCAACCTCGGCTCGGTGATCGGCGGCGTCGGCGTGCGCTACCGGCTCTACAGCCGGCGCGGGATCGACCCCGGCACCATTGGCCAGGTGGTCGCCACCAGCATCCTCACCAACTGGGTCGGCTACCTGCTGCTTGCCGCTCTGGTGCCCTGGTTCTGGCTGCCGCCGGCGGTCTTCGGCTGGTCGGCCACGTCCACGCAGTGGCGCCTGGCGGGCGCGCTGCTGGCACTGGCGCCGCTCGCCTACGTCGCGCTGTGCCTGCTGCGCGGCGGGCGGGCGCTGGCGCTGCGCGGCCATTGCTTTCCCTTGCCACGCGGGCCGCTGGCGCTGTGGCAGATCGCCGTGTCCGCCGCCAACTGGGTGCTGATGGGCGCCGCCCTGTGGGTGGTGCTGCAGACCCAGGTGCCCTACCCCGCCGCCCTCGCCACCGTGATGCTGGGCGCCGTGGCCGGGCTGGTGCTGCGCGTGCCGGCGGGGCTGGGCGTTCTCGAATCGGTGGGCGTGGCGCTCCTTGCCACCGACACCCTGCCCAAGACCGCGGTGCTGGCCGCCCTGCTGGCCTACCGCGCGCTGTACTACTTCCTGCCGCTGCTGCTCGGGGCCCTGGCGCTGGCCGGACAGGAATGGTCGCTGAGGGACAAAAAATCCGGTCAAAAAGGCCATTAGCGCTTGCTGCGCAATGGTAAGCAGCTATTGTTTTTGATAGCCCCCAGCCGCGCCCTGGCGGCACACGCGGTACCATTCCGATCCCCGAAGAAGCTTGCCCGATGACTACGGGCCCGCCATGATCCGCATCTCAGAAATCCGCCTGCCACTCGCGCAGGCCGAGGCCCCCGAAGCCCCGCTGCGCCGGGCCTGCGCCCAGTTGCTCGGCATCCCGCTGGCCGAGATTGCCCAGCTCAAGCTGTTCAAGCGCAGCTTCGACGCGCGCAAGCGGGAGCTGCTGGCGGTCTACATCGTCGACCTGGCCCTGGCCGACCCGACGCAAGAGCCGGCGCTGCTGGCGCGCCACGCCGCCGACCCGCACATCCAGCGGACGCCCGACATGGCCTGGCGCCCCGTCGGCCACGCACCGCCGGCGCTGGCGGAGCGCCCGGTGGTGGTCGGCTTCGGTCCCTGCGGCATCTTCGCGGCGCTGGTACTGGCGCAGATGGGTTTCAGGCCCATCGTGCTGGAGCGCGGCAAAGCGGTGCGCGAACGCACGCAGGACACCTGGGCCCTGTGGCGGCGGCGCGAGCTCAACCCCGAGAGCAATGTGCAGTTCGGCGAAGGCGGCGCCGGCACCTTCTCGGACGGCAAGCTCTACAGCCAGATCAAGGACCCGCGCCACCTCGGGCGCAAGGTGATGGAGGAGTTCGTGGCGGCCGGCGCGCCGGAGGAAATCCTCGTCGCCGCGCACCCGCACATCGGCACATTCAAGCTCGTCAAGGTGGTGGAGGGCCTGCGCGCGCAGATCGTCGCGCTCGGCGGCGAGGTGCGCTTCGGCCAGCGCGTCACCGACCTGCTGCTGGACGGCAGCGGGGCGGGCCGGCGTGTGGCCGGCCTGCGCGTGCTCGACCAGGCCACCGGCGCAAGCCACGAGCTCGCCGCCTCGCAGGTGGTCCTGGCGCTCGGTCACAGCGCGCGCGACACCTTCGCCATGCTGCACACGCACGGCGTGACCATGGAGGCCAAGCCTTTTTCCATCGGCTTTCGCGTCGAGCACCCGCAGGGCGTGATCGACCGCGCGCGCTGGGGCCGCCACGCCGGCCACCCACTGCTCGGCGCGGCCGACTACAAGCTGGTGCACCACGCGGCCAATAGCCGCAGCGCCTACAGCTTCTGCATGTGCCCGGGCGGCACCGTGGTGGCGGCGACCAGCGAGCCGGGGCGCGTGGTGACCAATGGCATGAGCCAGTATTCGCGCAACGAGCGCAATGCCAATGCCGGCCTGGTGGTCGGCATCACACCGGCGGACTACCCGCAAGACGCCGCCGCCTTCGAAGCCCTGTTGGGCGCGGACCACGGCGTGCAGCACCTGGCGCCCGGCCAAGCGCACCCGCTGTCGGGCATCGTCCTGCAGCGCCAGCTGGAGTCGGGGGCCTTCGTGCTCGGGGGCGGCGACTACAGCGCGCCGGCACAGCGCGTGGGCGATTTCCTGGCGGGCCGCGCGTCCACGGCCATGGGCAGCGTCGAGCCTTCGTACCAGCCCGGGGTGCGGCCGGTGGACCTGGCCAGCGCCCTGCCGGCCTATGCCATCGCCGCGCTGCGCGAAGCGCTGCCCGCGTTCGGCCAAAAGATTGCCGGCTTCGACATGCCCGACGCCGTACTGACCGGCGTGGAGACACGCACCTCCTCGCCGCTGCGCATCCACCGGGACGAAGACTTTCAGAGCCCGAACACCGCCGGCCTGTACCCGGCGGGCGAAGGCGCGGGCTACGCGGGCGGCATTCTGTCGGCCGGGGTGGACGGCATCAAGGTGGGTGAAGCCGTAGCGCGCGCTCTGCTGGGCGTTCGCCGCAGCGGCTGACACGCCGCGCACCACCGCGGCGCGCCAAGGCGTTAGAGTGCGGCACAACGCCGCTTTTGCATGGCCCCCGCACGCCTTCTGCCCCTCCTCGCTCTTGCGCCCGCGCTGGCCGCGTGCACAGGCGTCGGGACGCCGGCCGGGCCGCAGGTGCTGCGCAACACGCTCGGCATGGCGTTTGTCCGGCTGCCGCCAGGCGAATTCCTGATGGGCAGCGACGAACCGGTGGAGCGCCTGGCACGCGCTTACCCGGCCTATGAAAGCAAGCGCCTGACCGCGCTGGTGGATGAAGCCCCCGTGCACCGCGTGCGCATCACGAGGCCCTTTTTCATGGGCCAGCACGAGGTGACCGTGGGGCAGTTCCGCGACTTTTTGCGGCGCTCGGGCTACACCCCTGAATCCATGGCGGACGGCACCGGGGGCTACGGCTACAACGCGGCCTACGACCCGGCCACGACCCAGCGGGGCGACGCATTCGAAGGCCGAGACCCCCAATACTCCTGGCAAAACCCCGGATTTGCGCAAGACGACCAGCACCCGGTGCTCAATGTCACGTGGAACGACGCGATGGCACTCGCGCATTGGCTGAGCGAGCGCGAAGGCGTGACCTACCGACTGCCCACAGAAGCCGAATGGGAGTACGCCTGCCGCGCTGGCTCAGGCACCCGCTACCCTGGCAGCGACGACCCGCAGGCCCTGCTGCATCTGGGCAACACCTTCGACACCGATGCGGCGCGCAACTGGCCGCGCTGGGCGGCCTTCGCGCTCTCCGGTTCAGACGGGTATGCGTTCACCTCTCCCGTCGGCAGCTTTCGCGCCAACGCCTTCGGACTGCACGACATGCTGGGCAACGCGTGGGAATGGACGGCCGACTGGCACAGCGATCACTACTACGCGCAATCGCCTGCCGATGACCCGCAAGGCCCTGCCGAGGGTGGCGTGCGGGTGCGCCGCGGGGGCTCCTGGCACACCTGGTCGCTGTATGCCCGCTGCAGCTACCGCAACTGGAATTCGCCCGAGACGCGCTACACCCTGGTGGGCATGCGGCTGGTGCGCGAAGCGCCGCGCTGAAGCACGCGGCGCCAGGGCCGCTGGGCCATCACTGCTGGGCGTTTTGCAGCGCCGCGATGCGCTCCTCGATCGGCGGGTGCGTGGAGAACAGCTGGCCGATGCCGCCGGCGATGCCCAGCGCCTGCATGCTCTTGGGCAGTTCGGCCGGGTGCAGGCCGCCCAGACGGGCGAGCGCGTTGATCATCGGCTGGCGCCGGCCCATCAGCTGCGTGGCGCCGGCATCGGCGCGGAACTCGCGCTGGCGCGAGAACCAGGCCACGACGATGGCGGCGAGGAAGCCGAGCACGATGTCGAGCACGATGGTGGTGACGTAGTAGCCGATGCCCGGGCCGGAACGGTTTTCGTTGTTCTTGTTCAGGAAGCTGTCCACGGCGTAGCCGATCACGCGCGAGAGGAACACGACGAAGGTGTTCATCACGCCCTGGATCAGCGTCATGGTCACCATGTCGCCGTTGGCGATGTGCGCCACCTCGTGGCCGATCACGGCCTCGACTTCCTCGCGCGTCATGTTCTGCAGCAGGCCGGTGGACACCGCGACCAGGGCCGAGTTCTTGAAAGCGCCGGTGGCGAAGGCGTTCGGGTCGCCCTGGAAGATACCGACCTCGGGCATGCCGATGCCGGCCTTTTCGGCAAAACCGCGCACGGTCGCGAGGATCCAGGCCTCGTCGCTGTTGCGCGGCTGCTCGATGATTTGCACACCCGCGCTCCACTTGGCCACCGGCTTGCTGATCAGCAGCGAGATGATGGCGCCGCCAAAGCCCATGACGAAGGCGAAACCGAGCAAGGCGCCCAGGTTCAGCCCGTTGGCGGTGAGGTAGCGGTTGACACCCAGCAGGCTGGCCACGATGCCGAGCACCACCACCACGGCGAGGTTGGTCAACAGGAACAGGGCAATTCGTTTCATTCAGGCTCCAGAAGAGTCGTTCAAAGGTCGCAGGAAGATGCGGCGCACGGCGGCGAATTCAAGCCCTGCGGCACCCACCGCCCGGCCGCACGATCATAAAAGGCGCCTGCCCGAGCGCCCCGGGCATCCCCCCCGATAACCGGAGAGCCCGGTCGGACAAATGCTATATTTAGAATAGCAATAAAGTCTTTACCATCAAGCGCTAGATGCCTGTTTCACTTAAAACTCCGGGCTTTAGACCACAGGGATGCAGCGCCAGGCGAGCGCCTCGCCGGCACGCAGCGGCTTGAGCTCCCCGGCGCCGAAGGCGAAGCTGTCTGGCGGCGTCCAGCGCTCGCGCA
>MEDL01000112.1 GCA_001724785.1 Acidovorax sp. SCN 68-22 | reverse complement strand
GAGCGAGCCGCTGGCGCCCCACCTGGGCACGGTGCTGCACCGCGTGCGCGCCCTGCTCGACCTGGACGCCGACCCCGGCGCCATCAACGCCGTGCTGCACGCCGATTTCCCGGACGGCGACGGCCTGCGCGTGCCCGGCGCCTGGGACGGCTTCGAGACCGCCGTGCGCGCCGTGCTCGGCCAGCAGGTCACCGTGGCCGCGGCGCGCACCCTGGCCGGGAGGCTGGTGGCGCGTTTCGGCGAGCCGCTCGCCACGCCCTGGCCGGCGCTGACGCACCTGTTCCCCACGGCGGCGGCACTGGCCGATGCGGCGCCCGAGGCGCTGGGTGCGCTCGGCATCGTGCGCCAGCGCCAGGGCGCCATCCTGGCGCTGGCCCGGGCGGTGGAATCGGGCGAACTGCGGCTGGAGCCGGGGGCGCCGCTCGCGCCCACGCTGGCGCAACTGCGCGCCCTGCCCGGCATCGGCGACTGGACGGCGCAGTACATCGCCATGCGGGTGCTGCGCTGGCCGGACGCCTTCCCGGCGGGCGACGTGGCGCTGCAATCGGCGCTGGGCGTGCGCGCCAGCCCGCACCCGGCGCGCGCGGCCGAGGCCGCCTCGCACGCCTGGCAGCCCTGGCGCAGCTACGCCGTGGTGCGCGCCTGGGCCCGCAAACCCACGCCCTGACCAACAATATTGCTATATTTAATGCAGCTAAAAAGATAGGTGCAGCAAGCGCCAGAGGCCTATTTCATTCATAATTCAGCGGCCGCCAGCGCGTGTCCGCCTGCCGGAGCCTTCCATGCAATTCCATCCCCTTACCGAACAACTGCGCGTCGCCACCCCGCTGGGCCCGGTGCGCCTTGCGGCTTCGCCCACCGGCCTGTGTGGTCTGTGGTTCGAGGGCCAGCGCCACGCGCCGGCCACGCTCGACGGCCCCGGCGCCTGGCCCTTTGCACGCCCTGGGCACCCGCTCCTCAGCCGCGCCGCCGCCCAGCTGGCCGACTGGCTGGCGGGTGCCCGCCCCGGCTTCGACCTGCCGCTCGACCTCTCGGGCGGCACGCCCTTCCAGCAATCGGTCTGGCGCGTGCTGCTCGGCATCCCCCGGGGCGAAACGCGCAGCTACGCCGAAGTTGCCCGCCGCGCGGGCGCGCCGGCCGCCGTGCGCGCCGTGGGCGCGGCCGTGGGGCGCAACCCGATCTCGCTCGTCGTGCCCTGCCACCGGGTGCTGGGCGCGGGCGGCGCGCTCACCGGCTACGCCGGCGGGCTGGAGCGCAAGCGCGCCCTGCTCGGCCTGGAAGCGCCGGCGGGCACCGCAGCCCCGGCAGAACGGCGCGCGGCATGAGCGCTGGCGACGGTTCGCGCGCCGGTGCGCCCTGGGTCCGCGAGTTCTTCCTGCTCTCGGGCCTGTGGGGGGCTTCGTTCCTCTTCATGCGCCTGGGCGCCTCCGAGTTCGGCCCCTTGCCAACGGCCGGGCTGCGCGTGGCGCTGGCCACGCTGTTCCTCTGGCCCATCCTGGTGCAGCAGGGCCAGTGGCCGCAGCTGCGCCAACACTGGCGTCCGGTGCTGCTGGCCGGCCTGATCAACTCGGCCATTCCGTTTGCGCTGTATGCCTGGGCGGTGCTGCACATCAGCACCGGGCTCGCGTCCATCCTGAACGCCACGGTCCCGCTGTTCGGCGCCATCATCGCCTGGCTCTGGCTGGGCGAGCGCATCGGGCGCCTGCGCTCGCTCGGCCTGGCGCTGGGCTTTCTCGGCGTGGCATTGCTGGCATGGCGCGCGCCCGGGGGTGCCGGTGGCAAATCCGATCTGGCGTTCTGGGCCGTGGCGGCCTGCCTCGGCGCGACCACCTGCTACGCGCTGGCCGCAAGCTATGCACGGCGCTACCTGGTGGGCATCCCCCCGCTGGCGACCGCCACGGGCAGCCAGCTCGGCGCGGCGCTGTTCCTGGCCATCCCCACGGCCATCGCCTGGCCCGCGCAGATGCCGGGGCTGCGCGCCTGGCTGGCGATCGCAGCCATCTCCGTGCTGTGCACCGGCATCGCCTACATCCTGTATTTCCGCCTGATCGCCAACGCCGGACCGAGCCGCGCGCTGGCGGTGACCTTCCTCGCGCCGGTGTTCGCCGTGCTCTACGGCGTGGTCTTCCTGAGCGAGACCGTGACGCTGTGGATGGCCGGCTGCGCGCTGGTCATCGTGCTGGGCACCCTGCTGTCCACCGGACTGAT
Organism: Acidovorax sp. SCN 68-22; assembly: GCA_001724785.1. Lineage (GTDB taxonomy): Bacteria > Pseudomonadota > Gammaproteobacteria > Burkholderiales > Burkholderiaceae_C > Simplicispira. Next base: position 6,363 of record MEDL01000112.1, on the reverse strand, counting down.
CGGCCCCGGTTTGCTGCGCCGCAACATCCCCGCCGGGACGCCGCGCAGTCCTTGAAAAGGCGTGCAAGAGCCGGCAAGGCCAGCGACTGCGCAAGAAACGCCCCTCCCTTCCGCCACAGGTTTTCCCTAAGCGCGCACCGCCCGCGGCAGGCGCGGATGGGCACGGCCTTGCCCTAAACTGCCCCCATGCTGAGCCCGCCCGCACGCCCTGAGAACCCGGCACCCGCGCCGGCGGTCGGCACCGACGGGCTGGGTGCCGATGCGCGGGCCCTGGTCGCCTCCGAGGCCAAGTTCGGCGCGATTTCCATGCTGCTGCCCGACCCGAGCGGCATCTCGCGCGTGTCCGACGGGCGCTACATCGACGTCAACGCCGCGTTCTGCGCCATGTTCGGCATGGGGCGCGAGGCGGTCATAGGCCGCACCTCGACCGAGCTGGGCATCTGGGCCACGCCGCACGAGCGCGAGCGCCTGCTGGCCGCACTGGCGACCGAGGGCCGCGCCGAGCGCCTGGCGCTCACCGTGCGCGCGCGCGGGCAGGAGGTCCTCGGGCTGATGTCGGCACGGCCGCTGCAGGTCGACGGCGAAGCCTGCATGGTGTTCGTCTTCCACGACGTCACGCAGGAACGCCGCGTGCACGACGACCTGGTGGCCGCACACGCCCTGCTGACCCAGGCCGGCCACATGGCCGGGCTGGGTGCCTGGGAATCGGATGCGGCGGGCACGGTGCGCCAGTGGTCCGAATCCTGCAACGCGGTGCACGGCCTGCCGCCCGGCAGCCAACCACCGGCAGCCTACATCGAACAGTGCGTCGCGCCGGCCCACCGCGCCGCGCTGCGCGCCGCAGCACGCGCCTGCCTGCGCGACGGCCGGCCCTGGACGCTGGACCTGCAGATCGTGCGCGGCGACACCGGCGCGCTGCGCTGGATGCGCGCGCACGGCGAGGCGGTGCGCGAGGGCGGCCGCACGCTGCACATGCGCGGCGTGATGCAGGACATCGACGCCGCGCACCACGCCGAAGAGGCGCTGCGCGAATCGCAGCAGCGCTTTCGCCTGGTGTTCGAAATGCTGCCCTACCCCATGGGCATGACGCGCTGCGACACGGGCGGCTACATCGACGTCAACCCGGCCTGGGAAGCGATGACCGGCATCTCGCGTGCCCAGGCCTTCGGCCGCACCGTGGTCGAGCTGGGCCTGTACACCGACGAGGAGCGCCGGCGCGCCCTGGCGCACGCCAGTACGGACGGCGCCGTCACGCCGGTCGAATGTGTGCTGACTCCGCGCCATGGCGGCGCGCTCACGGTGCAGCAGTCCACACGCAAGATCACCCTGGGCGAGACCGAATGCTGGCTGTTTGCCCTGCACGACATCACCGACAGAAAACGCGCCGAGGACGACGTGCGCAAGCGCGAGGCCGTGCTCAGCCTGACGCTGGAGGCGGCCTCCGTCGGCCGGTGGGATTGCCACATCCCCAGCGGCCTGGTGACGGGGGATGCGCGCTGGCACCAGATGCGCGGCGTCGAGCAGCGCGTCGACGAGGCCGTGCCTTTCGACCAGGTCGCCGGCGCCAAGGACGGGCCGCGCATCTACGCCGAACTGCGCCGGCACGCGCGCCAGCCCGACAGCTCCTTCGACCTCGTCACCACCGTGCCGGGTGCCTATGAGAACCAGCGCTGGATGCGCAACCTGGGGAAAATCGTCGACTGGGCACCGGACGGCAAGCCCCTGCGCATCCTCGGCGTGACCATCGACGTCACCGGCCAGCGCGAACAGGAAATGCTGCTGCAGCACCTGGCGCACTACGACGCGCTGACCAACCTGCCCAACCGCGTGCTGATGGCACAGCGGCTCACCGACGCCATGGCGCAGGCGCATGCGAGCGAGCAGTTGCTCGGCGTCGCCTACCTGGACCTCGACGGCTTCAAGCCGGTGAACGACCGCTTCGGCCACGACGCCGGCGACCGCCTGCTGCGCGCCGTGGCCGAACGCCTGACGGCCGCCCTGCGCCCGCAGGACTGCGTGGCCCGCCTGGGCGGCGACGAGTTCGCCATCCTCCTGCCGGACCTGGCCGCCAGCGAAGATGCGCAAAGCGCGCTCGAACGCCTGATGTGCAGCATTGCCGCGCCGTACACGCTGGAGGGCGAGCCGGTGGCCGTCACGGCCAGCATCGGCTACACGCTGTACCCACGCGACGACGCCGACGCAGACACCCTGCTGCGCCACGCCGACCAGGCCATGTACGCGGCCAAGCAGGCCGGGCGCAACCGCTTCCAGGAATTCGACGCGGCGCAGGAGCGCGCGCAGCGCGACACGCACGCCCAGGTGGTGCAGGTGCGCGAGGCGCTGGCGGCCGGGCAGTTCGAGCTGTACCTGCAGCCCAAGGTGGACATGCGCCTGGGCACCATCGTCGGCGTCGAGGCACTGGCGCGCTGGAACCACCCGGAGCGCGGCGTGCTCAGCCCCGCCGCGTTCCTGCATTTGATCGAGGGCACGGACCTCGACACGCAGTTCGGCACCTGGGTGGTGCAGTCGGGCCTGGCATTGGTCGAGCGCCTGGCGCAGAGCGGCACGGCGCTGCCGGTGAGCATCAACATCTCCGCGCCGCACCTGCAGCAGCCGGACTTCGCGCGCTGCATCGGCGAGCAGCTGGCGGCGCACCCGCGCTCACCCGCACACCTGCTCGACATCGAGATCACCGAAACCGCCGCCCTGCTGCAGATCGACACCGTGGCGCAGACGCTGCGCGCGCTGCGCGGCCTGGGGCTGACGATTTCGCTCGACGACTTCGGCACCGGCTATTCGTCGCTCACCTACCTGCGCCGGCTGCCGCTCAACACGCTCAAGATCGACCAGAGCTTCGTGAGCGGCATGATGGACGAGGCCGGCGACCTGGCCATCGTGCAGGGCGTCATCGGCCTGGCGCGCTCGTTCGGCTACCGCGTGATCGCCGAAGGCGTGGAAACCGAGGACCAGGGACAAATGCTGCTGCAAATGGGCTGCGCGCAGGCACAGGGCTATTTCATCGCCCGGCCGATGCCGCTGGCGAAGTACCTCGAATGGGCGGCGGACTGGCAGGCGCCGGAGGCGTGGAAGCACTGAAGAAAATTGGGGTCAGACTCCAATTAACTCAGAATATTGGCCAAATCGGCCGCCAGCGCTTACCCCATAAGCGCTGGCAGCTATCAAAACAGAAGAACTATTCCCCCACCAGCGCACGCACCTGCTGCAGCGCCGCCGGGTCTTCCATGGTGGTCAGGTCGCCCGGGTCGCGCCGTTCGGCGACGGCTTGCAGAGCGCGGCGCAGGAGCTTGCCGCTGCGCGTCTTGGGCAGCGCGGTGACGAAGAACACGCGCGCCGGGCGCGCCACGGCACCGAGCTGGCCGTCCACGCGCTTCATCACCTCGCCTTCGAGCTTCAGGCGCGCCGCGTCGTTCTCCAGCCCCGTCGCATCGCGCGGCACGGCAAAGGCCATGGCGACCTGGCCCTTGAGGCTGTCCGCCACGCCGACCACGGCGACCTCTGCGATGTTGGGGTGGGAGGAGATCGATTCCTCGATTTCCCGCGTGCCCAGGCGGTGGCCGGCGACGTTGATCACGTCGTCGGTGCGGCCGAGGATGAAGTAGTAGCCGTCGGCATCGCGGATGCCCCAGTCGAAGGTGCTGTAGATCTGCCGGCCGGGGATGGTGCTCCAGTAGGTGCTGACGAAGCGCTCGTCGTCGCCCCACACGGTCTGCATGCAGCCGGGCGGCAGCGGCCCCTCGATGGCGACCACGCCCTTCTGGTTCGGCTCGGTCAGTTCCTGGCCCGTGACTTCGTCGATCAGCTTGACGTTGTAGCCGTAGACGGCCTTGCCCGGGCTGCCGAAGCGCGTGGCCTGCTGCTCGATGCCGTTGGTCAGCGTGAGGATGGGCCAGCCGGTCTCGGTCTGCCAGTAGTTGTCGATGATGGGCACCTGCAGGGCGTCGCTGATCCACTGCGCCGTGGGTTCGTCGAGCGGCTCGCCGGCGAGCCACAGGGCCTTCAGGGTGGAAACGTCGTATTTCGTCAGCCAGGAAGGGTCCTGTTTCTTGAGCACGCGCACCGCCGTGGGGGCGGAGAACATGTGCGTGACCTTGTATTTCTCGACGATGCTCCACCACACGCCGGCGTCGGGCCGGGTGGGCAGGCCTTCGTACATGATGGTCGCCATGCCGGCGATCAGCGGGCCGTAGATGATGTAACTGTGGCCCACCACCCAGCCGATGTCGCTGGTGGCGAAGAAGGTCTGGCCGGGGCGCGCGTCGAAGATGTGCTTCATGCTCGCCGCCAGCGCCACGGCGTAGCCTCCGGTGTCGCGCTGCACGCCCTTGGGCTTGCCGGTGGTGCCGCTGGTGTAGAGCGTGTAGCTCGGGTGCGTGGACGGCAGCCATTCGCAGGGCACCTGGGCATCGAGGTGCTGCGTGCGCAGAGCGCTCCAGAGGTGGTCGCGCCCGGCTTCGAGCTCCATGGGCACCAGGCCCCGGTCGACCAGCAGCACCGCCTTCGGTTTGTGCTGCGCGAGGCGGATGGCTTCGTCCAGCAGGGGTTTGTAGGCCACGGCCTTGCCGCCGCGCGAACCGGCGTCGGCGCTGACGACCACCACCGGCTCGGCGTCGTCGATGCGCGAGGCGAGCGAACCCGAGGCGAAGCCGCCGAACACCACCGTGTGCAGCGCACCGATGCGCGCGCACGCCAGCATGGCGAACGCCGCTTCGGCCACCATGGGCATGTAGACCAGCACGCGGTCGCCCTTCTTCACGCCGAGCGCCAGCAGGCTGGCGGCCATGCGCTGCACTTCGGCGTGCAGTTCGCGGAAGCTGTAGCTGCGCTCGGTGTCGGTTTCCGTGGAAATGGCGATCAACGCGGCCTGTTCGCCGCGCTCGGCCAGGTGGCGGTCCACCGCGTTGTGGCACAGGTTGGTCGTGCCGCCGACGAACCAGCGCGCGAACGGGGGGTTGCTGTAGTCGCAGACCTGCTCGGGCGGCGTCTGCCACTCGACCAGCCGGGCCTGGGTGGCCCAGAAGTTGTCGCGTTGGTCGATGGACTGGCGGTAGAAGTTGGCGTAGCTCGTCATGTAGGAACCCTCCGGGAACGACTCAGTGCAGGCAGTGCGCAGGGAAAACTGAATTCATAATTATTCATGCACCCCTTGCGGCAAGCTGACGCAGCGCCGCCAGGATGCGGCGCGCGCCGGCTATTTGATCAGCGCCAGCGCTTCGCGGAACGCCGGGTGCTCGCAGCTGCCCAGCCATTCGAAGCCGACCATTTCCGTGGTCACCAGCTCGGCGCCGGCGCCGGCCAGGCGGTCGTAGGCGGCGTCGCGGCTGCGCTCGGTGCGCGAACTGCAGGCGTCGGTCACCACCCAGACCTCGAATTCGTCCTCCAGCAGGCCGAGCGCGGTTTGCAGCAGGCACACGTGGGCTTCGCAGCCGGCGATGACGATGCTGCTTCGCTCGGGCGCCGCCTTCTGCATGTGCTTGGGCAGGCTGCGCGCGTTGCCCGCCGGCGGTTTGGCCGGGGGGCGGAGCCATTCGCCCAGGCCTTCCTCGGCGGCGCTGAAGTGCATCTTGGCCAGCGTGTCGCGGCACAGGGCGCGCACCTCTGGGGCGTTCGGGCCCAGGCGCGAGGGATTCTGCTCGGTGCCCCACACGGGCACCTGCACCAGGTGGGCCAGCTTGGCCAGCCGCACGGCGTTGGCCAGCGTGGCCTCGGCGTCGTGGATCACGGGCATCAGCCGTTCCTGGTAGTCCACCAGCACCAGCTGGGATTGCGCGGCCTCTAGCAGCATGGATGTCCTTCCTACTTATGAAGCGAACATTGTCGCCCCAGCCGCCAGCTGCGCCAGTGCGCGCGCCAGCTCCGGTGCCATGGCGACGACGTTGCTCGCGTGGGGCACGCAGTCGGTGCTCCAGAACGCGCCCACGCCGGCGGCGTGCAGAGCGGCCAGGGAGGGGGCGTCGATCAGCGCGTGCGTCACCGCCACGTCCACGCTCGCGGCGCCGGCCGCGCGCAGCAGCCGCGCCGCCTGCGCCAGGGTGTGGCCGGTGCTGGCCATGTCGTCGAGCAGCACCACCGCCCTGCCCTGCACGGCGACAGGGGGCAATGCGATGCTCACGCTGCGGTCGCCGTGGCGTACCTTGGTGCAGACGGCGTGCGCCAGGCCGTGGCGGGCGGCGGCGGCAGCCACCCACTGGGCGGACTCGCCGTCCGGGCCGATGAGCAGCGCGCCGGGGCGCTGGCGCACGATCCAGTCGGACAGCAGCGGGGCACCGCTCAGCACGGCGGTTTGCGCGGCGGGCACGGCCTCCTGCAGGGTGGCCACGCGGTGCAGGTGCGGGTCCACGGTGA
>MEDL01000111.1 GCA_001724785.1 Acidovorax sp. SCN 68-22 | reverse complement strand
GAACGGCACCACATACATGGTGCGGCCCTTCATGCAGCCGTCGAACAGCGGCTGCAGCGTGGCGCGCATCTCCGCGGGGTCCATCCAGTTGTTGGTCGGGCCGGCGTCTTCCTTCTTGGCCGAGCAGATGAAGGTGCGGTCTTCCACGCGCGCCACGTCGGACGGGTCGGACAGCGCCAGGAAGCTGTCCGGACGCTTGGCCGGGTTGAGGCGCTTGAACGTTCCGGCGTCCACCAGTTGCTGGCACAACTGGTCGTACTCCTCCTTGGAGCCGTCGCACCAGAAAATGCGTTCGGGCTTGCACAGCGCCGCCATGTCCGCCACCCAGGCCAGCAGGCGGGTGTTGGTCACATAGGCGGGCGCGCTCAGGTTGAGGCCCGGCGTGGTGGGTGCGTTCATGGATGCTTCCTGAAGTTGAAAAACGGTTTTTCAAAGGAAGCGGGCGTGGCGTGGTGCGCACCGTGCGGCCGGCCGCACGGGCGGCGCTGCTGGCGGCCTTTGAAAAAACGGCTTCGTGCCAGCCACCTCGGGTGCGGGGGCCAGCAGCCTCGCAGTCCGCCGGATAGGCTGGGAGGTCGATTTTAAGAAGCCGGTCCCGGCGTGTCTGTCAGACACACGCAATATCCATGCAAAACAAACATGAGGTTATGCGTTCTGATTGGCACTCCAGCGGGTATGGCCGAGCTGGCGCAGCGCGCATGCCGGGCAGGTTCCGCAGCCGTACCCCCAGGCGTGCAGGGTGCTGCGCTCGCCCTCGTAGCAGGTGTGCGTGCGCTCCACGATCAGACGCACCAGCGCGTCGCCGCCCAGCGCATGGGCCAGCGCCCAGGTGTTTTCCTTGTCGAGCCACATGAGCGGCGTTTCGATGGTGAAACTCTGCCCCATGCCCAACGACAGTGCCGCCTGCAGCGCCTTGAGGGTGTCGTCGCGGCAGTCCGGGTAGCCGGAGTAATCGGTTTCGCACATGCCGCCGACCAGCGTGCGCAGGCCCCGGCGGTAGCCCAGCGCCGCCGCCAACTGGAAGAACAGCAGGTTGCGACCCGGTACAAAGGTGTTGGGCAGGCCGGCCGCGCCGAGGGCGATGGCCTTGTCCCGGGTCAGCGCGCTGTCGCTGACCTGGCCCAGCACGGCCAGGTCAAGGACATGGTCCGCGCCCAAGCGCGCTTGCCACTGCGGAAATTGCCGGGGCAGGGCTTCCAGCACTGCCAGGCGCGCCTGCATTTCGACGCCGTGGCGCTGGCCGTAGTCAAAGCCCACGGTTTCCACGTGCGCGAAGTGCTCCAGGGCCCACGCCAGACAGGTGGTGGAGTCCTGGCCGCCGGAAAACAGCACCAGGGCATGGCCGGCACGCATGGGCGAGCTCCTGAAAGTGAAAAGCCCCGCGGCGCGGGGCTTGGTGAATGGATGGTGGCTTCTTACGCCATGTACACGGCGATCATCGCCAGCAGGAAGATCATGATGGCGCCGACGGCGGGGATCACGAAGGGAATCACGGGCACCACGGCCTCGACCGGGTCAACCGGGTGGGCGGGCACGGGGCGGTGGGGATCGGACATCGCAAGGCTCCTCAGGCTTCTAAATACGGGCATTCTAGGCGGCTTAGCGCAAGACCGCTTCCATGCCCTTGGCGCGCAGGCATTCCAGCACCTCCTGCACGTGCGCCTTGCCGCGCGCCTGGAGCACAAGTTCGATCTCGACGTTCTGCGCCGAAAGCATGGTGAAGGCGCGCTGGTGGTGCACCTCTTCGATGTTGGCGCCCGCATCCGCGACCGCCTTGGTAATGGCGGCCAGCACGCCCGGCACGTCGCGCGCGCTCACCTGGATGCGCGCCAGGCGCCCGGAGCGCACCATGCCGCGCTCGATGATGGCGGCCAGCAACAGTGGGTCGATGTTGCCGCCGCACAGAACCAGGCCGACGCGCTTGCCGGCAAAGCGCTGCGGGTAGCGCACCAGCGCCGCGAGGCCGGTCGCACCGGCGCCTTCGACCAGGGTCTTTTCGATTTCCAGCAGCATAAGCACCGCCTGCTCGATATCGCCCTCGTCGACCAGCACCAGGTCGTCGACCAGCCGGCGCACCACTTCGAGCGTGACCGTGCCCGGCGTGCCCACCGCGATGCCTTCGGCGATGGTCGAGCTGCCCTGCGCATGGTGCGTGCCCTGCACGGCGTTGACCATGGCGGGGAAGCGCTCGGTCTGCACGCCGATCACCTCGATCTCCGGCCGCAGCGCCTTGGCCGCCGTGGCCACGCCGGCAATCAGGCCACCGCCACCCACGGCGATCACCAGGGTGTCGAGGTCGGGGACCGCTTCGAGCATTTCCAGCGCCAGGGTGCCCTGGCCGGCAGCGACGGCTTCGTCGTCGTAGGGGTGCACGAACACCAGACCTTGGGCCTCGGCAAGGGCGTAGGCATGCTGGCGCGCCTCCTCCAGCGTGGCCCCGTGCAGCACCACCTCGGCGCCGAAGCCACGCGTGCGCTCGACCTTGACGCCGGGCGTGAAGCTCGGCATGACGATGACGGCGCGGATGCCCAGGCGCTGCGCATGGTAGGCCACGCCCTGGGCGTGGTTGCCGGCGCTCATGGCGATCACACCGCGCGCGCGTTCTTCCGGCGTGAGCTGCACCAGCTTGTTGCAGGCTCCGCGCTCCTTGAACGAAGCGGTGAACTGCAAATTCTCGAACTTGAGGAAGACTTGCGCGCCAACGATCTGCGAGAGCGTGCGGGACTCGACGCAAGGGGTGTCGAGCACTTGGCCGTGCAGGCGGACGGCGGCGCTCTGGATGTCTTGGAGGCTGATCATCTGCGCATTGTGGCGGCGAGTTCCGCATTGCGCCGTGCGCGCCGGGCGCATTAGCAAAACAGCGCCGGCGTAAGCACCGGCGGGCGGACGGGTCGCCGGCACCGAGGGCCCGACGCCGCCGGCCCGTGCGGCCTCTCACAATCGACCGCCAGGGCGCCCCATTTTCTAATGATTTTTGGCTACAACGCTTGCCCTCATTGGGTTAGCAGCTATCAATTTCTTTGATTCTTTATTCCCAACCGCCGGGCCAGCTTGTGCAGGTTGCTCGGATCGAGGTCGAGCGCGCGCGCCGCGCGGGCCCAGTTGCCTTTGTGGCGCGCAAGGGCGTCGCCGACGCATTGGCGCTGGCAGGCTTCCACCACCTCGCGCAACGTGCCGCTGGCGGCCGGGGCCGCCAAAGCCGCGTCTGGCGGCGGCGCTGGCGGGGCAAGGCCAGGGCCTTGCAGGGCGTCGAGGTCGAGCACGGCCGGCTCCAGCGTGACGATGTCGCTGCGCCGGGCCCCCCGGCTGAGTGCCTTGAGCGCCGCGCGGCTGATGACATGCTCCAGCTCGCGGATGTTGCCCGGCCAGTGGTAGCGGCAGAGCGCCGCCTGGGCCTCGCCCGACAGGCGCAGGCTGCGCAGGCCCAGGCGGGCGCGGTTCTGCTCCAGAAATCGCCCAGCCAGCAGCAGCACGTCGCCCTCGCGCTCGCGCAGCGGCGGAATCGGCACGGGGTAGACCGACAGCCGGTGGTACAGGTCGGCGCGGAAGCTCCCCGCCGCCACCAGGTCGCGCAGGTGGCGGTTGGTGGCGGCCACGACGCGCACGTCCACGCGGCGCGGCGCGTCGGCTCCCAGGCGCTGGATCTCGCCGTTCTGCAGAGCGCGCAGCAGCTTGGCCTGCACCGGCAGGGGCAGCTCACCGACCTCGTCGAGGAACAGGGTGCCCCCCTCGGCGGCCTCGAAGCGCCCGGGCCGGTCGGTCACCGCGCCCGAGAACGCGCCCCGGCGGTGGCCGAAGAGTTCGCTTTCCGCCAGCGATTCGGGCAGCGCGGCGCAATTGACGTGCACCAGCGGCCGGGCAGCGCGCGGCGAGTGGCGGTGCAGCAGGCGGGCGAACAACTCCTTGCCCACGCCGGTCTCCCCCAGCAGCAGGACCGGCAGATCCGAAGTGGCCACCAACTTCATTTCCTGCAGCAGCTGGGCCAGGGCCTGGCTGTGGCCCAGGATTTCGCTGTCGTCGAGCGCCGCGCGCAACGCCGGCTCGTCGTCCGCATCGCCGCCGTGCAGGCTGCCGGCGCGGCTGAGCGCGCGGTTTTCCTGCTCCAGCCGCGTCATGCGCACCGCCGCCTCGACGTGCACCGCGCAATCGGCCAGCTCGGCCCGGGCGGTGGCATCGAAAGTGCCGGTCTCCAAAGCATCCAGCGTGAGAACGCCCCAGGGGCGCCCGTCCACACGCAGGGCCACCCCCATGCAGTCGTGCACCGGCAGCGGCTCGCCGACCAGGGCGTCGAGCAGGCCGTCGTAGGGGTCGGGCAGCTGGCTGTCGTGGTCGAAGCAGGTGACCTCGTCGCGCGCCAGGAGGGCCGCGAGGCGCGGATGCTGCTGCACGGCAAAGCGCCTGCCGAGCGATTCGCTCACCAGGCCGTCAACCACGACCGGCAGCAAATGGTCTTCTTCCAGGCGCAGCAAGGCCACGGCGCCGCAGCAAAAGTGGGCGCGCAGCCCACCCACCAAGCGTTGCAGTCGCAGATTGGCCGGCAGTTCGGTCGCCAGATCCACCAACCAAGGGGCGTTTTTCAGGGTATTCATGACCCTCGAATAGTACTAATGACCTTAATACCTACGGTAAAAAAGACTATTTGATAGGTGTAAACCCTTGATTCTTGGCGCCGACCGGCTTGGCCCGAACCGTGCAAAAGCGCCTGTGTACCCATCCCCACAGGAGTCTTATGCATTTCGTCTTGGCGGCCCCACGCCGGCCCACCGCACCCAACCCCCGAGCGCGCAGCGCATGCCGCATGGAGGTGCGCCATGGGTAACTACCGCAAGCTCTGGTTCACGCTGATCGGCGTGCTCATCGTCACTTTCGGCCTGCTGGGCTACTACGGCGCCGAGGTCTACCGCACCGCGCCGCCCATTCCGCAGACCGTGCAGACCGAGGACGGGCGGGTGCTCTACACCCAGGAAGGCATCCTCGACGGCCAGACCGCCTGGCAGTCGGTCGGCGGCATGCAGCTGGGCTCGATCTGGGGCCACGGCGCCTACCAGGCCCCCGACTGGACGGCCGACTGGCTGCACCGCGAGCTGCTGGCCTGGCTGGACCTGGCCGCGCAGGAGGCGCACGGCAAGCCCTACGCCGAACTGGGCGCCGACGCCCAGGCCGTGCTGCAGGCGCGCCTGAAGAAGGAATACCGCACCAACACCTTCGACACCGCCACGGGCACCATGACGGTGTCCAGGCTGCGCGAGCAGGCCATTGCGCGCAACGCCGAGTACTACAGCCGGCTCTTCAGCGACGCACCGGAATTCCAGAAGACGCGCGAGCACTACGCCATGAAGGAAAACACCCTGCCCAGCGCCGAGCGGCGCGCGCAGATGGCCGGTTTCTTCTTCTGGACGGCCTGGGCGGCCGCGACCGAGCGCCCCGCCGAAGTCGGCGGCGGCAGCGGTGCCACCTACACCAACAACTGGCCGCACGAGCCGCTCATCGGCAACCAGCCGACGGCGGAGAACATGATCTGGTCGGTTGTCAGCGTGGTGGTGATGATGGCCGGGGTCGGCTTCCTGGTGTGGGCCTGGGCCTTCCTGCGCAAGCACGACGAGGTCGAGCCCGTCCCTCCGGCACACGACCCGCTGTCGCGCGTGGCGCTCACGCCCTCGCAGCGCGCGCTGGGCAAATACCTGCTGCTCGTGGTGGCGCTGTTCTCCTTCCAGGTGATGCTGGGCGGCTTCACCGCGCACTACACGGTGGAGGGGCAGAAGTTCTACGGCATCGACGTGTCGCAGTGGTTCCCCTACGCGCTGGTGCGGACCTGGCACATCCAGAGCGCGCTGTTCTGGATCGCCACCGGCTTCCTGGCCGCCGGCCTGTTCCTCGCGCCGCTCATCAACGGCGGCAAGGACCCGAAATTCCAGAAGCTCGGCGTCGACGTGCTGTTCTGGGCGCTCTTCGTGGTGGTGGTCGGCTCGTTCGCCGGCAACTACCTGGCCATCGCCCAGATCATGCCGCCCGAGTGGAACTTCTGGCTCGGCCACCAGGGCTACGAGTACGTGGACCTGGGCCGGCTGTGGCAGATCGGCAAGTTCTCCGGCATCGCCTTCTGGCTGGTGCTGATGCTGCGCGGCATCGTGCCGGCGCTGCGCACCCCCGGCGGCGACAAGAACCTGCTGGCGCTGCTTACCGCCTCGGTGGTGGCCATCGGGCTGTTCTACGGCGCGGGCTTCTTCTACGGCGAGCGCACCCACCTGTCGGTCATGGAGTACTGGCGCTGGTGGATCGTGCACCTGTGGGTCGAGGGCTTCTTCGAGGTGTTCGCCACGACCGCGCTGGCGTTCATCTTCTCCGCGCTCGGCCTGGTGTCGGCGCGCATGGCGACCACGGCCAGCCTGGCCTCGGCCTCGCTGTTCATGCTGGGCGGTGTGCCCGGCACCTTCCACCACCTGTACTTCTCGGGCACGACCACGCCGGTGATGGCCGTGGGCGCCGCCTTCAGCGCGCTCGAAGTGGTGCCGCTGGTGGTGCTCGGCCACGAGGCCTGGGAGCACTGGCGCATGCAGCACAAGGCCCCGTGGATGGCGCGGCTCAAGTGGCCCGTGACCTTCTTCGTCGCCGTGGCCTTCTGGAACATGCTGGGCGCAGGGGTCTTCGGCTTCCTGATCAACCCGCCGATCGCGCTGTACTACATCCAGGGCCTGAACACCACGCCGATGCACGCGCACGCCGCGCTGTTCGGGGTCTACGGCTTCCTGGCGCTCGGCTTCACGCTGCTGGTGCTGCGCTACGTGCGCCCGGACCTGGTGTTCAACGAGCGGTTGATGAAAACCGGCTTCTGGTGGCTCAACGCCGGCCTGGTGCTGATGATCGCCACCAGCCTGCTGCCCATCGCCCTTTACCAGTTCCACGCCAGCTTCAGCGAAGGGCTGTGGTACGCGCGCAGCGAAGCCTTCATGCAGCAGCCCTTCATCCAGACCCTGCGCTGGGTGCGCACTTTCGGTGACGTGGTGTTCATCGTCGGCGCGCTCTCGGTGGCCTGGCAGGTGGTGAGCGGCATCTTCGGAATCCGCGCTCCGGCCGCCACCGCCGGCGCGCTCGCCGCCGCGCGCCGCTAGCGCGGCGTCTCACGCCGTTGCGGGGCACGGGCCCCGCAACGGCCCCATCCCTTGGAGAACCGTATGAACATCGACAAATTCAAGCACCAGCACGTCAGCATCCTGGACAGCATCGCCGCGCTGCGCGGCCTGGCGCGCGCCGGCGTGGCGCGCAACGCCACCGAAATTGCCCGGCTCATCGTCGCCATGAGCTCGACCATCAAGCTGCACCTCGCCGTCGAGGACCGCGCGCTCTATCCCGCACTGCAGCGCGGCAGCGACGCTGAACTGGCGCGCATGGGGCTGCAGTACCAGCAGGAAATGGGCGCCATCGCGCGCGCCTACGAGGCCTTCGCCCGGCGCTGGAACCTGCCCGAGAGCGTGCGCCGCGACGAGCAGGGGTTCCGCGACGATGCCAACGAGGTGCTGCGCCTGGTGTACGAGCGCATGCAGCGCGAAAACCACGACTTCTACCCGCGCATCGAGGCGCTGTAACCGCTCCGCCGTCTGGCATGACCACCTGCGCGCGCGGCGCCCAGGGGCAAGGGCCGAACGCATGAAACGTGCGTGTTTTACATAAATACGAGCGCAATCTTCGAAGAACTGAAATTACATTGCGGGTTCTGTGGCGTGTTTTGTATTCACGGCGGATGATTTTTGATTTATATCAAACTCTGCCTGGCGGCACCGCACAGCTTCCTTCACCGCCCATTTCAGGAGCTTTTCCATGCACGCGCTCTACCCCGCCGAACCCTACAAGATCAAGGTCGTCGAACCCATCGCCATGACGACGCGCGAGCAGCGCGCCCAGTACCTGCGCGACGCAGGGCACAACACCTTCCTGCTGCGCTCGGCCGAGTGCTACATCGACCTGCTCACCGACAGCGGGACGACGGCCATGAGCGACAACCAGTGGGCCGGGATGATGCTGGGCGACGAGGCCTATGCCGGCAGCAAGAACTTCATCCACCTGCAGGAGGTCGTGCGCGAGTACTACGGCTTCAAGCACATCATCCCCACGCACCAGGGCCGCGGCGCGGAAAACCTGCTCTCGCGCCTGTGCATCCAACCCGGCGACTACGTGCCCGGCAACATGTACTTCACCACCACGCGCGCGCACCAGGAACTGAACGGCGCGCAGTTCGTGGACATCATCATCGACGAGGCGCACGACCCGCAGATCGACCTGCCCTTCAAGGGCAACGTCGACATCGCCAAGCTGCAAAAGCTGATCGACGAAGTCGGGCCCGAGCGCATTCCCTACGTCTGCGTGGCCGTCACGGTGAACCTGGCCGGCGGCCAGCCCGTCAGCATGGCCAACCTGCGCGCCGTGAAGGAGCTGTGCGCGCCACTGGGCATCCAGGTCATGTTCGACGCCACGCGCTGCGTGGAGAACGCCTACTTCATCAAGGAGCGCGAGGCCAGCCACAAGGACAAGAGCATCCGCGAGATCCTCAAGGAAATGATGGGCTATGCCGACGGCTGCACCATGAGCGGCAAGAAGGACTGCCTGGTGAACATTGGCGGCTTCCTGTGCATGAACGACGACACGCTGTACCAGCGCGCCAGCGA
>MEDL01000110.1 GCA_001724785.1 Acidovorax sp. SCN 68-22 | reverse complement strand
TGGGCCGCCTGCAGGCCGTCGGCACTGGCGCGCCCGGCATGCAGGGGCTTGCACATCGTGCCGAACATGGATTTCAGCCCGGCCGCCATGGTGCTGGCGATGCCCAGCGCGGTCGCGGTGTCATCGGCGTCGAGCTGAAGCAGGCGTGCGCAGGCGGCGGCAGCACCGAGCGTGCCCAGCGTGGCCGTGGTGTGAAAGCCGTTGGAATACTGTGCGTCGCCGCACGCCAACCCCAGCTGGCACATGGTTTCGTAGCCGGCGGCGAAGGCCGTCATGAAGTCGCGTCCGCTGGCGCCGCGCGATTCGGCCAGGGCGAGCAAGGCCGGGATCAGGACCACCGAGGGGTGGCCGGTGCAGGCCATGTTGACGTCGTCATAGTCGAGTGCGTGCGAGGCCGAGCCATTGATCAATGCCGCCTGCCGGCTGGAGGTCGTCATGGCGTGCCCGACGACGGTGGCCTGGGCATGGCCGCCCTGTTCACGGGCTTCCTCGGCCAGCATGTGCACCAGTGGCTCGCACGCGCCAGCCAGCGTCACCCCGATCCAGTCGAGCAGGCATTGCCGGACCCGCAGGCGCACGTCCTGCGGCAGATCGGTGTAGCACAGGGCAGCGCTGCGCGCGGCCAGTTCCCGTGAGAGGCCGTCGGTTGGGACAGTGGCCGACGGTGTGGCTTTTCTGATCGAGATCACGTTCATGTCAGCGCCCCTTCCAGACCGGTTTGCGCTTCTCCCGGAAAGACTGCGGGCCTTCCAGGGCGTCTTCACTGAGGTAGACGGCATCGAACGCTCGGTTGGAGGCGCGCAGCGCGGCGGTGCGGCCCATCTCGGTGGACAAGCGCACCATTTCCTTGGCCGCGCGCACCGTCAGCGGCGCATTGGCCATGAGCCGGGCCGCCAGCTCTTTAGCCCCTTGCAAAGCTTGCCCCTTGGGCATAAGGCGATTGATGTAGCCGAGTTCATAGGCGCGCTGCGCGGTCAGCGGGTCGCCGGTCATCGCGACTTCCATCAGGATGCGCTGTGGCAGCATGTGGATGACCGGCGCGGCCCACGGCATGCCGCGCCCGACCTTGGCCTCGGTGATGGCGAATTTGGCGGTCTCGTCGGCCACGCACAGGTCGCACATCTGCGAGAGCAGCCAACCGCCCGCATAGGCATAGCCCTGCACGGCGGCGATGACGGGCTTGGTGACCTCTATGTTGTCGCCGAGCACGGCGATGAAGCCCGCTGGCGGGATGCGCAGTTGCGTGTCGGCGGCCTCCACCAGGTCCATGCCGGCGCAGAAATTGTCACCGGCCCCGGTGAGGATGGCCACCTGGGCCTGCCCGTCGGCTTCGAAGCGGCGCCAGACCTCGAAAAAACCTTCGCGCACGGCGCGACTCAGCGCATTGCGACGCTCGGGCCGGTTGATGGTGATGACGGCGATGCCGTCGTTCACTTCGTATAGCAGTTCATTGTTCACGGGGGGGTGTCTCCTTTTTAAGTTGTGCCTGTTGTCGCGAGCGGCGAGTCTGGGGTATGGGTCTGGCTTGATTCGTTGCCACTTCACGCGATTGCGATCCCGCACGGTAGCCGAGTGCCCTCGAGATGCTGGCGGCGAGTTCCATCACCAGGTGCTGCAGCGCATCGGCGACGGCGCGACCGCGCTCGATCGGCGCTGCGATGATCAGCGCCGCGTTCACGCGCCCATCGGGTTCGAAGATCGGGGCTGAAAAGCCGGCCACGTCGGGCGTCACTTCGCCGAATGTGACCGCCAGCCCGCTCAGCCGGGCCGCCTCGATGAGGCGCGCCAGTTGCGCCGGGTCGGTGACCGAGTGCTCGGTCATGGCCCGCAGATCAGCCCGACGCAGGTAGTCACGCCGCCAGGCCTCGTCCTGGAACGCGAGCAGCACACGCCCGGCGGACGAGGCAAACAGCGGCCGTGTCGTGCCGACTGGCACGGCGTATCGAATCGCGCGGGTGCTCTCGATGATCGGGTTGTAGACCAGCCGATCCGCGGCGCGGTCGATTCTGGCGATCAGGGCGGTCTCACCGGATCGCTCCGCCGCTTCCCGCAGGAAGGGCAGGGCCACAACGTCGAGCGAGCGGGCCGATACCAGAGACGCCCCGAGTGCGAACGACTCAGGACCCAGTCCATACGCCTCATTGCTGCGCTGCAGGTAGCCATGCACCGTGAGACCGCGCAACAGCGAGAGCACGCTGGTCTTCGGAGCATTCATCACCATGCACAAGGGGGTAAGGGCCAAGCCGGCAGGGTGGTCGGCCAGTATCCGCAGCAGTCGCAGCACGCGTGTCACTGCCATGGGCGACCCGTCTGCACCGGGTGCGACACCCGTTCGCTCCCGCCGTGATGCTGTTGACATGGGCATTGGATGGGGTTCCTGAAGGTTCTGATATCGGAATTACTGATTCAGTATAAGAATAGCGTTAGCATGTACAGCCGTCAATCGGGTTTTACTGGCAGCGCTTTTTGGAGGAGGCCCCGACTTGACCGGAGGAGACACATATGACGAATAAACAAGACCAGGCGGCACTTGCGGGGCCGCTGTCGGGCGTGCGGGTAATTGATCTAAGCGCGGTACTGATGGGCCCCTACGCCACCCAGATTTTGGGCGACCATGGCGCGGACGTGATCAAGATCGAATCTCCTGAGGGCGACTCAACACGCTGGATTGGCCCCGGACGCCATCCCGGCATGGGTCCGCTGTTCCTGCACCTGAACCGCAACAAGCGCAGCGTGGCGCTCGACCTCAAATCGCCGCAGGGCGCGGCCGCGATGCGGCGCCTGATCGAAGGCGCCGATGTCTTCGTGCATAACCTGCGCCCGGCCTCCATCGCCCGGCTCGGGCTGGACTACGAGAGCATCTCGATGATCAATCCACGCATCATCTGGTGTGGCGTGTACGGTTACGGCGAGGACGGTCCCTACGCTGGCCGCCCGGCCTATGACGACCTGATCCAGGGCGCGGTCGGCATTGCCGCCTTGCAGCAGCAAAGCGGGGCGAGCGAGCCGCGCTACGTGCCGCTGACGATTGCCGACCGCATGGTCGGCCTGCATGCGGCGCACAGCGTGGCCATGGCGCTGTACGGGCGCGAGCGCACCGGACGCGGCTGCCGCATTGACGTGCCGATGTTCGAAACCATGGCCAGCGTGGTGCTGTCGGACCACCTCTACGGGCGCACTTTCGAGCCGCCCAGTGGTGACACCGGCTATGTGCGGCTGCTGTCGCCCGGGCGCCGACCCTACGAAACCAGCAACGGCTACATCTGCGCGCTGGTCTACAACGACGGCCACTGGCAGCGTTTTCTGCACGCCATCGAGCGTGACGATCTGCGGGTCGATCCGCGCTTCGCCGACCTGGCCAGTCGAACCCGCCACATTGACGAGGTGTACGGCTTTCTGGGCCAGACGCTGCGCGTGCAAAGCACCGCGCACTGGATGGCGCTGTTCGAACAAATCGATGTGCCGGCGGTGCCCCTGAACACCGTCGAATCACTGTTGGATGACCCGCACTTGGCGGCGGTGGGCTTCTTCCGCCAGGTCGAGCACCCGAGCGAAGGGGTGATGCGCACCTTTGGCGCGCCGGCGCGATGGGTGGGTTACGACGTCAGCAAGCTGGCGCCCGCGCCGCGGCTGGGGGAGCACACCGAATCGGTACTGCGCGAATGCGGCTTTGATGCCAGCGCGCTGGCGTCCTTGCTGGGCAGTGGCGCAGCGGCTCCGTTCCTCACCGATGCGGAGTTGTCAGCATGAGTGCCCCGGCATTGACCGTGACCCGGCTGGCCGGCGCGCTGGGTGCGGAAATCTCCGGGCTTGACCTGTCCCGGTCGCTGCGCCAGGATGACCTGGCGGCGCTGCGTAGTGCGTGGCTGGCGCATGGCGTCATCTTTTTCCGCGACCAGCCGCTGACGCCCGGGCAGTTCCTGGCCTTCGCCCAGGCCATTGGCACGCCGGTGGAATACCCATTTGTCAGCGGCATCCCGGGCTTTCCGGTCATCATCGAAGTGAAGAAGCTGGCGCACGAAATAGTCAACTTTGGCGGTGTCTGGCACAGCGATACTGCCTACTTGGAGCAGCCTCCGATGGCCACGCTGCTGCTGGCGCGCGAAGCGCCGCCTTACGGCGGTGACACGCTGTTTGCCAACCAGGTGCTGGCCTATGAGGCCTTGTCGGAGGGGATGCAGCGGCTGCTCGACGGCTTGGTGGCGGTCAACACCTCGGCCAAGGCAGATGTGTCACGCACCCGCGAAGACCGTCTGGCCGAAGCCGGTCGCGCTGACCAGCACACCCATTACGAGGCCGAACATCCCGTGGTACGCACCCATCCGGAAACCGGTCGCAAGGCTTTGTATGTCAACTGCGCCCATACCGCGCGCTTCGCCGGCATGACCGAAGAGGAGAGCGCGCCGCTGCTGCAATTTTTATTCACGCACCAGAAGAAGGAAGAGTTCACCTGCCGCTTCCGCTGGCTGGTGGGTTCCCTGGCGCTCTGGGATAACCGCTGCACGCACCACTACCCGGTCAACGATTACCACGGCTTCCGCCGGGTCATGCACCGCATCACGTTAGCGGGTGACCGGCCTCGTCACTAGTACATTGACAGGTAAGTAACGGAACATAAATACAATCTCGTCACCATTACTTGATTTACTTGATTCAGTCGTCCCTGAATAACCTCCAGAACCCGCATGAACACTTGGTTTGTGGGGTGATTGCAGATATCCAGAACTCCCAGTTTGAATTCCAATAGGGGCAGTTTTCTGGGAGTTCTGCAGTGATGTTTGCCTGCCCCGCCACCGACGATTTTTCCGTTCGCGCATCGACCACATGATCGACCTGCGCCTCCCGCTGGCCGTGCTGGCCTCGCGCATGCCCTGGCAGGAGATCGAAGCGTGGGTGGCCCAGGTCTTCTCTCACAAAGGCCGCGCCGGTGTGGCCATGCCCGATCTGGACCTCTTCGGTGAACAGGTACAGCGCGCTGCTGTTTCCAGCAACGCAGCGCGCCCTCGCGTGCCGCTGCGCATCATGATTGCGCTGCTTTACCTCAAACACGCCTTCAACGACTCCGACGAGGGCGTGGTGGCCCGCTGGGCCGATACGCCGCGCTGGCAGTTCTTCTCGGGCTGTGCTTATTACGAAGACCGCCAGCCCCGCGACGGCACCACCCTGGTCAAGTTCCGTCAGTTGTTGGGCGAGGAAGGTGTGGAAGAACTGCTGGCGCAGACCATCAACGTGGCCGTCTAACTCAAACTGATCAAACCGCAGGAGCCCTCCCGCGTGATCGTGGACAGCACGGTGCAGCACAAGGCGATTGCCCATCCCACCGACAGCCGTTTGCTGGAGACCGCCCGGTTGAATTTGGTCCAGGCGGCCAAGGAGACGGGCATTGATCTGAAGCAGACCTTTGCCAAGGAAGGCAGGGACCTGAGCCGCTAGGCCGGGCGCTATGCCCATGCCCGGCAATTCAAGCGCATGCGCCGCACCATCAAACGCCAGAGAACCATCGTCGCTCGCCTGCAGCGCGAGATCGACCGCAAGGCCAGTGCCATCGGGGCGGCAGTGCGCGAAGCACTGGGCGAGACCTTGAACAAGGCCCATCGCATCGTGGCCCAGAGCGGCCAGCGCAAAGCGGTGGATGGACAGCCCAAGCTCTACGCCTGGCATGCGCCCGAGGTGGACTGCATCAGCAAGGGCAAGGCCCGAACGCCCTACGAGTTCGGGGTCAAGGTGGGCATTGCCAGCACGCTGCAGGGCAACCTGATCGTGGGCTCACGAGCCTTCCAAGGTAACCCTTACGACGGCCACACCCTCAACGAGCAACTGGAGCAGGCGAGCATCCTGATGCAAGACAGCCGGTCAAAGCCAGCGACGGCGTTCGTTGATCTGGGCTATCGGGGTGTGGACGCACAACCCGGATGTGCATATCGTGCACCGGGGCAAGGCCAAGCGGATCAGCGAGCAAGAGCGACGCGAGCTCAGGCGTCGTCAGGCCATTGAGCCGATCATCGGCCACCTCAAAGCCGATCACCGCATGGACCGTTGTCACCTCAAGGGAGAAACCGGCGACCGGCTGCATTCGGTGCTGTGTGCGGCGGGCTACAACATCCGCTGGCTGCTGCGCATGATCGCCCGCAAGGGCATCATCTTCTTGCAAAGCCTTTATTTGCGCCTGTGCTCGGTAGCGAGCTTGTCACTGAAATGGCAACACGCGTTGGACTCTTGGTCCACTCGAGCTCTCACCCGACCTGCACAGCGCCCTGTCTGGGATCGGATTTGAATAAATCAGGGCCGACAATTTACTTGATGCTTGGAGGTGTTGTCATGAGGCAGACGGAGTTGCATTTGACCGACGAGGATCGCTCGCTGGTGGACGAGATTCGCAGCAAAGGGGCGCACCAAGCGAGAGAGGTCAATCGGGCTCATGTTTTGGCCTCACTGGACAGGGGCGTGCCAGAGGCCCAGATCATGGCGGTACTGGGAATAGGGCGCACGGCTGTGTGGCATACGCGCGCAGCGTATCTTCAAGGCGGTGTGGAGTTGGCGGTCTTCGGCGTAGCACGCTGGGGGCGGCCACGCCAGTACGACACAGACGACGAAGCGCGAGTGACGGCGCTGGCGTGTTCGACGCCGCCTGCGGGCCGGCAGCGCTGGACGATGGTGGAACTCGAACGGGCGGCTCGGCAGGAAGTCGGCATGGCCAACGTGAGCCGAGAAACCGTGCGGCGCATGCTCAAAAAAACATCTCAAGCCCTGGCGCAAGCTGATGTGGTGCATTGGCGCGTTGACTGAGGAGTACCGCAGTCGCATGTACGCCTTGCTTGAGCTGTACGCGCGGCCGATGTCGCGCTCAGAGCCGGTCATCTGCATCGACGAGAAGAGCTTGCAACTCATCGGTCACAGTCGTGCACCACTGCCGATGAACTCGCGCAGCCCCGAAAAAGTGGACTACGAGTAGGCGCGTAACGGCACGACCAATCTGTTCGTGGCCGTAGAGCCCAAAGCCGGGCAGCGGACCGTCTCGGTCACAGAGCGACGGGGCAAGGCCGACTTCGTGGTCTTCGTCGGCGCCTTGCTGACCCACACGTATGCCAAGGCACGGTGCGTTCATCTGGTGCTCGACAACCTGAACATCCACTTCAGAAGATGTTTTGACGACGTGTTGGGCAAACGTGCAGCGAACAAGCTCTTGCGCCGAGTGCAGTTCCACTACACGCCCAAGCACGCGAGTTGGCTGAATTGGCGGAGATCGAGATCGGTATCCTCAGTCGTCAATGTCTGGACCGGCGAGTTGAAAGCCGAAACCGCCTGCAATGCGAGGTTGACGCCTGGCAGCAGGCCCGTGACGTCGCACAGAGAACCATCGGGTGGACGTTCACCCGTCAGGACGCAGATCAGAAGCTCAGTCGACATTACGTTCCGAATCTTGCGTGTTGATGCACTAGGGCCACCAACTGACCCATGAGCAACTCCCTGAGCACTTCAGGAAACCAGGTGGCCAGGGAGTCGGCATTCACCGCAATGGCCAGGGACACGGGCGCGTGTGGTTTGGCGGTTGGCCCAAGTTCTTGGAGTGCCGATCCTTCAAGGATAGGCAGCGCCTTCACATGGCGCAGCAGCACCTCACCGGCATGCTTGGCCGCTACCGGCCGTTCGCGCTTGACCAGTACCGTGGACAGCGATTCTTCCAGCGCCGATGAAGAGATCACGCGGGAAGACAAGGACATTCTGGAATCCACCGACCCGGATGCCGTGGTGGACCTGCGGCGGCGCGGTGTGGAGTATTCGAGGGATTCCGACCGGCCGGGCATCCTCATCCGGCGCAAGCTCATGACGATGTTGTCTGAAGCGGGGGAGGCGGCAACATGGCCCGATATGCCACACCAAACTGTCTGGAACCCACACATGAACGAGTCCCCCACCTAGATGCGTTTTCACGTCGAGTCCGAGCGCATCGATGCCCACCTGAGCCAGTCCTTGTGCAAATCGGTCCGGATCGGCCTGGACACCGACATGGCCGGCAACCCCGACGCCTTCAACCCGGCCGAGCTGCTGCTCGCGGCGCTGTCGGCCTGCATGGTCAAAGGCATTGAGCGCGTGGTGCCCATCCTCAAGTTTGAGTTGCGTGGCGTGAAGGTGATCGTGGACAGTGTGCGCCAGGACGTGCCGCCCAAGATGGACAGCATCTGCTATCAGATCGTTGTGGACACCGACGAAACGGACCGCCGCATCGACCTGCTGCACGACAACGTCAAGAAGTACGGCACGGTGTACAACACGGTGGCGCCGGGGACCGATCTGGCGGGCGCGATGCGCCGCGCGTGAGAAAGGCCAAGCGATGAGTGCCGGACACGAGCACAGCCACACCCCCGCCAATTTCAACAAGGCCTTTGCCATCGGCATCGGTCTGAACATCACCTTCGTGGCGATCGAAGCCTTCTACGGCTGGAAGATCAACTCGCTGGCCTTGCATCGCGGATGCCGGGCACAACCTGAGCGACGTGGCTGGTCTGGTGCTGGCCTGGGGCGGTGCACTGGCAGGCAAGCTGCGACCCGACCCCCGTCACACCTACGGTTGGAAGAAGGGTAGCATCCTGGCGGCGTTCGCCAATGCCTTGCTGCTGCTGGTGGCGATGGGAGCGCTGGTCTGGGAGGATCGTGGTGAACACGGCGACGGCCCTGCTGTTCATGCGCGGACGCGAGCGCGACCTGAACATCCGGGGCGCGTTTCTGCACATGGCCGCCGATGCGGTTGTGTCGGCCGGCGTGGTGGTCGCCGGTGCGCTCACGCTGTGGATGGGCTGGTTCTGGCTCGACCCGGTGGTCAGTCTGCTGATTGCGGCGGTGATCCTGTGGGGCACCTGGAGCCTGTTCCGGCAATCCCTGCACCTGCTGTTTGACGGCGTGCCTGACGGCGTGGACCCGCAGGCGGTGCACGACTACCTGGCAGGTCTGCCAGGTGTGAGCCGCGTGCACGACCTGCACATCTGGGCCATGGACACCTCGCAGGTGGCCATAACAGCCCACCTGGTGATGCCCGGCAGCCATCCGGACGACGCATTCCTGCAGGCGGCTACCGATGGCTTGCATGACCGGTTCGAGATCACCCATGTGACGCTGCAGGCGGTGCAGGTG
>MEDL01000109.1 GCA_001724785.1 Acidovorax sp. SCN 68-22 | reverse complement strand
TCGCACCAGCGCACCACGGCGCCGATGCCGATGGCCGCCGGTTCGTGCAGCAGGCGCAGGCCGCCGCCGCGGCCGCGCGTGGTGTCGAGCAGCCCGTGACGCGCCAGGTCGTTGACGATCTTCATGAGGTGGTTCTTGGACAGCGCGTGCGTGCGGGCCAGCTCGGCGATCGTCACCCGCCGGTCGCGGTGCTGGGCGCAGTACATCAGGACGCGCAGGGTGTAGTCGGTATAGCTCGCTAAACGCATGGCTGGGCGGGCGCGCGCAACGGAAAAACATTGCCAGGCGCCGTAAGATACATATAGAATGCATCTTATAACCACGGCCCGCCGGGCGCAAGTGCTGGCGGCTTCAGCTCAACCCATGAAAACGACCATTCCCCCCCTCGTGGGCGCCAACGCCGCCGCCCCGGCCAAGAAAGCCCTGCAGGGCTGGCCCGTGTTGCGCCTGGGCTTTCGCCCGTTCTATCTGGTAACTGCGGCCCTGGCCTGCCTGGCGGTGCCGCTGTGGGTGGCCGCCATGCTCGGCGCGATCACGCTCGACGTGGCGGTGGCGCCCATGCTCTGGCACGCGCACGAAATGCTGCTGGGCTTTGCCACCGGCGTCATCGTGGGCTTCCTGCTCACCGCCGTGAAGGCCTGGACGGGGCTGCAAACCCCGCGCGGCGCGGCGCTGGGCGCGCTCGTCGCGCTGTGGATCGCGGCGCGCGTGGCCGCCTGGGTGGGGCCCTATCCGGTGTACGCCTTGCTGGACGTGGTGCTTCTGCCGGCGGTGGCGGTCATTCTGCTGCGCATCCTGCTGCGTGCGGGCAACAAGCGCAACCTGCCGCTGGTGGGCATCCTGCTGCTGCTGTCGCTGGCCAACCTGTGCTTCCACCTCTCGGTGATGGGTTGGGTGGAGATTGCGCCCACCAGCCCCCTGTACGCCGCGCTCGGGTTGATCGTGCTGGTCGAATGCGTGATGGCCGGGCGGGTGATTCCGGCGTTCACCACGAGTGTCAACCCGGGCCTCAAGATCGCCGTGCCGCAGTGGCTGGAGCGCGCCGCGATCGCCAGCACGGCACTGGGCCTGGCCTTGTGGGTGTTCGCACCGGCCGGCTGGCCGGGGTTCGTGGTGCTGTCGGTGGCGGCCGCGCTGCAGGCGGCGCGCATGCTGCACTGGCATTCGCTGGTCGCGCGCACGCGCCCGATTCTCTGGATCCTGCACCTCGCCTACGCCTGGATTCCGGTCGGCCTGTTCCTGCTGGCCCTGGCGCAGCCCGGCTGGATCGGCGCCTCGATCGGCGTGCATGCGCTCGCCGTGGGCGCTACCGGCGGCCTGATCATCGGCATGGTGACGCGTACCGCGCGCGGCCACACCGGCCGGCCGCTGCAGGCCTCGCGTGCCGAGGTGCTGGCCTATGTGCTGGTCATGTCGGCCGCCGTGCTGCGCGTGCTGGTGCCGCTTGCCGCGCCCGCGTGGTACGCGCAGGCGCTGGTGGTCGCCGCCGCCGGCTGGACCGCCGCGTTCGTGATCTACC
The DNA here is from genome assembly GCA_001724785.1 of Acidovorax sp. SCN 68-22. Lineage (GTDB taxonomy): Bacteria > Pseudomonadota > Gammaproteobacteria > Burkholderiales > Burkholderiaceae_C > Simplicispira. The sequence continues at coordinate 7,272 of MEDL01000109.1, read as the reverse complement.
TCGTGATGTACGTTCCCTGGCTGACGCGCACCCGGCTCGACGGCAAGGACGGCTGACACCCGCTTTCCCCCGCAAACCATCCCATTGAAGAAAGGCTCCCATGCTTCCCACGCAATCGCCCGTGATCGACGTTCGCCAGATTCCGCCGCCGCAGCGCCACACGACCATTTTTGGTCAGTTCGACGAGTTGCTGCCCGGTGAGGCCGTGCAGATCATCAGCGACCACGACCCGCGCCCGCTGCGCCTGCAGTTCGATTCGCGCTCGCCCGGCCAATTCCAGTGGGCCTATCTGCAGTCGGGCCCGGACCAATGGCGGGTGCTGATCAGCAAGCTGGAAATGCCCGAAGACGCCGAAGAACACCACTGCTGCTCGGGCGGCGCCTGCGGCGGCTGAAGCGAGGCTTCGCGGCCAACAAAAAGGCGCCTTGCGGCGCCTTTTTTTCGTTGGGGTGGGTGGGGGTTCGCGGCCTACATGCCCATGGAGAGCATGGCGGCTTCCGACATGCGCGAGCGGTCCCACGGCGGGTCGAACACCATGTTGACCGTGATCTCACCGACGCGCGGAATCGCCAGCACCTTGTCGCAGACTTCGTCGGCGATCGCCTCGCCCATGCCGCACCCGGGGGCGGTCAGCGTCATGTCGATCAGCGCGCGCACGTCGCCGCCTTCCATGGGTTCGAGTTCGCAGCGGTACACCAGGCCCAGGTCCACGATGTTGACCGGGATCTCGGGGTCGTAGCAGGTCTTGAGGGTGTTCCAGATCAGGTCGGTGACGTCTTCGATCTCCACGTTTTCCGGGTGCGCGACCTCGACCGGCGGTTCCTTGCCGATGGCGTCGGCGTCGCTCCCCTTCAGGCGCACCAGCTGGCCCTCGACCACCAGGGTGAAGTTCGAGCCCAGGGCCTGGGTGACCTGGGCCCACAGGCCGCTCGGCAGCTCGATGGGCGTGCCGTCGGGAATGCGTTCCACGGTCACGGGGCGGTTGATCAGCACGTCTTCGCGCATTCGTTTCATCATGATGGGGTGCTTCCTTCGGTGGTCACCGGCGCCGCCGGGGCGGCCGGGTTGCTGGCAATGGCGTGCATCAGCGCGTGCCAGCCGAGCAGCGCGCACTTGATGCGGCTGGGGTATTGGCGCACGCCCGCCAGGCTGACGAGCTTGCCCAGGGGCGCACCCTCCGGGGCCTCTTCGCCCGTCAGGACGGCCCGGAAATGCTGCTGCAAACTTTGCGCGGCGGCGATGTCCTGGCCCTTGACGGCTTCGCTCATCATGGAGGCAGACGCCATGCAGATGGCGCAGCCCTGGCCGTGGAAGCGGATGTCCGCCAGGCGGCCACCCGCAATCGCCAGCTCCACCGAGAGGTCGTCGCCGCACGAGGGGTTGGTGCCACGCGCCTGGTGCGTTGGCGCGGGCAGATGGCCAAAGTTGCGCGGCGCCCGCTTGTGCTCCAGCACCAGTTCCTGGTACAGGTCGGTTTCGGCGCTCATCGCAGCAGCTCCAGGGCCTTGGCGACGCCGGCGACCAGGCGCTCGACTTCTTCCGGGGTGTTGTAGAGCGCGAACGAGGCGCGCGTCGTGGGCCCCACCCCCAGGTGGGTGAGCAGCGGCTGCGCGCAGTGGTGGCCGGTGCGCACGGCGATGCCCTGGCCGTCGAGCAAGGTGCCGATGTCGTGCGGGTGCACGCCCTCGGTGACGAAGGACACGATGGCCGTGTCCACGGTGTCCGGCGAGAGCACGCGCACTCCCGGCAGCGCCGCCAGGCCGCGCACCGCCTGCGCGCGCAGGGCGTGCAGATGCTGGTCGATGGCGCTTCGGCCCACGGCGTCGATGAACTGCGCGGCCGCCGCCATGCCAATGGCGCCGCCGACGTTGGGCGTGCCGGCCTCCAGGCGCGCCGGCAGCGCGGCGAACGTGGCCTCGGTGAAGCTGACCCAGTCCACCATGTCGCCGCCCACGCGCAGGGGCGCGAGCTGCTCCAGGGCACTCTGGCGGCCCACCAGAGCGCCGGTGCCCATGGGGCCGTACATCTTGTGGCCCGAGAAGACGAGGAAGTCGCAGGGCAGGGCGGACACGTCGGGCACGGCGTGCGCCGCGACCTGCGCGGCGTCCAGCACCGTCAGCGCGCCGGCCTGGTGCGCCAGCGCCAGCAGTTCGACCACGGGTGGGCGCTCGCCGGTGGCGTTGGCGCAGGCCGTGACGGCGAACACGCGGGTGCGCGGTGTCAGCAGGCGCGCCAGGTCTTCCGTGTGCAGGTGGCCCTCGGCATCGGGCAGCAGGATGCGCAGCACGGCGCCGCTGGCGCGCGCGGCGCGCTGCCAGGGCAGCAGGTTGGCGTGGTGCTCCAGGCCGCTGACGATGATTTCGTCGCCCGGCTGCAGCGGCGCGCTGCCACCGGCGTGCGCCGACAGGCCGTGCGCCACGAGGTTGAGCGATTCGGTGGTGCCCGAGGTGAAGACCAGTTCGTGGTCAGCACCCGCGCCGACAAAGCGCTTGAGCCCGGCGCGCGCGGCGTCGTAGGCGTCGGTGGCGCGCTGGCTGAGCGCGTGCACGCCGCGGTGGATGTTGGCGCGGTCGTGGCGCTCGAAATGCGCCAGCGCGTCCAGCACCGGCTTGGGCATCTGGGTTGTCGCGGCGTTGTCCAGGTAGGCCAGGGCGCTGCCCTGGACATGCTGCGAGAGCACGGGGAACAGGGCGCGCAGGCCGGTGAAGCCATTCGTGGCCGTGGCCGCGGCGCCCGGTGCGCTCAACCAGCGGGCGGGAAGCATGTCACCCATGGGCGGTCTCCAGCACCTGGCGCAGCACACTTCGCAGGCCGTCGCCCTGGGCCAGTACGTCCAGCATGGCGGCGTCGGGGAAGGCGCGCGCCAGCAAGGCCTGGGCCATGCCTTCGATGATGAGCGCGCGCGCCGCCGCCGCGTCCAGCCCGCGCTGGCGGGCGTAGAACAGCGCGTCCTCGGGCAGGGCGCCCCAGGTGGCACCGTGGGCCGCCTGTACGTTGTCGTGGTAGATCTCCAGGTGCGGGCGCAGCACCAGCCGGGGCTGGCCGCCCAGCGGAATGCCGGCCAGGCGCTGGCGCACATCGGCTTCGTCCGCGCCGGCAGCGATGTGGGTGCTGGCGTTCGCCACGGTGCGGGCCGTGCCGCTGGCCAGCACCAGGGCCTCGCTGTGGCTGGTGGTGCGCACGGCGGCGTGGCGCATGAAAACCTGTTGTTCGAACTGCGTGTCGGCCGCACAGGTGATGCCTGCAATATGGGCCGAGGCGCCGGCACCGCCGAGCAGCACCTGGCTGCGCTGCAGGTGGTAGCTGCTGCCGCCGGCGACGAAGGCCTGGACGTAGCGTGCGTCCTCGCCGACTTCGGCATGCACGACATGCGCGCAGCGGTCGTCCGTGTGCGGCGCCAGGATGCGCAGGTGCTGCAGGCTGGCACCGCGCCCCAGGCGCACGTGCATCTGCAGGTTTTGCACCGTGCCGGCGTCGCCCGCTGCGTGGCGCTCGCGCAGTACGCAGTGCGCGCCTTCGGCAATGTCGAGCACCAGCAGCGGCGCTTCCACCGCCTGGCTGGGCCGGTGCTGCAGGTCGAGCTGCGTCGGCTGCTGTTCGGTCCCACCGCCGACCTGCACGCGCAGGCCCGAGGTGCACAGGGCGCGGTGCGCCCAGGCAAAGGGCGCGGCATCGTCGTCGCCGGGCAGGTCCAGGCCGGCGAACAGCTCGGCGCGCTGCGCGGTGTCGGTGGCGTCCAGGGTACGCGCCACGGCACCTTCCGGCGCGCCGCCGGCCAGCGCGCTCAAGGTCCAGCCGCTGGCCGCTGCCGGCGGTTCCGCCGTGCGCTCCAGCCACAGCGCGGCCGGCGGCGGCGGCAGGTGGCGGAACGACTCGTTGCGCGGCGCCACCCAGCCGGTGGTGGCCAGGTGCTCGCGGGCCATTTGCATGGCCTCCTCGGCGGTGATGGGGCGGATGTTCATGCGTCTCAAGCCTCCGCCAGTTCCGGCGTCTGCACAAAGCCGGTGCGCGCGATGCGCTGTGCCAGGGCCAGGTCGCCGCGCTCGGCAATCTGGCCGTCGGCCAGGCGCAGCACGGTGTCGGGCTGGAGCGATTCGATCAGTTGCAGGTAGTGCGAGACCACCACGAACGCCGTGCCTTCGCTGCGCAGGCGCTGCACCAGTTCCACCACGGCGCGCACGCCATCCACGTCCATGCCGGAGTCGATTTCATCGAGGATGGCCAGGCGCGGGCGCAGCATGGCCAGTTGCAGCAGCTCGTTGCGCTTTCGCTCGCCGCCGGAGAAACCGTCGTTCACCGGGCGGCCGAGCATGGCGTCGGGCAGGCCCAGCTGCGTGGCGGCGGTGCGGGCGCTACCGAGGAAATCGAAGGCGTCCTGCGGCTCCTCGCCGCGCGCGGCGCGCACGGCGTTCAGGGCCGTGCGGATGAACAGGTTGTTCTTCACGCCCGGGATTTCCGGCGGCGCCTGGAACGACAGGAACAGCCCGGCGCGGGCGCGCTCCTGCGGCTCCATGGCCAGCAGGTCGGCGCCGGCCAGGCGCGCGCTGCCCTGGGTCACGTGGTACGCCGGGTGGCCGGCCAGTGCCAGGCCGAGCGTGCTCTTGCCGCTGCCGTTGGCGCCCATCAGCACGACCAGTTCGCCGGGCGCGACGTTCAGGGTGATGGACTGGAGGATGGTCTTGTCGCCGATGGCGACCTGCAGCCCGTCGAGCTGCAGCAGGGAAGGGGTGAAAGTGGTGGACATGGGATTTTCGTATTTCTTGAGGAGTGGGTTCAGCCGACCGAGCCTTCCAGCGAGACGGCGAGCAGGGCCTTGGCTTCCAGGGCGAATTCCATGGGGAGTTCCTCCAGCACCGATTGGCAGAAGCCGCCGACGATCAGCGCCGTGGCATCGTCGGGCGCGATGCCGCGCTGCTGGCAATAGAACAAGCGGTCCTGCGAGATGCGCGTGGTGGTGGCTTCGTGCTCCACCACGGCGTCGCTGCGCGCCGTGTCGATGTAGGGGAAGGTGTGCGCGCCGCACTTGGGGCCGATCAGCAGCGAATCGCACTGCGTGTGGTTGCGTGCGTTCGCCGCACCCGCGTTCACGCGCACCAGGCCACGGTAGCTGTTCTGCGCGTGGCCGGCGCTGATGCCCTTGGAGACGATGCGGCTGCTGGTGTTCTTGCCCAGGTGGATCATCTTGGTGCCGGTGTCCGCCTGCTGGAAGTGGTTCGACACGGCGATGGAATGGAATTCGCCGCGCGAATCGTCGCCGCGCAGCACCACGCTGGGGTACTTCCAGGTGATGGCCGAGCCGGTCTCGATCTGCGTCCAGGCGATGTGCGAGCGCTTCCCGGCGCACAAACCTCGCTTGGTGACGAAGTTGTAGATGCCGCCCAGGCCGTTCTCGTCGCCGGGGTACCAGTTCTGCACGGTCGAATACTTGATGTAGGCGTCGTCGTGCGCCACCAGTTCCACCACGGCGGCGTGCAGCTGGTTCTCGTCGCGCTGCGGCGCGGTGCAGCCTTCGAGATAGCTCACATGGCTGCCTTCCTCGGCAATGATCAGCGTGCGCTCGAACTGTCCGGTGCCCTTGGCGTTGATGCGGAAGTACGAGGACAGCTCCATCGGGCAGCGCACGCCCTTGGGGATGTAGACGAAGGAGCCGTCGGAAAACACCGCCGAGTTCAGCGCCGCGTAGTAGTTGTCGCCCACCGGCACCACGCTGCCCATGTAGCGCTCGATGAGTTCCGGGTGGTGCTCGACGGCGTGGGAGAACGAGCAGAAGACGACCCCGACTTTGTGCAGCTGCTCACGGAAGGTGGTGCCCACGGAGACCGAATCGAACACCGCATCCACTGCCACGCCCGCCAGCCGTGCGCGTTCGTGCAGCGGCACACCGAGCTTCTCGTAGGTTTCGAGCAGTTTGGGGTCGACCTCGTCCAGGCTCTTGGGCCGGTCCTTGAGCGACTTGGGGGCCGAGTAGTAGCTGAGTGCCTGCAGGTCCACCGGCTCCATGCGCACATGCGCCCATTCGGGCACGGGCATGGCGAGCCAGCGTTCGTAGGCGGCCAGGCGCCACTTCAGCAGGAACTCGGGCTCACGCTTCTTGCGCGAGATGGCGCGGATCGTGCCTTCGTCCAGGCCAGGGGGGAGCGAATCGGACTCGACATCGGTAACGAACCCGTGCCGGTAGGGGCGCTCGAGCGCCTGCGCCAGCGGCGCGGCCTGGTCAGACGCGCCCATGGCGGGCCTCGCGGGTGGAAACGCCCCAGGGGGCGGCAGAGCGGTGAAGGATCATCGTGGCGACCGTGGTTTTATTAGATGCTAATCATATGCATCTTTAAGGGAGGGAGCAACGGAAAGGAACTCACCGCGCTGCTGTCAGGGGTTTGTGGCCGGCGGCCCCGGCTGGCGAAAGGGGCTGCGCGCACGCAGCTCGCCCAGGTAGGCGGCCATGCCCGCATCCTCGCGCTCCAGGAAGCGTTCGACGGCCTCGGCGAACGCCGGGTGCGCCAGCCAGTGCGCGCTGTGCGTGGCGACCGGCAGCAGGGCGCGCGCCATCTTGTGCTCGCCCTGGGCGCCGCCTTCGAAGGCGTCGTAACCGTGCGCGATGCACCACGCGAGCGGCTGGTAGTAGCAGGCATCGAAGTGCAGGCTGTCCACGCGCTCCAGCGCGCCCCAGTAGCGGCCGTAGGCGGCGCAGGCCGGAAAATCAGAGGTTTTTTGGCCTCCAGCGCCCGTCGCACTAGGGGTTACAGCTATCAAACTGGAAGCTATCGGCCGGCCGCCGCGTTCGGCCACGAACATCAGCCAGGCGTCCGGCATGTCCTGCGCCATGCGCTGGAAGAAGTCCCGGCTGAGGTAGGGCGGGTTGCCGTGCTCGAGGTAGGTGCGCTCGTAGCAGCGGTAGAAGAAGTCCCAGGACGCGGTGCCGATGTCCGCGCCCCGCGCCCAGGACCAGCGCACACCGGCGGCCTGCACGCGGCGCTGCTCCTGGCGGATCTTCTTGCGCTTGTCCTGGGTCAGCGCCGCCAGGAAGTCGTCGAAGTCGCGGTACCGGCCTCCGCCGGGGCGGGCGTTGGACCAGTGGAACTGCGTGGTGGTGCGCTGCAGCATGCCGGCTGTGCGGCAGGTGTCCAGGTCGTCCTGGCTGCCGAACAACAGATGCAGGGAGGACAAGCGCTCCTTTGCGCACCAGGCCAGCACCGCTTGCAGCAGGGCGGCGCGCGCGGCAGTGTCCCGCGCCAGGAGCCGGGTGCCGGGGACGGGCGTGAACGGCACGGCGAT
>MEDL01000108.1 GCA_001724785.1 Acidovorax sp. SCN 68-22 | reverse complement strand
TTCCATGCGCTCGCGGCGGTACTGCGCACCCGAGCGCAAGACAGCGGCAGACTGGGCCGCTGTCGCGTAGGGATCAGGAGACGCCTGCGAGAGGTCTGGTGCATTGCGGTGGGCAAACGGTGAGGAAATGGACAGGGTGTTCATGGGGATTTCAAACCGTGGTGCGCTTATGGCGCGTTGCGCAGGTTGGGCTTTGCCGCCGAGAAGAAGCCAGAAGTAGATCCGTCGCGAAGGTCGGTGTTGTTGCGGCGCCGTGCGCCCAGGCGCGGACCACCGCCCATCTTCGGGAAGCGGACTTCTAAGCGTTCGTGGCTGTACCACTGCGAGACGCGACTCGACAGGGTGCTCATCGGGTAGGAAAAGGGGTGCCATGTGCAGGACCTCCGCATCGTCTGATGCACGGCCAAGAACGCTTTCATCATGGCTACCGCAATCCTCTGCGGTTCGAACGGAACCACGCAGCCGTTGCGGCGAATGATCGCGTAGTGATCTAGCGCTGAAGGCGCTCTGGGCAGACTCGGGCCGTCTATACAAACAAGCATTTCGATCTCCTGTGGTCACGCGGCCGACATCCATCGGCCAGGCCGTGCTTCCATGGGGAAATGTACATCGCTCCTGAAAACTTCGCAAGATTAGATAGCTGCGTTGAATTGAGTGTGTCTGATCAATCCGTTAACTTCGTTAAGTTTTTGACGCTTCGGAATCGTTTTACATTTAATGTGCACTGTCCCATAATATCCATTAAGGTCTAGCAAATGAGTCATAAAAATAGAGGAGGGGGATTTCCCGGCTCCTCTGACGCTTAGTTGTACCTTTTGGCCCGGTGCTGGACCCGCTGGCCAACGTTCAAGACAATCGGTTTTTTCAAAGTCATGGCCCACTCTACGCCCGAAATTCCTGCGGGTCAATCGCCCGCCGACACCGGCCCCATCGACGGCCCCGGAAATCTCGCGGTCGCGGATTTTGACGGTGGCCAGCCGCTGGAGCCCGCGCAACCTGCCAAGACAGCGCGGCGGCGCGGTCGGCCACCAGGCTCGCGCACCAAGATTGCCCACGACAGCAGCGCCACGGCCGATGAGTTTGCCATGCTGCGGGCGGTTGCCCAAGGGGTGGATCTCACGGTCGCCGCCCGCCAGTACATGCTCTGGCCAGGCCGAGCGCCCGAACGCCCAGCGCTGATCAAGAGATACCAGGAGCTTTTGGACCGGATCGAGGCTGCAGCCAATGGCATCGAGCAGTCCCAGGAGGCCCGCGCTATGGTGAGGGTCCTCAGGGACCACCAAACCATTGTGCTGGAGGCACCGCGGATTCCGGCCAGTGGGCCCGGTGCCCAGCCATCGGCCCCTGCAGCGCAGGCCGTATCCGTTGCCGTTGCCAAGCCGGTGGCAGTCCAGGCGCCCCAGCCGCCGTCGCTGGAGGAGTTTGCGGCGCAGTTTGACGAAGGCATGTTTTCTGAAGCGGAGCTGATCGAGCGGTACCAGGAGGCGCTGCAGGACGCAGAAGCTGCACTTCCCGCCCATACCGCTCCCGTGGCCACTGCTTTGCCCGCACAGGCAGAGATCGCCTTGGCCAACGCGCCGACAGTGATCCCGGTCGAGCCTGTGCAGGATCTGGAGCAGGCCCGCAGCGCGGCCGAGCGCATGAAGGACGTGCTACACGCGATCAACTGGCTGGATGAACACCTGGGCACCAAGCCCGAGCGCGCCCATCGCGTGGAGCAGTGGGTGATCATGTCGGCCGCCCAGATGCAGGCGCTGCGCAAAGCCGGTGTGATCACGCTGGGGAACCTGGTGGACTGGATGTCGCTGCAAGGCGCCACCTGGTACGACGCCCTGCCTGGCTATGGGGTCAAGCGGGCGGACAACCTGTTGGCATGGATTCTGCGCTGGAACCTGGCGCCCGCCGAAGGCCTGTCCCAGCTCCCTGCCCTGGTCGCCAACGCCACCTCCACCGAAGTGCAGGTTTCGGATGAAAAAGCCCTGCAGCCGCTGACCTCGATGAAGTGGCCTGCAGATCTGATGGGAACCAAGGGCACGTTTCGCAAGCACGGGGTCAACACAATGAGTGCCACCAACGACCTGGAGGCCGTGAGGGGGTGGTTTCTCAAGATCCAGGACCTGTCGCCATTCACCCAGGAGGCGTACCAGCGCTCCATCGAGCGCTTGATCCTCTGGTCCGTCCATGAGCGCAAGAAGGCGCTCTCTTCACTGGACGAGGCCGACTTCTTTGCCTTCAAGGATTTTTTGATCGCCCCGCCTCCTCACTGGGTTCAAACAGACAAAGGTTCGCCCAAGAAAAAGACCACCGGCTGGAGGCCGCTGCGCGGGCCCCTCAATTCTGTGAGCCTGAATGTGACGTTCGCCGCAGTGCGCAAGATGTACACGCACTGGAAAGAATCGGGATACATCGACGGCAACGCTGCCCAGGCCGTCCACGGCAAAAAGCGCGAGGAAGAGACGTTGGACGTATTCCGCTCGTTCACCAAAGCCGACCTGGAGGTGGTGGGGAACACGTTCGCAGAACTGCCCGATGGTGCTCCCAAGCGGCGGCTGCGCGCCCTGTTCCGCCTCCTGGAAAACGCGGGTCTTCGCCGTGCGGAGGTGGCGCAGGCCCGGTGGTCCCACGTACAGACCGACCGAGCGCTTGAACCTGGTTCTGAAGCGCGTGTGCTGCAGGTGCTGGGCAAGGGCAAGCGCAAACGGCAAGTGCCCTTGAACGCAGAGACCATGGAGGCCTTGCGCGAGCACCGCAAGGATCGCGAGGAGCTGGTGATCCAGGGCAGGCTGAAATACTTCTCTCACGTCAAGCCCGAGGACCAGCCGCTGATCGGGGTGTTAGATGACCGGTGGATCTGGGCGAAAGACAAGAGGCTGAAAAAGGAACGGGACGAGAAAGCCCTGGCATCACAGGTCAAAGCGCTGCCGACGATTGAGATCGAAGGCATATCCGTGGCAGGCCAGCTCAAGTACACCGTCAACGAGAACGGTGCCTTGTCCGCCCACATGCTGTATCAGATCCTCAAAGGATTCTTTGCGATGTGCTCTGCCACCGCTGGTGAAAAACCGGGCGAGGGCAAGGGGCCTTTCATGCGGGCCTCTACCCACTGGCTTCGCCACACCTATGCGCACAAGGCGCTGAAGTCGTCAGAAGGTGATCTCAGCGTGGTGCAAGGGCTGCTGGGACACAAGAACATCAACACCACCGCCATCTATGTGAAAGCCGACATGTCCGAGCGGATCAGGGTGGCGGAAAAACTCAAGTCGAGCGTCTGAGGTCTCGGCTTGCAGCTAATACCGTCAATTATCCCTGTAGTGCTTGATGGTGTACTGAAGAGCTTTTAAGTGATCCATGGTGCCCCTGCCATTACATTGTGTGCACGATTTTCGAGGGGTCAATCCGCAGGCAGGGCATCTTACTTCAAAAAAATCTGCGATGTTGATAGAACTAAGCTTGCTCGTGGGAAGGGTTCCATGGCTTTCGCATAATTTGCATGGATAATAACCGAATTCGCCTTTGCCCTTGCATATGGGGCAGTCAACCCATGGATCTCGGGTCTTGCGACCCGTGATCTTGTTCTCTGGAAAATCGGTTCGTAATATTGCGACGCCGTTTTTGGCTAATCGAGCGGTTTCGGCGACCGTCATTTTATGTGTTTTGACGTGGAAGCGAATGCTGCTTCTAATTGCTTTCTTGATTAGGCCGGGGTCGTCCTTCGCCATATCTGCACTGATTCTGGAAACCTGCATACACTGATCCTTCAGGATGTACGCATCTCTTACCATTTGACTTTTAACTTTTGTCTCTAAGTAGTGTGATGGGTGCCCATCGTATTCGAGAGCAAGCGAATGAATGAGTTGCGCTTCTTTTGGGAACTTTGAATACACGTAAATGGCTAAGTCAACTCTCCAGTCCGTCGTTTTTGGAGCTGCATTCCTAAATCTCTGTTGAAACGAAAAGTCGATGTAATAGTTTGCGTCTAAACCACCATCAGAATAATCTGCCCGAAGAATAACCCCTTTGGCGCCATTGGCGTAGCCCTGGAATCGTATATTTCGAAATGACAGTATCAGGTCAGCAAGAAACCGGATTTCATCAACTGAACCGGCACCTGATGAGATCGCAAGAGTCATTGCTATGCTCGCAGGTAGCCCATGCTTGTCCTTAATTGCTTCATACAGCTTTTGATGTCGCTCGCTATTGGCCATTCAAGGTCGCCTGTTTTTGTCGTGTATGCCATTCATTATCGACATTACAACAATATCTGACTGGACAACATTATCGTAGAAACCGCAGGTTATGTTGAAATCCATTGTCGCTGTATGGAACTACCCAGATCAAGTTTTATGCGCTCTATGAGCTTCGCGTGATCGCGACATGGATCGACTTGAAGTTCAAGCTTGTATTTCCTGCGCAAAATGCCCTGGGGGCAGCACCATCCATTTCACGCCCAGCTTCGTGGCGAGTTCCTCCAGGGCAGCTGGGAGCTGCTTTTGCACCACCAGTAACGCCATGACTTGGATCAATGCGCCCGCAGGTTCGTTGATGAACGCCTGAGCGCGCATGACGGCCAGGTACTTCACGCACTGGTAGATGCCACGTTCCAGGTCATCGTCAGCCGACCGGATGGATTTGACCTCGACGCCGACCAAACGTGCCTCCGTTCGGAAAAATACATCCAAGCGATCACCCGACAGGAGCGGATACTCCGTCTCCGCGTGGAGCGTGTTCTTCAGGCCGAACAGCTCCGGCCTGGCCATGACATTGAGGCGCAGCTGCTTGTGCTCCTCGGACTCGCCGCCACCCCAGCCGTAGTAGCGTTTGTCTTTGCCGTTGGCTGAATCGAGGTCTGCCGGCGTTGCTGCGGAGCCAAGGCCCACACTTTCGAGGACCTGGAGCCATCGATCACCGTAGGCGAGGATGCGGTCGAATTCATATCGCACCTTGGCCCGCTTTTCAGCCGGTGTCAGCACCTCGAATCCGGGCCAGTAGTCCTTGACGCCATCGCTGGGAAGACCGGCAGTGGCACCCGATTTGGCGACCACAATGCATGTGATGTGAGGGGGGCGAAGTTCCTCAGGCCAATCGCGCGTGCCTGCCTCCACCAGACGGGTCACTAGACCCAGGACTTTCCCCATCCCCTGAGCAAAGGCATTTCCATCGGCCTTGACCCGGCCCAGCATCGTCGCCAGGTCGGAGTAGGTCAGAGGCTCGATGATGCCATCGGTCTGTCTGCGGACGTGCTCTACCAGGTAGGGCAGCACGATGCGCGCGGCCAGCGCATTGCCACGAAGCTCAGCAGCGTCGTCGGTCCCTGTAGCAGGCGCAAGCAAAGGGTTCCAGTCGGCACCGGGCACATTGCCAGTGGCATCCACCAATTCGAAGAGAGTCGCAGTATTGAGCGCATCAACGTCCGGGCTCTTCCAACGGTCCCGAAGCTCCTTTTCCAGGCCCAGGCGTTGCCGTGGGTCATCGGGGGCGCGTCCGAACTGAGGCTTGAGGACGGAGACATGATCGAGGTTGATGTGCTTCACATGGCGGGTCATGTGGGCGGGATCGTCGCCAGACGCCACTGCACGAAAGCCAAATATCGGCACGCGAGACTTCACCGCCTCGCTTATGGCGGCTTCCGCTTCGCGGCCCCGCTTGACCGCCCCGCCCTTCCACTTTGCTGATTTCCCGCCGAGCATCACGAAGCTGCGGGTCCGGTTGTCGATGGGATCAACGACTTTGGCGATCTGGTCTTCCCAGACCGTGCAAACCAGAGCTTTCCGATCCGCCGTGAAGGCGACCCACGGTGTGTCGTTGCGAGCATTCCCAGAGCCCCTGGCGTGGGTGTCGATGCCGCACGTCGCCTTCCAGAACTCGTGCGTGTTGCGCGTTACCCTCTCTCTTGCACTCACTCAAGTCTCCCGATCAATGCCAAGTGCAGGCTTTGGCCCGCGAACCATGGTGGTGATCCTATGTCGAAATTGACTGGGCCCAGAGGACGAAGGGATAGCCCAGTTGGCGCCAGCGTTTCCAGGATGACTGAATGCCGAGATCGGGCGTGTTGCCCGTGCTCAGGGTGAAGACCCATGGTTGAGCCCCAGCGGATCACCCCGAGAGCAGCTACGCGTAGGCTGGGCGCAGCGGTTCGTCGTCCTTTCGGCTGGACGCGCGCGCGAGTTCCAGGCGCGGTCCATCCGGCAAATGCTGGCGCAAATGCAAGAGCCCCCGGACGTTCTTGAGACCGGCGCGAAGTGCCACTTCCGGCTGGGGCATGCCAGACAGCATCCATTGCACCAGCCTGGTGTTCCTGACGATCTGTGGCCCAGCGCGAACCGGGTCACCCTGGCCAGCGGCCCGACTGGCGGCCAGCAGGTGCGCGCGCACCAGCACCAACAGGTTTTCGTCCGTCATCGGTTTGCCAGTCTGCGAGCTGAAAAGAGCTGGCGTCATCGCGTGTTTGCCAGCCGTCGCGCGCACCTGCAGCCACGATGCCACGGCCGAACGCACCTCATCCGACACGACCATCGTGCGCAGTTGGTTGACGCCACCCGAAGTGATGCGGATCGAGGCACCCTTCCCTCCCCTGCCGTCCACGAAGGATTCGTGCGAGAGCGCGCGGACTTCCGCCGAGGTCAACCCCAGCTCAAAAAGGACCAGCAAGAGCGCGCGGTTGCGGATGTCGCTGGCCTTCAGATTCAAGGCTTCACCCGAGTCTTCCCGAAGCATCTTGATGCACTGCTCCCAGACCACAGGTGAAAGGATGGCCCCCTTCGGATCTTCGGAAGGAGGCTTTTCCTTGTCGGCAATGCCTGCTGCTGGATTTGTAGCGACCAAACCGCGCTCCATGGCGTAGTCATACACCCGTTCCAGCAGGCGCCAGTACCTGCGTTTGGTGATCTCGCTGATTTTGACGCCACTCCCGCGCACTTTGATTCCACCGGTCAGATAGCCTTTGACCAACACTGGGTCTGCATCGGTCCAGTGAACCCATCTTGGGTTATCAGGGTCCCCACCTTTTGCCAAAAATTTGGTCCACGAGATCCAAAAGTACCTGAAAAAATCAAAGTCGTTGATGGCCCGCTGGTCATCATTTGAGCAATGTTCTAGCCATTGCTCAAAAAACTCGTCAGCGCTCAATTCAACGGTGGAATTCATGATCAATTGAATTGTCGTAGCTTGTTGCGTTATGAGCCTTTGCGGTTGCAATGCAATTTCCCTACCGCATGCATAGGCTATTGAATGATCTGTAGAAGCTTATCGCTGGTGACCTTATTAATTTCTGTATTAGCCAATGCATGTAATCCAAATATTCACTATATCCAAATTTAACACGGCGTCCACAGAGGGGAGCTGAAAAAAGTCTCAAAAAATAAACATGGTTTCGAAACGTGTTGAGCTGTTGGACGTCATCAATCGTTCAAGTGCTCTCGCCCTGGATGGTGAGGCTCAGAAGAATGCCAAGGGTTGGGTGGGCTGCTTCAGGCTGGTTGCAGACGCTCGCGCAGCTCGCGCGAATGAGTACTATCGGCCAGAAGCAGCCCTTCTTCCAACCTACACCATGAATAGCCTCAGAGAATTCGAACACCAGTTGTTCCGACTTGATCCGGCAGCCACGGATTTTTTGCTTCGTGTTGACGAACTTGTGGAGGCGGTGCCTGAGTCCGACAGAAATGAAGGATTGATCGAGCCAATCTTCGCGTTCTTCGAGGCGCACCCCCTAGACGACATGGGTGCGCCTGGGACTCTTGTACACCTGACGGAGGGGTTCTATCCAAGTTACACGGAACGCTTGCTCGACTCCTTGCGGACACAGCCTTCTTACAACGCCATCTTGATGGCCAATCGGATACTCAATGGTCGCCTGTCGGACCAAGAGCGATCCAAGTACATGTCGGCGCTGGTCGAAACTGCGAAAACGCCAGACCTTCCGAGAGCGCTACAGGACCTAGTTCACCGGTTCTTGGAGCGCCGCCGCAAGTTGGATGCCGAAAGCTGAGTTTCGCATTGCATGGACTTCGCTTCGTTCGCAGGCGCGAACGGCCGCATTGGAGTGCGGGCTAAAACCGCTTTGGGCCCTGAGCGGTCTCTCAGTTGCGTGCCTCAAAGCGATCATTGAAAGATGCGTGTGAATTGCCTTGGGATGTTTGGTAGCCTAAGTGACCGGTACAGGTCCCCCCCATGACTTGACCTGGAGCCATTCAAGGTCGAATAAAACTATTCATTAGAGTTGCAAAAATTGTCCCCAAAGAACATGTCCAAATGACAATTTTCATCTGCAAGCAGGGCAAGCCTTCGTATTTTTTGCAGAATCGAGACAGGTATTTGAGGACACTTTCGTTTTCGTTTTGCAGTGGATATCGCACGAGCAGTATCAACAACCAGACTACAAGGATGGCAACAAAAATTAATAGTCCAAAGTGTTCAAGAAATAACTTCATCTCGGCAGTGCAAGGGTGTGTGCGGGATATTTCGTGTAGAGCAAAGACAGACAGAGGTCACGGTCTACTTTGATTGAACATGCAATCCACTACCGGCACAACTTTTAATTTGCAGCACGAGGAGGGGCGTGGAACAGAATGGGTCCCTCACAATATGGCTGTGATAAGCAACAGCTGACTGCGACTGGAGTTTGTTAGCTACAGACGGTCAGAGCGAAAGCGTTCGCTGTCCGGGGCTGAGGTGGCCGGGCATTGTTACGCGGCAGAACAACTAGTCTGTAAGCACCAACTCGGGCTGGTGCCCGCTCTCACGTTGCCCCAGTTCATCGAAAAAGAGCTCGATATTCCGGTTCTGTTCGTCGATGCCGGGCCCCCTTTCCAGCAGAGCTCCATCTCCGGCGTAGCCTGCCATCTGCCCGAAATGTGCGTCATCTTGCTCAACTGCCGAGAGGGTGCTGCGCGGCGCAACTTCTACAGTAAGCGTCAGCTCAGCAACCTCTTGACGAGGTCCTTATGGGATAGTCAGACGTCCAGGGTGTGTCGCAGCAA
>MEDL01000107.1 GCA_001724785.1 Acidovorax sp. SCN 68-22 | reverse complement strand
CCCATGGGCTCGGTGGGCGCGTCGGCGTTCTGCTTGCTCTTCCACCACTGCATCGACATCTGCGCCTCGATCTCATCGATCTTCTTGATCGTGCCGGCGCGGTCGTCGGGCGAGGTCAGGCTGCTCTGGAAGAACGAAGGGCGCGCGGCCGGATCTTCGACACGCTGGCCGGTCAGCGCATCGCGTGCGCGCAGCTTTCTCAGCTGATCGAACTCCCGCCGGCGCACGAAGTCGTTGCGGCGCTTGCGCTCGATCATCTCCTTGAGCATCTGCTTGCTGTACTGGCTCTCCCGATCGGCCTCGATGGAATCGAGGTCGGTCCAGTTGACCGTGGGGTTGCGCACGAAGCGCACCACCTTGGACAACAGGCCGCCGGTCGGGGTGTCTTCCTTGCTCATGGAGACAGTTTACGGCGCGCGCACCGCTGAGGCATCAAGTTTCAAAAAGCCTGCCCACTCAATCGCCGAACATCTTCTGCTTGAGTTCGCGGCGCTGCTGCGCTTCGAGCGACAGGGTGGCCGTCGGGCGGGCCAGCAGGCGGCCGACGCCGATGGGTTCGCCGGTTTCGTCGCAGTAGCCGTAGTCCCCGGCGTCGATGCGGGCAATGGATTGCTCGATCTTCTTGAGGAGCTTGCGCTCGCGATCGCGCGTGCGCAGCTCCAGCGCGTGCTCTTCCTCGATGGTGGCGCGGTCGGCCGGGTCGGGAACGACCACGGTGTCTTCGCGCAGGTGCTCGGTGGTCTCGCCGGCGTTGTTGTGCATGTCCTGCTTGAGCAACACCAGCTTGTGGCGGAAGAACGCCATCTGCTTGTCGTTCATGTACTCGCTGTCGGGCATGGCCAGCACTTCGGCGTCGGTCAACTCCTCGGCGGCGCGCGTCTTCCAGTTGTCGGCCAGCTTGGGGTCCTTCTTGGGCGGCGCCACGGGCGTCGCCATTTGTGCCTGGGAAGGCGCGGGCGCGGAATAGCTGGACTTGGCGGCGGTGGAGGCGACCGACTGCGCCATCGAGGGCACGGTCAGCTGCGTCAAGCGCGAGGAAGGGCGCGGGCTGCGCAGCACGCCGCTGGAGGACACCGGCGCTGGAGCGGCGGCGGGGGCCGCCTTGGCGGCGGTCTTGGCGGCCGCTTTGGCGGCCGGCTTGGCTGCGCTGGACGCTTTCGCCGTGGATTTGGTGGTGTTAGCGTTCAATTCCCGTCTCCTGACAGTTCGGTGGGATCCGCGCCGTGCGCGGGCCGGGGCGGGGGCCCCCGGTCTTTACCGGGCCGCGATTGTATAGACACCGGCTTGCAGCTCAGGCAGCGTTGCGCAATACCCACAAAAGCCCGGCGCGAAGGCCTGCAGAAGGACTCCGTCACCCGGCCAGGCACTGCTCCAGGCCTTGCTCCAGGATGTCGCGCGGCAGTTCGATGCCGATGAACACCATGCGGCTCTCGCGCACCTCGCCTTCGGACCAGGCGGGCCCGAGGTCGCTGCCCATGAGCTGGTGCACGCCCTGGAAGATCACTTTGCGGTCCGTTCCCACCATGCTGAGCACGCCCTTGTAGCGCAGCATGCGCGGGCCGTAGACGTTGACGATGGCGCCCAGGAAGTCTTCCAGCTTGGCCGGGTCGAACGGCCGGCCGCTGCGGAAGACGAAGCTCTTGACGTCGTCGTCGTGGTGGTGGTGGTGCCCGTGCTGGTGCGACGGATGGCTGCAATGTTCGCCATGCACGTGGTCGTGATGGTCGTGGTCGTGGTCGTGCGCATCGTCCTTGAGGAAATCCGGGTCGATGTCGAGCTTGGCGTTCAGGTTGAAGCCGCGCAGGTCGAGCACCTCGCCGATCGGCACTTCGCCGAAGTGCACCGCCTTGATGGGCGCGCGCGGGTTCATGTGCTTGAGACGGTGGGTGAGCGCGTCCACGTCCTCGGGGCTCACCAGGTCGGTCTTGGAGAGGAAGATCTGGTCGGCAAACCCCACCTGGCGACGCGCTTCCTGGCGCTGGTCGAGTTGCTGCGGCGCGTGCACGGCGTCCACCAGCGTGACGATGGAATCGAGCAGGTAGGTTTCCGCGATCTCTTCGTCCATGAAGAAGGTCTGCGCCACCGGGCCGGGGTCGGCCAGGCCGGTCGTCTCGATCACCACGCGGTCGAAGTCGAGCAGCCCCTTGCGGCGCTTGGCGGCCAGCAGCTGCAGGGTCTCGCGCAGGTCTTCGCGGATGGTGCAGCAGATGCAGCCGTTGCTCATCTGCACGATCTGCTCCTTGGATTCGGTCACCAGGATGTCGGTGTCGATGTTCTCCTCGCCGAACTCGTTCTCGATGACGGCGATTTTCTGGCCGTGCGCCTCGCCGAGCAGGCGCTTGAGCAAGGTCGTCTTGCCCGAGCCAAGGAAGCCGGTGAGGATGGTCGCGGGGATGAGGGACATGGGGAAAGCCTTGGGGGAAATAACAACGGGGAGCGTGCCGCAAAGCCGAAAGTTTAGCGGCCCCTTCCCCGGCGCACCCGCAGGTGCCAAAGGGTCATTTTTCAGGTATTTTTGGCGTCAAGCGCTTGCTGCATAAGCGTATTTAGCTATCTATACAATAGCAACATAACCTCAACCTCCCGACTTCTTGCGGGCCCGGGGGTGGGCCTGGTCGTACACCTTGGCCAGGTGCTGGAAGTCCAGGCGCGTATAGACCTGGGTGGTCGCGATCTGCGCGTGTCCCAGCAGTTCCTGCACCGCCCGCAGGTCGCCGCTCGATTGCAGCAGGTGGCTGGCGAAGGAATGCCGCAGCATGTGCGGATGCACCGGCGTCGTCAGGCCGGCGGCGCCGCTGCGCTGGCGCAGGCGCTTCCAGACCGATTGCGCCGACAGGCGCGTGCCGCGCTGCCCAATGAACAGCGCCGGGCCGCCCAGCGGGCCGCGCAGTGCCAGCCACGCCGCCAGCGCCTGGCGCGCGGCCGTGCCGAGCGGCAGGCTGCGGCGCTTGCTGCCCTTGCCGACCACATGCACTTCGCCGGCCTGCAGGTCCAGCCAGCCGCGCCCCTGGTGCGCGGCCTCGGGGCCGGCGCGGCAATCCAGGCCGACCAGTTCGCCCACGCGCAGGCCGCAGCCATAGAGGAGCTCGACCATGGCGGCGTCGCGCGCCTCCAGCCAGGGGTCGGCCTGCCGGGCCTGGTAGTCGGCCAGGCGCACCGCGTCGTCCACGCCCAGCGCCTTGGGCAGCGGCTTGGCCGCCTTGGGACCGCGTACGCCTTGCACCGGGTTGCTGGCCAGCAGCCCCTGGCGGCCTGCCCAGGTGAAAAACCCGCGCCAGCCCGAGAGGATCAGCGCAATCCCCCGGCTGCTGCGCCCGGCGCCGTGCATCTGCGCGACAAAGCGGCGGATGTGCGCCGGTTGCAGCGCCAGCAGAGGCACGTTGGCCTCGGCGGCCATGCGCGCCAGGCGTTCCAGGTCGAGGGTGTAGAGCGCGTGGGTGCGCGCGGCCAGGCGTTTTTCAACGCGCACGTACTCCAGATAGCGCAGCGCTTCAGGCGGCAGGGGTGTGGTGGCAGTCATGTGTTGGCCATGTTTTTCGACGCGACACCACGCTGAGCATCGCCAACAGCTCACACAAGGAGCGCAGCCCAAGCCAGCGGCCACCGCGCAAGGGCCGCCCCGCCGCGCCGGTGGCGTCCCCCTGCCCGCATCGCGCAGCGATGCGAGAGCGGGGGGAAGCGGCGCAGCCGCTCAGGGGGGTGGCTCACGCAATCTCTGCAGCGCGGCGCTGGCCAGTTCGGCCATGCGCGCGAGGAATTCGGTGCCCATGGTGGCGTCGAAGCGCTGCGGGTCGGGCGAGCCGACGACCAGCAGGCCGAAGGCCGGCGTGGCGCTGTCGATCGGGCCCTCGCGCAGCGGCAGCAGCGCAAGCGACTGCGCCGCCATGCTGTCGCCTTCCTCCACGGCGACGCGCGGCAACCAGTTGGCCGGCTCGAAGCCCAGGTTGGGGCCGCAGAAGGGCATGGTGAGCGAACTGGCGAAGGTGCGCACGTCCTCGCTCGCGTCCTGGGCGAAATCCTGCCCGGCATGCTCGGCGGCGACGCCCCAGACGCGGATGGCCGTCTGCGGCACCTCGAAATGGCGCTCTATGCCTTGCACCACGGCCTGCGGCAGCGCGGCCGGATCCTGCACGCGCTGCAGTTCGCAGCCCCAGGCGTGCACCTTGGTGGCAATGGCTTCGTTGTCGTGGCTGTTGCGCACCATGTCCATGACACGCTGCTCCAGCGCCTTGATCTTCTCGCGCAGCATCTCGGCCTGGCGCTCCTGCAGACTCACCGCGCGCGCGCCGTGGACGCTGGCGATCTGCACGCTGGCCAGCACCTCGGCGTGGCGCTCGAAGAATTCCGGCGTATTGGCCAGGAAATGGGCGATGTCGTCTTCGGTGATGGGGGACACGGGGGCGTTGCTGCTCATAGGTTGTCCGGAAGTTGAATGCGGCCCTCGAACACCGTGGTGGCCGGGCCGGTCATGAAAACGGAGTCGGCCGCTTGGCCGCTCCAGGCAATGGACAGCTCGCCGCCGCGCGTCTGCACCCGCACCGGCGAGGCCAGGCGCCCCATGCGGATGCCGGCCACCACGGCGGCGCAGGCGCCCGTGCCGCAGGCGAGCGTCTCGCCCGCGCCGCGCTCGTACACGCGCAGGCGCACGTGCTGGGCGTCGACGATCTGCAGGAAGCCGGCGTTGGTGCGCTCGGGGAAGCGGTGGTGGTTGGCGATCAGCGGGCCGAGTTCGGCCACCGGGGCGGTCTCGACGTCGTCCACCAGCAGCACCGCGTGCGGGTTGCCCATGGAGAGCACCGCCACGTGCAGCAGGGTTTCCTGGCCCTGGTCCTCGCGCGCCAGGGGCCAGGTCTGCCAGGCGCCCTCGGCCTGCGGCTGCAGCCCGGTCGCGGTGAACGGCGCCTGCAGCGGGTCGAACACCGGGCGGCCCATGTCCACCGTCACGCCGTCGCCGGCCAGTTGCAGCACGATGGTGCCCGAGAGCGTCTGCACGCGCAGGCTGTCCTTGCCGCTCAGCCCTTTGTCGCGCACGAATCGGGCAAAGCAGCGCGCGCCGTTGCCGCACTGCTGCACCTCGCCGCCGTCGGCGTTGTAGATGGCGTAGGCGAAATCAACCTCCGGGCTGGGGGCGGGGCGCACGCAGAGCACCTGGTCGGCGCCGACGCCGAAGTGCCGGTCGGCCAGAAAGCGGATCTGCCCGGGCGTGAGTTCGACCACGCCGGCCGTCTGGTCGAGCACGACGAAATCGTTGCCCGCGCCCTGCATCTTGGTGAACGCGATTTCCATGGCCGCGATTATGGGCGCAGAGGCCCCTTCCGGGCACGCACCCCGGCTTGGGTTTAGGCTGGCGGCTGGACAAGCAAAGGAACCCCCATGACGCCACTGAGCGACTTCCCCATCACGCGCAAATGGCCGGCGCAGCACCCCGAGCGCATCCAGCTGTATTCGCTGCCCACGCCCAACGGCGTGAAGGCGTCCATCATGCTGGAGGAAACGGGCCTGCCCTACGAACCGCACCTGGTGCGCTTCGAGACGAACGACCAGACCTCGCCCGAGTTCCTCTCGCTCAACCCGAACAACAAGATTCCCGCACTGATCGACCCGAATGGGCCGGGCGGCACGCCGCTGGCGCTGTTCGAATCCGGCGCCATCCTCTGGTACCTGGCGGAGAAGACCGGCCGATTCGTGCCGCAGGACGCCGCAGCGCGCTACCAGACGCTGCAGTGGCTGATGTGGCAGATGGGCGGCCTCGGCCCCATGTTCGGCCAGCTGGGCTTCTTCCACAAGTTCGCCGGCAAGGACTACGAGGACAAGCGCCCGCGCGATCGCTACGTGGCCGAATCCAGACGCCTGCTCGGCGTGCTCGACCAGCGCCTGACCGGGCGCGACTGGATCATGGGCGACGAATACACCGTGGCCGACATCGCCACCTTCCCCTGGGTGCGCAACCTGATCGGTTTTTACGGTGCGGGCGAGCTGGTGGAGTTCGGCCAGTTCAAGCAGGTGCAGCGCGTGCTCGACGCCTTTGTCGCCCGCCCCGCCGTGGCGCGCGGCCTGGAGATTCCTGCGCGTGGCTGACGCTGAGGCGCCGGGCTCGATAATGGGCCGATGACACGCCCCAGCCAACTGCTGCACCCGCAGCGCACCCCCGTCGAACCGCTGCTGGCCGCCACCGTGCTTCTGGTGCGCGATGCGCCCGAGGGCGACGGCGGCCTGCAGGTGCTGATGACACGCCGCTCCGCCAAGGCGAGCTTCGCGCCCGGCGCCTACGTGTTCCCCGGAGGCGGCATCGACGCGCTCGACGCCGACCCGGCGACGCACGCCGCCTGCGAGCGCCGGCCCGGCCAGACGGACGAGCAGCTCACCCAGGCCGTCGCCGCCATCCGCGAGAGCTTCGAAGAGCTCGGCCTCCTGCTGGCGCGCCATGCCGATGGGCGCATGGCCAATGCCACCGACATCGCCGCGCTCGACCGCCACGCACCGTTCGCCGCGCAGTGCGCGGCGCGCGGCCTGCGCCTTGCGGCCGACGAGGTCTTCGTGCTGGCGCGCTGGACGGGCGACCGCGACCTGCCGCGCCGCTTCGACGTGCCCTTCCTCATCGCCCGCATGCCCGGCGGCCAGGTGCCCGTGGCCGACGAAGCCGAGCAATTCGAACCGGTGTGGGTGCGCCCGCTGCAGGCCCTGGCGCGCCACGCCACCGGCAGCTTCTTCATGATCTACCCGACCATCCGCACCCTGGAGCGCCTGGCCGGTTTCGAGAGCGCCGGCGCCCTGCTGGAAGCCTGCGCCAGCGGCACGCCGCTGTGGACCAGCTGCCCGCGCGCCGGCCTGCTGGGCGGCAAGGAATCGCGCTACATGGAGGACGAGATGCCCTACGGCGAGCTGGCCATGGTCTGCCCGGACGGGCAGATCCTGCACCCGCTCGACTGGCAGACCGAGCGCGCCGTGCCGCTGCGCAGGAACGTCCAGCGCCTGACAGCACCCAACCCCGGCTTCATGACCGGCCCCGGCACGAACAGCTACCTGGTGGGCGACCCGGCGACCGGCTACATCGCCATCGACCCCGGCCCGGCCGACCCCCAGCACCTGGACAAGCTCTGGCGCGCGGCGGGCGGCGACCTGCGCATGATCGTCTGCACGCATTCGCACCCCGACCACTCGCCCGGCGCGGCACCGCTGCAGCAGCTCTGCGTCCAGGCCGGCCGGGCGGCGCCGCCCATCCTCGGCCTGCCGTCCGCCCCCACGGCACGCACGGCGAGCCAGTTCACCCCCGATCGCGCGCTACAAGATGGGGAGCTACTCACCCTTACGGGACAAGCGCCAGAGGGCAAAATCACCCACAGTTTGCGGGTGGTGCACACCCCCGGCCACGCCGCCAACCACCTGTGCCTGCTGCTGGTGGAAGACGCGCTGCTGTTCTCCGGCGACCACATCCTCAACGGCAGCACCACCGTCATCGACCCGCCCGACGGCAACATGGCCGACTACCTCGATTCCCTCGACAAGCTCAGCGCGCTGTGCGCGGAGCACGGCGTGGAATTCATCCTGCCGGCGCACGGCTACGTGCTGGGAGACGCACCCGGCGCCATCGCCGGCCTCAAGGCGCACCGCCTGGCGCGCGAGGCCAAGGTCATCGCCGCGCTGCAGCAACTGCCCGGCGGCAGCATGGACGACTGGGTGGCGCACGCCTACGCCGACGTGCCGCCGCGCGTCTGGCCCGTTGCCCAGCGCTCGCTGCTGGCGCACATCGAGCGCATCCGATCCCTGGGCCCGGGGAATGACTGAGGGCCCGGCCGGCACCGAGCGGCTCGCCAAGCGCGTCGCGGCGGAACAGGGCCTCTCGCGCAGCACGGCCGAGTCGTACATCGAAGGCGGCTTCGTCCGCGTCGACGGCGCAGTGGTCGAGGCGCCCGGGGCGCGCGTGGCGCCGCAGCAGCGCGTGCAGCTGGCGCCAAACGCGAGCCTGGACGCGCTCGAACCCGTCACGCTGCTGCTGCACAAGCCGCCCGGCTTCGAGGCCGGGCTTGGCCTGGCGCAGGCGGGCACGGCCCACGCCAGCCGCAGCCAGGGCGAGCGCCCCGCCCTCTCGCTGCTCGGCCCGGCATCGCACATGGCGGGCGACGCCGCCGAAACGCGCGTGCTGCAGCGCCACTTCCGCCAGCTCGAATGCTTCACGCCCCTGCCCACGCCCGCCAGCGGCCTGGTGGTGTTCACGCAGGACAAGCGCATCGCGCGCAAGCTGGCCGAGGACATCGAGTCGCTGGAGCAGGAATGCACCGTGGAGGTGGCCGGCCAGATCGCGGACGGCGGGCTGCAGAAGCTCTGCCACGGCCTGTCGTTCAACGGCCGGCCGCTGCCGCCCATCAAGGTGAGCTGGCAGAGCGAAGCGCGCCTGCGCTTCGCCCTCAAGGGCATACGCCCGGGGCAGATCCCGGCCATGTGCGAAGCCGTGGGCCTGCGCGTCGTGGCGCTCAAGCGCATCCGCATCGGCCGCGTGCCGCTCGCCAAGGTGCCGGAAGGGCAGTGGCGCTACCTGCAGGCGTGGGAGAAGTTCTGACGCTATCGTGAAGATAGCTGTCAACCCAATATGGGCAAGCGCTGCAGGCCAATTTCACTGGAAATTTCGACCTGCACCACGGCAAAAGTGTGAAGCGCGCCGATAAGCCGGATTCTGTGCACTGCGGTTGCCCGCAGCGTGACCGCCATTACTCTGGGCCGGGGGTCGCCCACCCGGCTCGGTGCTACCTACCCGCCAGCTCTGCGGAACCACATCAACGCTGGCCTACTTGGTATTGCTGCGCGTAGAGATTGCCCGTTTCACCCGGAGCGCGTCCCGCGCCCCGGGTGGCTATGTGCTTTCCCGGCTTGCGCCGGGAACCGCCTGGCTTGCGCCAGTCGGCGCCAGCTCGCGCTGGCGGCCCATAGAACACCCCTGGTAGCGGGACGGTGCTCCGACTCGTCTCTGTTGCTCTGATCCTCACCTCACGGTGGGCAGCCGTTAGCTGCTACGCTGTCCTGTGCAGTCCGGA
>MEDL01000106.1 GCA_001724785.1 Acidovorax sp. SCN 68-22 | reverse complement strand
CAGTAGCTGGAGATTTGCAGCACCGCCGGGCCCGACAGGCCCCGGTGCGTGAACAGCAGGTCTTCGTCGAAGGCCATGCGGGTCTTCTTGCTACCGGTGCTGATGCGCACCGGCAAGGCCAGCCCTGCGAGCTGCGCCCACGGCGCCCAGGCGCCGCCGTCGAAGGTGAGCGGCACCAGGCCCGGCCGGCGCTCGACCAGCGCGATGCCGAACTGCTGCGCGAGGCGGTAGCCGAAATCCGTGGCGCCGATCTTGGGGATGGACAGCCCGCCCGTGGCCACCACCAGGCTGCGCGCCGCCACCGGCCCGCGATCGGTATCAATTTGGTAGCTGCCGTGGTCCGCGCCATAAGCGCTGGCGGCCGAAAACACCACTTTTCTGACACCGCAAGGCTGCCAGTGCGCCACGCCCCCGGCCGCGCATTCGGCCAGCAGCATGGCGATGAGGTCCTCGGCCGAGCGGTCGCAGAACATCTGCCCCTTGTGCTTCTCGTGGAAGGCGATGCCGTGCCGCTGCACCAGCGCGATGAAGTCGGCGGGGGTATAGCGCGCGAGCGCCGAGCGGCAGAACTGCGGGTTCTGCCCGACGAAATGCTTGTGCGGCGCCTGCGGGTCGAGGCCCTGGTTGGTGAAGTTGCAGCGCCCGCCGCCGGAGATGCGGATCTTCTCGGCCACCGCCTCGGCGTGGTCGATGAGCAGCACCTTCAGGCCGCGCTGTCCGGCGCGCCCGGCGCAAAAAAGGCCGGCGGCGCCGGCGCCGATGACCACGGTATCGAAAAAGGGGGGCGTCGGCACGGCGGTTGGAGCCGGTAAGGCAAAGGCGCCGATTGTGCCGTCTTGCCGCGTTCAGGCCGTGGCCCGGCACCGGATGGAGTGGGCGGGCCAGAGATGCCCGCATTCTCCCCATGCAGCGCGGTAGCATGTGGTCTTCGTCGTCCGAGGGCCGCCCATGAATTCCCTTCGCTACGCCACCTGCATCCTGGCACTGGGCCTGGTACCCCCGGCCTGGGCCGTCTACAAATGCACGGACGCCCAGGGCAAGGTGTCGTTTCAGCAGGCGCCCTGTCCGGGCGAGGGCGAGAAGATCGAAGTACGGCCCGCCATACCAGCGCCTGCCGTCGCTCCGCCACCGGCCAAGCCCTCCGCGGAAGGTCCCTTTGGCGAGTCCTGGCGGCGCAAGCGCTATCTGCAGACGCAGGGCATCCCGCAGGCGCGCGCCGCCCTTGAGCGCAACCAGCGCGAATGCGCGGCGGCACCGGCAGAGGCCGTTGCCCACGCCGGGCCGCTGCGGCGCGGCAACCTCCCCCAAGGCTCCCAGTTCGTGCAAGACCTGGAGGCCACCCGCGCCAAGGACAAGGCGGCCTGCGCGGCACGCTCCGAGGAGCTGCGCAAGCAGCTCAACGCACTGGAGACGGAGCTGGCAGGACTCTGAACAGGCACGTACAGAACGTGGTGCGCAGCCTCGGGCGCCCGGAAAGGCGTTTCCCGGACCGCCGCAGCCGGTACGTGGGCGGCGGCCCGCTCAGGCAGGGATTTGCCGCACCAGGTGCACGATGTGCTCCACCTGCCGCGCCATCGGCTCCGGTACGGGCAGCTCGCCAGCGAGCACGGCGCGGATGTAGGTGGCGGTGCTGGCGGCGTCGGGGGCCGGCAGGGCCGGAAGCTGGGCCAGCGGGCCGCCCTGGGCTTCCTGCAGGCGCAGGGGCTGGCCGGCGAGAAAACCGTCCATCTGCGGCGTGCGGCGCGGGTCGGCTACGGGCTCGCCCTCGGTACCGCGCAGCAGCAGGGCGTCGGCGCCGGTCAGTGCCGCCGTGGCGGCCATGGACGCCGCGTATTCGGGGTGCGTGTAGCTGCCGACGATGAGCGCGCGCGCGCCGACGGGCGCCAGCGGGTTCATCTGCTTGACCAGGCTGTGCGCGCTGTTGCGCAGCCCGAGCACCCGGCGCACGTCGAGCAGGCGCGCCAGGCCCGGCAGCAGCAGCGCCGTGGGGGCGTAGGCAACGCTGCCGGGTGCTATTTGTTCGATAGCTGTCAGATCAGGTACACCAAGCGCTAGCAGCACTTCTTGGCTTGAAACCCGGCGCTCTTCGGTGGGCCAGCCGTGCACCAGCACCGGCACACCCTCCCG
Source organism: Acidovorax sp. SCN 68-22 (assembly GCA_001724785.1). GTDB lineage: Bacteria > Pseudomonadota > Gammaproteobacteria > Burkholderiales > Burkholderiaceae_C > Simplicispira. Next base: position 6,956 of record MEDL01000106.1, on the reverse strand, counting down.
CGCCAGCAGCAATGCCAGCAAAGGCGTGAGCACCGGGAGCTTGCGCGCGCCGTTGTAGCTGGGCAGCACCACCAGCGGGCGGGTGCTGGCGGGCAGCGGCGCCAGGCGGGCGTGGAGGGCGTCGAGGAAGCCGGCCAGCTCCTCGGGCGTTTCGCCCTTGACGCGCATGGCGACGCAGAAGGCGCCGGTTTCGAGCTCGCTCACCCCGCCGTCGAGCAGCAGGCCGAACAGCGTGCGGGCCTGCTCGCGCGGCAGCGAGCGCGCGCCCTGGGCGCCGCGCGCAATCGTCTTGAGGTAGGTGCTGATGGCCATGTGCGAAAGGCGCCGATTGTTGCAGAGCGGCAGCACTCAGGCGACGTGCGCCAGGCCGGGCGTGCCCTGCACCAGGCGGCGCAGCTCGGGCACGCAGGAGCCGCATTGCGTGCCGCAGCCGAGCTCCGCCTGCAGGGCGGCCAGGCGGGCGGGCGCATCGCCTGCCAGGCGCCCGAGGGTGGTGGTGATGGCGTCCGCGCGCACCCCTACGCAGCTGCACACCTGGCGCCCGCCCGCCGCGGCGAGCGGCGTGCCCACGCTGCGCGGCGGCTGCGTGCCCGGCGCCAGCAGCAGGCGGCCGAAGCGTTCGGCCGGCAGCTCCTGCTGCAGCAGTTCGGCCAGCCAGGCCTGCGCCTCGGTGTCGCCGGCGAGCAGCAGCGCGCCCAGGGTGCGCTGGGCGCCCCCCGGCACCAGGCGCGCGGCGCGGCGCTGGCCCCGGCGCCGGTCGGCGTAGCGCAGGGTGGCGCCGTCCGCCAGGCCGAGCAGGGCTTCGATGCGCTCCAGCAGGGTGTTCGGCGCGGCGTAGTGGTCGGCCGCGTGCAGGCACACGCCGACGCGCGCCGGCCCGGCGCCCGGGGTTTCCGGCGCGAACAGCGTGCAGCTGGCGAAGGCGAAGCGGTCCATGAAGGCGGCCAGGGCGCTGCGCGCGGCGAGCGCCGCGTCTTCGGCGAACCAGGCCATGGCGCACAGTCGCCAGGGCAGTTCGGCGCGCAGCAGCTTGACCGCCGTGTGCTTGAGCGCCGGTTGCTGCGAGATCGGGCAGCGCGCCGGCGTGGTGAGCGCGTTCACGCCCGCCAGGCTGCGCCCGGCCGCCGACCGCCCGCCCAGCCATTCGCTGCCCCAGTGCATGGCGATGAAGGCCTGGCCGGGCGCGATTTCCGGGCTGGCGCGCGCCGGCAGCACGATGCTGGCGCGCGCGCTGGTGACGCAGGCCAGGTCGCCCTCGCGCAGGCCCTGGCGCGCCATGTCCTGGGCGTGCATCTGCACGCAGGCGCTGCCGGCGTGGCCGAACAGGCGCGCCACGGTGCCGCTGCGGCTCATGCCGTGCCACTGGTCGCGCAGGCGCCCGGTGGTCAGCAGGTAGGGGTAGCGCAGGCTGGCGGGCTCGGCCAGGCCCTCGGCCGCCAGCACGGCAAAGCACGCCCGGCCGTCCGGCGTGGGGAAAACGCCGTCTTCGTAGAGCCGGGCGGTGCCGGCCACCGCGCCGCCGTCGGCCGCCTGCGGGCAGGGCCACTGCTGCGGGCCGGCGCGGTCGAGCAGCGCGTAGGACAGGCCGGTGATGTCGAGGTCGCGCCCGCGCGTGCTCTCGCGGTGTTCGTTCCAGATGGCTTCGGCCGCGGCCTCGTCGCTGGCGCCGCCGTCGGCGTACGGGAACAGCGTGGGCGCGCCGGGGCGCAGGCGCGCTTCGAGCCGCCGGGCGAACTGCAGGGCGATCTGCCAGTCGTGCCGCGCCTGGCCGGCCGGCGGCACGGCGGCGCGCACGCGCGAGATGCGCCGCTCGCTGTTCGTCACCGTGCCGGTTTTCTCGCCCCAGGTGCTGGCGGGCAGCAGCAGGTCGGCGTAGGCGGCCGTGGCGGTGCCGGCAAAGGCTTCCTGGAGCACGACGAACTCCGCGCGTTCGAGCGCGCGGCGCACGGTGCTTTGGTCCGGCAGGCTTTGCGCGGGGTTGGTGCAGGCGATCCACAGGGCGCGGATTTCCCCGTCGGCGGCGGCCTGGAACATGTCGAGCGCCGTCTTGCCCGGCGTCGCGGGCACGTTCGCCACGCCCCACAGCGCTGCGACCTCGGCGCGGTGCGCGGGGTTGCCCATGTCGCGGTGGGCCGAGAGCAGGTGCGACATGCCGCCGACCTCGCGCCCGCCCATGGCATTGGGCTGGCCGGTGAGCGACAGCGGCCCCGCGCCCGGCTTGCCGATCTGCCCGGTGGCCAGGTGCAGGTGCACCAGCGCGGCGTTGTTGGCCGTGCCGGCGCTGCTCTGGTTCAGGCCCTGGCAGTACAGGCTGAGCGTGCGCCCGCGCGGCCCGGCGCCGCCTTCGGGCAGCCCGGCGAACCAGCGCGCGGCCTGCACCAGGTCGGCCAGTGCGATGCCGCAGGCGCGCGCCACGCGCTCGGGCGTGCAGGCGGCCAGCTCGGGTTGCAGCGCGGCGAAGCCGCTGGTATGCGCGGCGATGTAGGCGCCGTCGAGCCAGGCCTGGCGCTGCATCAGGTGCAGCATGCCGGCCAGGAGCAGGGCGTCGGTGCCGGGCTGGATCTGCAGGAACAGGTCGGCGCAGTCGGCGGTGGCGGTGCGGCGCGGGTCGACGACGATGAGCTTCATGTGCGGCCGGGCGGCGCGCGCGTCCTCGATGCGGCGAAACAGCACCGGGTGCGCCCAGGCGGTGTTGCTGCCGATGACGAACAGGCAGTCGGCGTGCGCCACGTCGTCGTAGCAGGCGGGGGGCGCGTCGGCGCCCAGGGTGGCCTTGTAGCCGGCGGCGGCGCTGCTCATGCACAGGCGCGAATTGGTGTCGATGTTGTTGGTGCCGAGCAGCCCTTTGGCGAGCTTGTTGAAGACGTAGTAGTCCTCGGTGAGCAACTGGCCGGAGATGTAGAAGCCCACGGCATCCGGCCCGTGTGCCGCCGCCGTGCTGGCGAAGCGCTCGGTGGCGAGGTCCAGCGCTGCGTCCCAGGCGATGGGCGCGGGGGCCGCGCCGCGTTCGGCCCGCACGAGCGGCTGCAGCAAGCGCGTCTGCAGGATCACCGGGCGGCTGGCGGTGTGGTGCAGGTTCGCGCCCTTGCTGCACAGGCGCCCGAAGTTCGCCGGGTGCTCGGGGTCGCCGCGCACCCCGGTGATGGTGCTGCCGTCGGATTCAATGACCACGCCGCAGCCTACGCCGCAATAGGGGCAGGTGGATCTGGTTTCGTGCATGGACTGATTTTTTTAGGTCATTTCGGGCGCTGGCGCTTGCTGGTAAATGGTTTTCAGCTATCGATAGTGGAGCAATTCGGGGCACCGTCCCGGGCGTGGCAGGCGGGCCCGGCCACCGGGCGCGTGGCATCGGTGGCCAGGGTCGCCAGTTCGTGGGCGTCCAGGTACACCGCGCCGTCCTGCACCTTCACCGCGAACTTCGGCGTGCAGCCTTCGTCGGGCGCCGCCGCCTGGCCGTCGGCCAGGGCGATGGTCCAGTTGTGCAGCGGGCAGGCCACGCTGCTGCCGAACACCAGGCCCTGCGACAGCGGGCCGCCCTTGTGCGGGCAGCGGTCGAGCAGCGCGAAGACCTCGTCGGCCTCGGTGCGGAACACGGCCACCTCCAGCCCCTGGGCGCGCTGCACGCGGCGCGCGCCGAGCACCGGGATGTCGTCCAGATGGCAGATCCGTTTCCAGGTCGTCATTGCTATTCCTTTGGTAGCTATCAGCGCTTGATGAACAAGCGCTGGAGGCGGTTTTTGCTTGAAACTCGGTGCGTCAGGCGACGGCAATGGGGATGAACTGGCGCCGGTCCACGCGCGCCTTGTCGAACTCGAACCACGGGTCGGGCTCGCCGTCGAGCGCCCATTGCAGGCGCGCCCACAGCGCCTTGCGGCCCTCGTGGTCGTCCAGGACCTTTTTCTTGACGTGGTCCAGGCCCACGCGCGCCACGTAGTGCACGGTGCGCTCCAGGTACCAGCCTTCCTCGCGGTAGAGCTGCATGAAGGCGCCCGTGACCTCCAGCACCTCCTCGGCGGTCTTGAGCTTGGTGAAGAACTGCGCCACCTCGGTCTTGATGCCGCCGTTGCCGGCGATGTACATCTCCCAGCCGCTGTCCACGCCGATGATGCCCACGTCCTTGATGCCGCTCTCGGCGCAGTTGCGCGGGCAGCCGCTGACGGCGAACTTCACCTTGTGCGGCGCGTTCATGCGCCACATGGCACGCTCCAGTTCCTTGCCCATGCGCGTGCTGTCCTGCGTGCCCATGCGGCACCATTCGCTGCCCACGCAGGTCTTCACGGTGCGCAGCGCCTTGGCGTAGGCGTGGCCGCTGGGCATGCCGATGTCGCGCCACACGGCCTGCAGGTCTTCCTTCTTCACGCCCAGCAGGTCGATGCGCTGGCCGCCCGTCACCTTGACGGTGGGGATCTGGTACTTGTCCACCACGTCGGCGATGCGGCGCAGCTCGGCGGCCGAGGTCTCGCCGCCCCACATGCGCGGCACCACCGAATACGTGCCGTCCTTCTGGATGTTGGCGTGGCTGCGCTCGTTGATGGCGCGGCTCTGCGGGTCGTCCTGCGCCTCCTTGGGCCAGGTGCTGAGCAGGTAGTAGTTGACGGCCGGGCGGCAGGTGGGGCAGCCGCTCGGCGTCTTCCAATCCATGAAGCGGAATACCGCGCCGGTGGTCAGCAGCTTGTTGGCGCGGATAGCATCGCGCACCGCCTGGTGGCCGTGGTCGGTGCAGGCGCACAGGGGCTTGGTCTTGGGCGTGGCGGAGTAGTCGCCGCCCGCGCTGGCCATGAGGATCTGCTCCACCAGGCCGGTGCACGAGCCGCAGCTGGCGCTGGCCTTGGTGTGCTTGCGCACCTCGTCGAGCGTGAACAGGCCCTTCTCCTTGATGGCCTTGCAGATCTGGCCCTTGGTCACACCGTTGCAGCCGCAGACTTCGTCGGAATCCTGCATGGCGGCGGCCTTGTTCTGGCCCTGGTGGCCGGCGTCGCCCATGTTGGATTCGCCGAACATCAGCCGGTCGCGGATGTCGGCCACGGGCCGGCCGCCGCGCAGCAGGTTGAAGTACCAGCTGCCGTCCACCGTGTCGCCGTACAGGCAGGCGCCGACGAGCTTGTCGTCCTTGAGCACGAGCTTCTTGTACACACCGGCATACGGGTCGCTGAGGACGATTTCCTCGGTGTCCGGCCCACCCTGGAAGCTGCCCGCCGAGAACAGGTCGATGCCCGTGACCTTGAGCTTGGTCGAGGTGAGCGACCCCTGGTAGCGGCCGATGCCGAACTCCGCCAGGTGGTTGGCCAGGACCTTGCCCTGCTCGAACAGCGGCGCCACCAGGCCGTAGGCGACGCCCCGGTGCGCGGCGCATTCGCCCACGGCGTAGATGCGCGCGTCGGTGGTGGTCTGCAGCGTGTCGCTGACGACGATGCCCCGGTCCACGTGCAGGCGCATCTTCTCAGCGAGCTGCGTGTTCGGGCGGATGCCCACGGCCATCACCACCAGGTCGGCGGGCCGTTCGCTGCCGTCCTTGAAGCGCACGGCGGCCACGCGGCCGGTGGGGCCCGGCAGCAGCGCGGCGGTCTGTGCCTGCATGAGGAACTCCATGCCGCGCTCCTGGAGCGACTTCTGCAGCATCTTGCCGGCCACGCTGTCGAGCTGGCGCTCCATCAGCCATTCGCTGGCGTGCACCACGGTGACCTGCATGCCGCGTTTCATCAGGCCGTTGGCGGCCTCCAGGCCCAGCAGGCCACCGCCGATGACCACCGCATGCGGGTAGGTGGCGGCGGCTTCGATCATGGCCTGCGTGTCGGCGATGTCGCGGTAGGCCAGCACGCCGGGCAGGTCCTTGCCGGGCAGCGGCAGGATGAAGGGCTTGGAGCCGGTGGCGAGAATGAGCCGGTCGTACTCGGCGCTGATCTGCTCGCCCGTGGCGCTGGTGCCGTGCACCACGCGGTGCACGCGGTCCACGTCGGTGACGGTGCAGCCGGCGTGCAGGCGGATGCCGTTGTCCGCGTACCAGGCCCAGTCGTTGAGGATGATCTCGTCCACCGTCTGCTCGCCCGCCAGCACGGGCGAGAGCAGGATGCGGTTGTAGTTGGGGTGCGGCTCGGCGCCGAACACCGTGATCTCGTAGCGCTCGGGCGCGATCTTGAGCAGTTCTTCGAGCGTGCGCACCCCGGCCATGCCGTTGCCCACCATCACCAGCCGCGATTTCTTCATTGCGATTGCGCTCCTCGTTGCACGGGCGCCCGGCACGCCCGCATGCCAGGTGCAATGCAACGAGCGTGCCAGGCGCGCCGCCGCCGCGTGGGGCCCGGCGCCGGGCCTGGGCCACGCACCATGCTGGGCCAGTGCGCCGCCGCGTGGTGCATGCCGCGCTGCCCATGGTGCATGCCGCGCCCTTGCCGTGCGCCTTGTTGCGCAAAACACAGACGCTTGCGCGGCGCCCGTTGCGCGCCGGCCAGGGATAGGCTGAAATGGCCGTGTTCTTTTTGCCTGGGGAGGCCTGCCATGACGGTTGTTGCTGAAATACTCAAAGCCAAGCCGGATGCCACGGTGCGCACCATCGCGCCCGAGGCCTCGGTGCTGGACGCCCTGCGCCTGATGGCGCAGTACCAGATCGGCGCGCTGCTGGTGGTGCAGGGCGGGCAGGTCGAGGGCATCCTCACGGAGCGCGACTACGCGCGCAAGATCGCCCTGCTGGGGCGCAGCTCGGCGGACACCCCGGTGCGCGAGGTGATGACCCGTTCGGTCATGTTCGTGCACCCGCACCAGACCAGCGAGCAGTGCATGCAGCTGATGACCGACAAGCGCCTGCGCCACCTGCCGGTGATGGAGGGCGACGCCCTGGTGGGCATGATCTCCATCGGCGACCTGGTCAAGGACATCATCTCCGAGCAGCAATTCATCATCGAGCAGATGACGCATTACATCGGGGGGAGGTAGATCTTCCCCTGAGCGGCCAGCGCCGC
>MEDL01000105.1 GCA_001724785.1 Acidovorax sp. SCN 68-22 | reverse complement strand
GGGGGGCTGGAATAATGAAAGCAGAACAGCACGAAGAGAAGTCAAACCATCCCGGTCTGACTCAAGCCAACAGGCCTCCTCGAAACCCGGTGCGATTCAATGAGGTTGTCCAGAATGGTTTTTGACAGAGCGCCGGCGGGAACCTGCCCTGCCTGAACAGCTCGGGCCACGGCATCGTGCGTGCCCAGGTGAACGGGGCGGTAGTCAGTCTCGCCGTTCAGTTGGTGGTTTTTAAGCAAGTGCGCGCGCGGTGCAAGGTGACTGGACGTCGAAGCCTGATCGCCAAAGCCAAAAGGCTTTCCACGAACGTCAGCCAGGGTCTTGACCGGGCCGCCTGCCGTGGCGATGAGAACCGACTGGTAGGTCGGCGAGCCGCGCTCCACGCCAACGGCAAATGGCTCAATGTTGGGCGCCTTGGACTTGGCAAGCACGTAAGAGAACGGTCCAAAGTAGGCGACCTCGATGCGGCCGAAGCGCATGGCTTCAATCATCGACGAGTAGTCCGTGGTCACCGTGACCTCGATTTCCTTCTTCAGGGTCTGCTCCAGATACCGCTTCAGAGGCTGTGCGTTCTGAATGATGGTGGCGGCGTTTTCGTCCGGCAACAGTGCAACGCGAAGCTTGGAAGGATTTTTGCCCTCGGCATGGGCGCCAAGTGGCAACAGGGCGGCCAAAGTGACGGCAGCGATAAATTGGAAACGGCGACGATTCAGCACGGTAAAAACTCCTTGGATTGAGAGGGGGAATCAAATTGACTGCCCATGTTGGCAGGTGAGGAAGAACGGGACGGTTCGACAGGTGACGACTTCGCGTACAGGGCAGACTGGGCTTCTTCCGTCAACTGCGCTGCTGTCCCGTCGAACACCACCTGGCCCTGGCGAAGGCCCACAATGCGGTCGGCGAACATGCGCGCGAGGTTGACTTGATGCAGACTCACGATGGCCGTGAGTCGGTCTTTCTTGCAGATGTCGTGAAGCAGGGTCAACACACTCTGCGCGGTCGCCGGGTCGAGGCTGGCCACCGGCTCATCGGCCAGCAGCAGGCGGGGCTTTTGCACCAAGGCACGCGCAATGCCAATGCGTTGTTGTTGCCCACCAGACAAGGTGTCTGCCCGTGCTAGGGCTTTCTCAAGCAGGCCTACGCGGTCAATGGCCGCCAGCGCCTCCAGCTTGTCAGCCTTGCTCCAAGGCCACAACGACGCCAGAGATCCGCGGGTGGCGAGCTTGCCCATCAACACATTGGCCAGCACGCTTTGCCGCCCGATCAGGTGGTGCTGCTGGAACACCATGCCGCAGTGGCGCCGATGCTCAAGAAGGTTGCGTTTTGAGACGGTGCCGCCCGGCAGATCGGCCACCGACACCTCTCCGTCTGTGGGGCTAACCAAGCCATTGATGCTGCGCAGCAGCGTTGACTTTCCCGCGCCCGACGCGCCCAGCAGCACAAGGAACCCGCCATGCTGTACCTCCAGCGAGGTGGGCGCAAGCGCTGTGTGACCATCGGCATAGGTCACCGTGATACCCCGCAAGCTCAGATGGCTCTCGCGAATTGCAGTTTTCATAGCTCGGTTTCATTTGTTGTGGTGCGCTAGACGCACACCAGGACTCAAGTGGTCAGAGGTATCTCTCGGGAAAGAGGAGGTTCTGGAAGAAACAGCTTCAGTGGAAGCACAGCTCAAGTCTGGGTGACCAAGGTGTCATGAATATGAAACTTTCATCCCTAAAAATGAGGGCACCCATAGATCACATCAATGTCTGGACTCAGCCTCCTCGCAGCCTTGAAGGCCTTTGACGCAACGGCCCGAGCCGGCAGCATGACCGCTGCCGCGAGAGTGCTCGCTATTCAACAACCGACTGTTTCTTCACACATACAGCGCCTGGAGGTCGACTTCGGCGTGGAGCTTTTTCATCGGCGCGGGCGGCGGCTTGAACTCACGTCCTTTGGACGCACTCTGTTGAACTACACCCGGCGTACCTTCAGTGGCGAGGAAGATGCGCACGCACTGCTCGCTGCTGCGAAAAATCAATACGTAGGGCGACTGGTCATCCATGCCATCGGGCCGCACAACGTGCTGCCCGTGTTGAAGCTGTTCATGAAACAGTTCCCCCAGGTCAACGTGGCTGTTGGCGTAGGCGACTCGCGAACCATCACCGAAAAGATTCTTGACTACCAGGGAGACGTGGGCATGGTGCTCAATCACGTCGCTCACCCAGATCTATTTGGCGCGGCTTACCGTACCCAGCGATTGGTGATATTCGGCAACACCCAACACTCACTCGCGCAACGGGCCACTCTCAAACTGCGTGATCTGCAGGGTCAGAGGTTCGTCATCCGAGAGGAAGGATCGACGACCAGACGCGTGTTTGAACAAGAACTAAAGGAGCGAGGCGTCGAGGTGCAGGTGGCTCTGGAGATGGGCAGCCGCGAGTCCGTTCGAGAGGCGGTGGCGGAGGGGCTGGGCCTAGGCGTCGTGGCGGAAACAGCCTACAGGCCAGATCCTCGCCTTGTTAAGTTAACTATTTCAGACACCAGCATGGCGACACAGGTGCACTTCATCTGTAGAAAGGAGCGGCATCAAGCTCCTCTGATCTCGACCTTCCTGGGTTTGGCGCATAGCGTAAGTCAGAAAATTGCCTAGGTATGGAACTTGGATTCCATGCAGCCGTGGGGCATGGGACCGAGGGGCAACTGTTCGCCTGTAGGCCGACTTAAGTTAAGGGTTGTAGGACGCCCGTAATCGCGCGGCGATCCCATCTTGACTGCGGGGCGCGGTCGTGTATCTGAATATGCGCTGTCAGGCTGACTGCCAGCGGTATGGCAGCAGCTCGCCGATCTGGGTTGCGGGCGTCATGGGCAGGCTGGCCATGACATCGCGCAGGTAGGCGTAGGGTCGTGCCCGTTCATGGGGAGACGTGTGCTAGACCATGACTGCGTGCTGTGCATAACGCTGCTTATGGAAAGCTCTCCATAAGCAGCGCTTCCCGATATTCAAGCCGCCACATCGAAAGACTGCAACCGCTGGCAAAGCGGTCATCCCAGATATGCCACCCAAAATTTCGCGGACGCGAAATTCAGAAGAGCGAGTTCTGACCATCGTCACTGTCCCCGCTTCTACTCCCCTTTTTCTTGCGTACAGGGGCAACGTGTGGGGGCGACGGGAGCAGGACAAGGCCGTTGTCCTCGACCTTGAGCCGCGCAAGTGGGTAAACGATCTGCACGGCCTTCAATGCCTTCAAGAACCCTTTCTTGAAGTCTCTGGAAGCCTGGTCGATGTTGTCGGTGTTGAACGAGGAACCGAATTGGCCCATCAAGGATTCCCACCGAATCGGCCTTGTCGGTCTGTCCGTGTAGCTCATTCGGTAGGTGAGCCAGGAATAAATGTCCATCGCCAGCGGCGAACCCCGCAGCGCCTTGTATGCCCGCAAATCAATGGGAATGGGGTGCTCGATCAGCTCATTAAAAAATGGGGCGCTGAGCCTGACGCTCGACTTCCATTTCCCTGCGTCGCGCTCATGCTGCGGAACCCAAATGGCGCGCTCGTCGCCATCGACAGGCGTATCAAGGTCGAACGCTTCTTCATTCTCCAGGTGCAGGCCGTCAGCGATCAGCACATTGCGCAAAACGAAGCCAGGATCGCCAGCAGCTCCGCGTGTCATCTGCGCGGTGATGAGCGAACCAAAAAGGCGCTTCATCTGCTCGGCAACGCGGGTGGACGTTCCACGCTCGCCGCCGCCCGCGCGCAACTCTAAAACGTCTCGCAGGAACTGGCGCAAGGAATCGCCCAGCTCGATAACCGGCGATTGGTTGCGCACCGCCTCGGTAGCCACCCATGACATAAGCAAGCGCGGGTAGATCCCATAAGGGATTCCGCCCTCGTAGCCCGCCAGGATGCGCAATTTGAAGTCGCCGTTCACGCGCGTAAAAACGTCCGCCTTCGGGTCCTTGTAGGGCATCGTGGCGAGCACCAGGGCGCGGGTCATGTACCCAAGGGTTCCGGCCTGGCGTGCGTCTTCCGCCTCGATGGCGAATTGTTCATCAATAGCGCGGCGCACCCACTCCGGCACATGCCCTGCCCTATAGTCGATGATCGTTTCTTGCTTCTTTGCCGCCATGGAAAGTTATAATTTTTCTGCCGTTGCAAATGCACTGGCTTGACTACTTACAGCCCGGCATAACCTGCCGGGCTTTTTTTTATGGGTCATCGGTCGGTGCTCCGGCGCCGATATGCCGTCGCAAGCAATGCCGCCCCCGCCTCTGCCACCTGGTTCAAACGCGCCTGGTGTGCAGCCTCTGCGTCGGCCTGGCTGCGCTCAACAATTGCAGCAGGCGCGGTAATGGTCGCACGCCTCCACCCACGCGGCAAGCTGCGTTCAATCCCTGTTTCTTCGATTACGCGGGCCTCTTTGTAGCGGCCGAGTGTTTCGCGCATGCGTTGCACCGTCTTCCAAACCGCCTGGCGCGTCACACCAAACTGATCTGCAGCTTCCTGGTTGGAGTAGCCATCCAACATCACTAGGCGCGCTGCCGCAATGCGGTCGGCACTGAAGCTGTCTTTCAGCAAGTGCTGCAGCGCTTCAAACTCTGGGACAGACACAGGAACAAATTCGCCATGCGTCATAAATCACCCCACGTAGACCAAAAATAGAACAACTCGAATCCCCTTGTATGCGCCGCCCCGTCGGGCGGCGCATCACTTCAAACAATCACCGACAGAACATCATCCAAGCGGAACTCGCTGTTGAACGAGCCTTCCAGTCCGCACATACACGCTGCCAGCAGCAGCGCCCCGGCGCCCTCAGTCGCAAACCGCCCTTCGCGCAGGCCTGCAAATACATGCTTCCCGGCGTTCTCTGCTTTGCGCGCCTGCTCGAACGGCGTGCGGAGCGCGGCGATGCAGGCGCTTTGCTCTTCCGGTTGCAGGTCGGACAAAACTTCTTCAGGCCGCTGTCCCTCAACTGCCAGACGCTCGTAAATGTCCACCAGCAGGCTAGGAACATCAACGCCTGACGAGCCGCTGGCCCGCATGTCGCGCGTTCGCATGTCCTTTTGGGCAACCGTCGTATTGGCGCCCTTTTCTGCGCCCTTCTTCCCTGCCTTGGGTGCCTTGGGCTTGACCTCGTCGCGCACAGCCAGTGCCTTGGCGCGGGCATCTTCCTTGCCTCGCGTCTTCTTCAACTCGTCCACCAATTCTTTCGCCTTGGCGGGGCTGACCTTCTCCACTTGGCGCACGGTGGAAATCACTTCGGCGTCGGCGCTAATGGACTCATTGACCAGCCGTTTGGCCTGCTCCGGCAGGTGCAGCAGCGAAAGCATTTTGGACAGCCAGGGGCGGCCTTTGTTGTGGCGCTCCAAGACCGCTTCGACCGAACCCAGCGTATCCAGGTCACGCTGAATTTTGCGGGCTTCCTCGATTTGGGTGAGGTTCTTGCGGTGTGTGTTCTCCGCAAACTGCAGATCCTCCGCTTCTTCGTCGGTCAGCTCCTTGGCCTTTGCGCGCAGCGTGGCCAGGCCTTGCAAGCGCGCAGCGCGCACGCGCCGTTCACCGGCCACCAGCCGGAACGGCTTGGGGTGTCCTGCGGGCATGACGCGCAGGAAAATGGCCTGAATCTGCATCTTGGCCAGGCTTGCCCCCAACTCCGACAATCCTTGCTCGTCGTCCTCGAATTCTTCGCGTACCTGACCGATGATTTCCACGTCATCGAGGTTCACCGCAAATTCCGGCATTTCTGCATCACCAAACAATGCATCAATGCCCGTGCCCATGGCACCGCCTGCGCCCAGCATGAGGCCAGCCCCTGCGAAGGCATTGGAACCCGCTGCCTTGGCCTTCATCGGGGCCTTCTTCGCGGCTACGGCCGCTGGAGCGCCCTGCCCCATCTTTTTGCTCGTCAACGTCTTGGCGTTCATTTCCCCATCCTCCCCAAAATTGATGCACAAGCCGCGCGCCACTCCTGCGCAGCCTTCAAATGTCCGTCACCCCTGGTGGCAACCCACACAGGACGGCGCAGCGCAATTGCTTTGCGAACCGGCGCGCGCTCGGGCAGCACCTCGGGCAAGATCGCGGCCCCGTACTGGGCGCGAAGCGATGCAAGTCCCTCGCGTTCCTCGGTGCTGCGGTTGTTCGTTTTGACCGGCAGAATGCCGATGTGACGAAGACGCGGATTGAACCCCTGCGTGCGGACGATGTGAATCGTCTGCAGCAAGTCGGCCACGCCCGCCAACTCATACAACCCAACGGAAACCGGCGTCACCACATAGTCAGCAGCGGCCAGCGAAGCCATGAGACGCACGCCCAGCAAAGGCGGCGTATCCAGCAGGCACAAATCAAAGTCGCCTGCAAACTGCCGCAGGGCAGGGCCAGGGCGGCGGATCACTTCGTTTTCGGCCTTGTCGATGGAGAGGAGGGCGTTATCGGCGCGGATGATCGCCAGCCGGTCGGTGATGTACTCCGGCCCCTCCTGCGGCGCTGCAGCGTCGTACAACCGGGAAGCCAATAAGCCAGGTTCTGCGTCCTCGCCAGCCGGGAAGCTCAGGGACAAACTGCCTTGCTTGTCCATATCCACCAGCAGCACACGCAACCCCGCCTCGATGGCGGCATAGGCCAGGTGCACGGTCAACGTGCTCTTGCCTACGCCACCTTTCTGATTCGCAATCGCAAGAATTTTCATCAGAACTCCCGAGAAACCTCGGCATTCATGCCGGGGAGGTAGAGGGCGACGCCGAAGGTGTCGTATGTATTTTGTGTGTATGATGTGCGCATGATTCGGGCAAACTTCTTTCTCCCTGAGCCGCTCTTGGCCGCGCTGCGTGAGCTGGCGCAAAAAACCGACCTCTCGGTGTCTGAACACGTCCGGCGCGCGCTTGCCGAATATCTAAAGCGGCAAAAATGATCCTTGTCTACAGATACCGGGTGAAGTCGTTGAATGGCCTGCTGAACAAGCAAAGCCGGGCAGTCAATTTCGTCTGGAACTTCTGCAATGACCGGCAAAAGGATGCCCTGCGTTTTGGCCGTCGCTGGCATACCGGGTTTGATCTGAACAAGCTCACGACTGGCAGTAGTAAAGAGCTGGGCCTGCACTCTGGCACCGTGAATGCGGTCTGCGAGCAATACGCCAAGTCGCGTAGCCAGAAAAAACGCCCTTACCTGCGTTACCGGGGCAAGAAGTCGCTGGGCTGGGTGCCACTCAAGGGGCGCGAACTCAAACGCGAGGGGGACGCCTTTCGCTTTGCTGGCAACACCTTTCGCGTGTTCAACAGTCGTGCGCTTCCTGCGGGCAAGATCAAGGACGGAACGAACTTTTCCCGCGATAGCCGGGGCAACTGGTTTCTGAACATCGTGATTGATGTCGATGTCGTTGCGCCCGATGCCCGTGCGCCCGTGAGAGGTGTCGGGATTGACCTCGGACTGAAAGACTTTGCCACCTTGTCCACTGGCGAAAAGATTGAAGCGCAGCGCATTTACCGAGGCGCTGAACAGGCTCTGGCCGTGGCGCAGCGGGCGAACAAGAAAAACCGGGTGAAGGCGATTCACGCGCAAATTGCCAATCGCAGAAACAACTTTCACCACCAGCTCAGCGCCCGCATCGTGCGTGAGTTTGATTACATTGCGATCGGCAACGTGTGCGCCGCAGGGCTTGCCAAGACCACCATGGCAAAGTCTGTTCTCGATGCTGGGTGGTCGTCCTTCAGAACTCAACTGGCGTACAAGGCTGTTAAGCATGGCGCGTGGTTTGAAGAAGTGAACGAGAGCTACACAACCCAAACCTGCTCGGATTGCGGCTCCATGCCCGATTCGAGGCCGAAAGGTATTGCAGGTCTTGGAATAAGGAACTGGATTTGTTCGGGGTGTGGTGGTGTGCATGATCGTGATGTGAATGCCGCTAAAAACATCCTGAATAAGTTGGGTTCCCGTGCCGGGCATGGCACGCCAGTAGTGGGAATCCCCGTCCTTTAGGGCGGGGAGGATGTCAAGTTCGGCTCGACTAATTAATTTATAAGTTTTGCAGAGGGGGTAGGGCGGTGTACCACAGTTCGCAACCTTTTTAGGTTGTCAAGGCAGATTTTCGCCTCCGCGAAATTTCCGCCCTCACACTCAGTATGGCAAATCGTCATCCATCTCCTGGGGCAGGGCGCCCACCGGTTGCGGCTCGTTTCCTTGGCCTTGCGGCTGGCGAGAGCCACCCCCTGCGCCCTCTGGGCGAGCGCCAAGCGGCTGGACATCATCTGCGCGCACCTCCGTGCTGTAGCGTTCGATACCTTGCTTGTCCGTCCATTTGCGCGTGCGCAAGAAGCCCTCGACATAGATCTGACGACCTTTGCCCAGGTACTCACGCACAAAGTCGGCTTGCTGCCGGTAGCACACGATGCTGTGCCACTCGGTGTGCTCCTTTCGCTCCTGCGTGCTTCGATCCGTCCAACCCTCGGTGGTCGCAAGGCGGAAGTGCGCCACCGGATCACCGTTGGGCATCGTGCGGCACTCGGGCGCGTTTCCGATGTTGCCCATCAGCATTACTTTGTTCAAAGAGGCCATTTTTTCTACTCCGTTGCATGATGGCCCGATGCCGGGCCTGGTTGAAATTCAGAACAAGCCCAATCGCTTGCGCACGCTCTCGCGCACCTCGGCAAGCGGCTTGGGTGAAAAATGAAAGTCCAGCTCGAAGCCCAACAGCAGCAGCTCCGACAGATCGACATAGCCCAGTTCGGCCATCTGGTAGTCAGCGTTCAAGAGGGCGAAAGCAAACACTTGCTCGACACCCCCGCCCACGTCTTTCTCCAGCACCCACACATCAGACGCACCCAGGAAGTAGTGCAGGTACACCGTCTGTGCAGCATCGGAATCCTCCTGCCCGCCAATCACCGGCATGGCTTCGATGCGTTGCGCGAGGTCCGCAGCAACCCTCTGAAAAAATTCACTTTCTTCGCTGCCGCTCATCAAAGATTGAAGTGAGGCCCACTGTGGCCACCCCATAAAACGTGCGATGGGTTGCGCTTGGTCATTGACGGAAATCGCTTGGTTCGTCATAAGAGTCCCTTTTCGATGG
Source organism: Acidovorax sp. SCN 68-22 (assembly GCA_001724785.1). Lineage (GTDB taxonomy): Bacteria > Pseudomonadota > Gammaproteobacteria > Burkholderiales > Burkholderiaceae_C > Simplicispira. Next base: position 95 of record MEDL01000105.1, on the reverse strand, counting down.
CTTGACTAGGTTTCTTGTATATGGTGATTTCTTCGTTCACCATGGTATAGATTATAATCGCATCATTAATAACGTCAACCTTTTTAGGTTGTCAT
>MEDL01000104.1 GCA_001724785.1 Acidovorax sp. SCN 68-22 | reverse complement strand
TTAGTTGTGTGCACCCAGAACGGTCTGAACAGCACCGAAGGCAGGAGCGCTGATCAGGCTGTACGTGAAGGCGGAACCGCCCAGGACGAACAGCGAACCGGCACCACCAGCGGGCGTGTAGTCGGCCGGCAGAGCTGCGAGAGGATTCCACTCGATGAAACCATCCACGAACGAAGCAGGGCGGCCGGCAATGGTTTCGGGATCGAACCAGTCCAGTTCCGAGAAGTTCAGCTTGAAGTTGACCGACTTGCGGTTTTGCGCGTCGTCGAACATGTTCACGGTGTGCGTACCAGCTTGGTTACCCGTGGACCAGACCACGATGCGGGTGTCGTTGCCACCGGCAGCGCCGTCGATGTAGTAACGCATGCTGAAGACGGGAGCGGCAGCCGGGCCAGGACCCACGAAGGTGCGCGCGCCAAAAACAGACACCAGCGAAGCCGGGCCCATGGTGCTCAGATCGGTACCACCAGCCAGCGTCAGAGGACCGTCAATCACCGGCACGAATGCCAGATCCTTGTTGGCCACGTCCACTTGGAACGCGTTGGCAGCGATCAAGCCAGGGCCAAGGCCTGCGGAGTTACCGGCAGCGCAAGCATTGGCGGTGGTGATGCCAGGAGGCGTCAGACCCGTGGCGAACACCAGGTAGCCGCGCTGACCTTCCAGGCCGAGACCGGACATTGCGGACCAGACGAAGGGCTGGAAGTCCTTCGGGGTCATGGGGAAGCAGCCATCGGTCACGTGACCGGAGTTTTGGTTGAAGAAGGTCCAGAACACCGGAACCACGGTAGCGGTCTGGTTGATCAGGCCCACAGCGGTGGTGTCGGCTGCGCCGTTGTGAATCACGTTGGGAACCACAACACCGTTGCTGAACGTACCGACTTGATACGCCTGCGCCACGCCAGCGCCCAGTGCGGCGGCGGCCGCGACGGCTGCCAGTGCAAATTTTTTCATCTTCTCAGTCCTTAAATAATTGAACGAAGCTTTCCCAGCGTTGCGGGATCTGCAACCCATCCGTCACTCCGTTTGGGTTGGCGCCATCTTATCCCGAGACTTTTACGTTTTCAATCGAAACCCCGGAGAATTTGGCGCTTCGTGATTTTGTTGTCATCGAACAACAAGAATTGCACTATGACCCCGGGTTGATAACGCTGCGCTTGTGCGCGTGAAACCAGACACCGTCGATCAATCGCCACTCATCCTGCAATACCGCTTCCTGCCCCTTCAGCCGCAGCATGGGCACGGAATACCGTGTGAAAACGGCGACTTTGGCACGATCTCCATCGATTTCCTCCACCTTGCGCACCTCGGCCGCGTCGTACACGATCCCGCCGCGCTTGAGGTAGGCCTCCAACGTCCAGGAAGGGTCCTTGGAGAGCTCTTCAAACGTCCAGGCTTTGACGCTGTCGCTGGCCTGCTGCGCAGCCCAGAACCCCCGCGCGCGTTCCAACAAGGCCTCCTGGCTGCTTGCCGTACCCGAAGCCGTACCGCCGACACCTGCAGCACAACCCGCGACCAGAGCAACTGCAAGCGGCGCACCGATGCGCAAGATCCAGCGGCGGCGCGAAGCGGACATCACCATATAGAGAACTCCTTAAAAAACTGTGGCGGGTTGATTGCGGAAAGCCGGGTGAGTTCACTCTTTCCGGCCGGGGGCGACGCTTTCATTGCGCGGCGGAAACGAGAGCGACTCCAGCGACATGCTGCGCATGCGCTGGCGCAGTTCATCGCTCGCCGCGCGCAATTCATCATCGTTTTCCAGGGCGCGCGGCGTCAACAGCACGAGCAACTCTGTGCGGGCGCGGTTGTTGGAGTTGGTCGAGAACAGCGCACCCAGCACCGGCACGTCGGCCAGTATCGGTATGCCACTGTTGCCCTTCGTCTCGTTGTCGCGAATCATGCCGCCCAGCACGATGGGCTCGCCCGAACGCACCGCCACCCGGCTTTGAATCTGCCGGGTGAGGAAATTGCGCTGGCCGGTGGCGGCGTCGATGTCGCCCACATCCGTCACTTGCTGGGCAATGTCCATGGTGATCAAGCCACCGGCGTTGACCGAAGGCGTCACCGACAGCATGACACCTGTATCTTTATAAGTGATGGCCTCGGTGATGAGGTTGCCCGTGGTCACGGTGGTGGAGCTCTTCACCGGCTGCTGGTTGCCGATCTGGATAGTGGCATTGTGGTTGTCGAGCACCAGCACCGAAGGATTCGACAGCACGCGCAGCTGGGACTTCTCCGCCAGCGCGTTCAAGGTGGCGCGCACCACGCCCGCCTTATTAAGAATGGTGTACGAGAAGCCGGGCTGCTTGGGCCCAATCCCGCCAGTCTTGTTGAAATTGAGCAGCGCCTGGCCTTCACGGTCGTTGCTGAGGCTGTTTTGCACGAACCACTCCACGCCGTACGCCAGGTTCCCGGTAAGGCTGACCTCGACAATGCTCGCTTCTATAAGTACCTGCACGGGCGCCTTGTCGAGGTCGCGCAGTGCTTTCTCGATGCGGCGGTACTCCGCCTTGGGTGCGCGAATCAGCAAGGCGTTGCGCTTGTCGTCCGCGACCACGCGAACACTGCCTTCCAGTTGGCTGGTGGTCGTCACGGGAGCCGCCGCTGTGCCGGTGTTCGGGCGCAGGGGCAGCATCCCGGAGGATCCGGACTGGCCGGGGGACGCATTGCCGACCGCACCCAGGCCGCCGACGGACGTTCCCATGCCGAGGCCTGTTGCGTTCGTCGCAGCGCCAAAGGGGTTGCTGGCGGCCGAACTGCCAAATTGCGTGGGCGCTGACCCGGCGGCAACGCCGCTTTTGGCACGGGAAGACTCGCCGCCAAACAAGCCGTTGAGCATCTCGGCCAGGTGTTCCGCCGAGCCATTCTGCACGGGATAGACAAACAAATTCGGCTCCAGCGCGTCGGTCGGCTGATCCAGGCGCCGAACCCAGGTTTCCACCTGGCTGAGCAGATGGCTGCGCGGCGTCACCACCACCAGCGCGTTGAGGCGTTCGACCGGGAATATCCGTATCAGTCCGAACAGCGGGTTGCTGGCTGCGGACGCGGTGGCGCCTGTATTGGCCGCGTTCGCACCCGGCGCGCCAGGGGTCAGGCCTGGCATTGCGGCCGCCCCAAAGGGCGAGGCCCCGGCGCCTGCTGCACCGGCATACGGATCGGAGGACGATTTGTCGGGCCCCAGCATGGCCTGCAGTGCGTCACGTACAACGTTCACATTGGCGTTTTCAAGCACGAACACCCCGAGCGACATGCCGGAGAGGAAGTCGACGTCAAAAGCCTCGACCATTTCCAGCCAGCCGCCCAGCTGTGCCTTGCTGCCCTGCAACACCAGCAGATTGCGCAGCGTATCGACATAGACAATGGCTTCACGTGGCGCGATGGGCCCCAGGATCTTGGCCATTTCCCCAGCGCCGATGTAGTTGAGCGGGACGATGACCGTGCCAGCGCCCGCCAAGTCCTTGAACCGCGCTGCGCCGACAACCGGGCGGGCCCCGACGGTGATGGTTCGCTTGGTCACGTGGTACACGCCCGCGTTGTCGCGCACGATGGCCAGATCGTGCGGCAACAGCACCGCATCCAGCACGTCCAGCACCTGGCTGCGCGGCAAGGGCTGGCTGGTGCGCAAGCTGACCACCGTTTCGGCGCCTGCGTCTACCGTGTAGTTGAGTTTGAGGAGGTCCCCGAGCAAGGCCGTGGCCAAGTTGCCTACGGTGGCGTTCTCGAAGTTCAGGGAAACCTTCTCGCCTCTCGCAAGAACGGGATCGACCTGGGGTCCGATATCGCGCTTGAACAACTGGTCGTTCCCCGGGAATACGCGGGATGCACTCTCGGGCTTCGCCGGAGCCTTGGGCGCTGCATCGGCCGGCGCCGTGGCTGCTGGGGAAGGCAATACTTCCACGGGCGTCTGCTCCGTCACGATATTGCTGGTCGTCACCGCAGCCTTGGCGCTCGCGAACTGGGCAGAGAGCGAATCCGGCGGCTGGGGCGGCGCGCTGGCGCAACCGGCGGCGAGCAACGCAAGGAAGAGAGCGGAAAGCCGAAATGTCATGAACAAAACTCCGAATGGGTGTGCGCGGCTCATTGCGCCGCTGGCCGGACTGGCATGCCTGGAGGCAAAGCCGACTTGGGCTGTGGGGCTGGAACGTACTCCAAGAACCGTTCCACACGTTGCTGATCGGTAGATACGAAGACCGCCTTGCGCCCGTCAAACGACTCGATGCGCCACGGCTTGGAGTCCGCGCCCAGCTTCAGGCTGCTGCCGTCCTTGCGCTGCAGCACGGCGAGCTGGTGCGGCCCCGACGTGAACACCGCCGTGAGCCGGGAATCCATCAGTTCCTGGGCCAAGCCACCTTTCACATCGGCCGTGCCACTGGGTCGCCGCGATACCCACAGGACCGGCCGCTCCATGGCCTGACGGGTTTGAACAACCGGTCGTGCCGCAATATCCACCACTTGCGGCAACTCGGGACGGCGGGGCTCGGGTGCGCGCCAGGCATCTTTTGCAGCGTGCCACCACCAGGCACTCGCGGCGACAGCTGCCACCGCAAGCACGGGCAGTACCTGCCATGGTCTGGTCATGGCTGTCCTTTCTGCGGCGCCACAGGGGCTTCCAGCTGCAAGGCAAGGCGCGCGCTCTGCGGGCCCGGGCCGTTGGCGGCGCCTTCGCGAAGTACGGTGGCCGACTGCACCCAGAAGGGCGGCAGCCGCGTTTGCAGCGCCTCCATGAAACGCAGCAGCTTGGGCCAGTCGCCGGTCACTGTGGCGGTCAGGCGCACGCGCGCCATGTGCCCGTCGGCGCCGGGTTCCAGCGCCACCTGCGAGGAAACCAGGGTGCTGCCAGAGCCGACCACCAGTTCGCGCAGCTTCTGCTGGACGTCGTTGGGGGCGTTTTCACCAGCGGGATGCAGCCAAGGAGAGACGTTCGAACGCGCCTTCTCCAAGAGCATCTCGATCTGCGCTCCGGCGTTGACGATTCCCTCCAGGCGTTCGCTGCGGGCCTCGAGTTGGGCGAGCGCACCCTCGTAGCGCGTCCAGAGCGAGCGGTACACAAGCGCACCCGCAATCAGCACGCACAGCGCCAGGATCCCGAGCGCGCTCCAGGTTAGGCGCACCCATCGGTTGCCCATCATGGCTGCACCCCCTCGGCGCGCCAGCGCATTTCAAAGGTGAAACGCTCCTTGTTCAGTGCCGTGTCGCGCACATTGGCACCCGTGGCCCGCGCGTCCGCCAACCCAGGTTGCCGGCCGAGCTGTGCAAGCAGTTCGTTGGCGTTGGCCGTCAATCCCGATACCCGCACCTCGCCTCCATTGACCTCTATGCGGTCCAGCCAGGCATCGTCCGGCAATGCCGCAGACAGACGCTCCACCAGGCTGGCCAGGGGCGGATCCGCGCTGATGCTTTTTGCCAGCTCGTCGCCGATCAGCGCCTGGCTGCGCAGCTCATCGAGCTTCTGACGCAGCGGCGCGGCCTGTTCCTCAAGCCCCTGGACATGCTGCAATGCCTGAGCAACTGCACGGTGCTTGAGCGCCAGCGGCATGAGCGCCGGCGCGACCAACATGGCAAGCACCAGGACCAGCCCTGCGCTTGCCCAGCCATCTACGCGCCGCTGCTGCGCTTGCTGCTTGTTCCATGAACGGCCACGCACCGACAACACCCGGCCGGATTTGCCAAGGTACACCGGCGCGTCTGCGGCCATGCCGTGGTGCGCCAGCAAATCTTCCACAGCGCTGCGTCGGCACATGAGCCAGGAAACCAGCCAGCCCGATTGCGCGTCGGGAGCAGCGTCCCACGCATAGGCGATCTGGTCTGGGGGGACCGGAGACAAGCGCCACAACGCCTCCTGCACGGCGGCCTCCAGGTCGCCTCGGCGCATTTCGGGCAAGCGCAACTCACCAGCCAGGCAATTTGCTTCGGGCACCACCAGCCCAGCGGGCTTTCCTTGGCTGCTGCGACTGCGCACCTGTGCGCCGCGCACCCAGGCCGGCCTGCCATCCGCAGCCACGACCGCAAGCTCGCGCGCCGGCCACAGGCCACGCTCCACCAGCGTGCTGCGGATTGCTCCCAGGCCCCACGCAAGCCCGTCCATCGCCATCTGCGCGCGGACAATGTACTGCCTCCAAGCTGTCATCGCGTGAATTCCTGTTCTCGTCCGCGCCGCGTCGGTTCGAGTGAGAGGGTTGTCCAAGGTGTCAAGGTATCCGGCCGAGCGCTCAAATCCAGCCATGCCTGCCGCTCCCACCCACGCCCATCCTCCGCTTGCATGGCGGCCCGAACTCTCACGGTCTGTCCCATCGCCGAGGGAGTGGCAATGAAGAATGGCGCCGCCGAGAGCAATTGGCCGGCCTGCATTTCCAAGGGGGAGGCGCGCACTTGAGCGCCCAGACCCTGCCGGCCTGTGAGTGCATCTATGAGCGAAGCAGGCGCTGAAGCGATCTCTATTCCCTGCTGCCCGTTGATGCCCAAATAGGGCGCGATTGTCTCATACAGCGCCGATGTCATTCCCAGCACGGATTGCAGTTCCGACAGGTCTTCCAGCGCCGAATTTCGCGGCAAAGCCGGCCAGCCAGCCGCACGGTACTGGGCCGCCTCTGCGCCACCGACGCCTCCCGGGACGTCGTCCGGATCGATGTAATCGTGGATCCGGGAAACAAGCGTCGCAGCCTCCCCGGGCGACACCCCGCCGGCGCCACGCAACAGGGCCTCCAGCAAGGCATCACTGGCCACATTGACGTCCACGAGCCCGCCAGAGGGGGTGATTTCCAGCCGCACCCGGTGCGTGCCCAGTACCAAATACTCCACCCGGTATTGGGCAGCAAGGCGCTTGTCGGCCGTCAACCGCTGGGCGGCCAGCGCGATGGCAGCGTCCAGCACCGCTTCCGCACGCATGCGCGCCAGCCCCAGGCCGACGTTCTGCGTTTGCTGCCGAATGCCATGGGCACTGGCCAGCACCACGAGCGAAAGTGCGGCCACCAGCCAGAGCACCAACACGAGGGCGGCACCTGCCTGCGCCTTGCGCCGACCCATCACCGCGCCCTCGCAAGCGCAAACACCAGGGGAGGCCAATCGCCACGCTCATCCCCGATCTCCAGCTTGATGCGTGAGGGGAACTCCCTGCGCGCCGAATCCCAGTTGCGGACCCACTCCGAGGTGCGGCCATCCTGGTAATACCACTGCAAGGTCTGTACCGCGGGCAGGAGCGTCTCACGAAGTGCACCGCCCCAATCGAGCTGCATCGCGCCCCCGTCGTACGGCATGGCTTCAATCACCAGGTCGGTACGGCCGTCCTCGCGGCGCAAAGGACTCGCACGAAATACATACAACCCTCCGCCGTCGCCCCGCTCGGGCAAGGGCGCCACCCACAGCGCCCCTGCGGCGTTGCCACTGAAAAAGATGACCGCGTTCGCACCGTCGCTGCGCCCGAGCATCCGCAAACCATCGAATTTGCGCCCCAACCATTGGGTGACGACGAGCATGTGCTCCGAGCGGTCCATGAGGCGCTGGTTGCGGTCCTCCGATCTGCCGATCAGCGCAAAACCAGCAAACATCAGGGTAACGACCGCCGCCGTGATGGCCAGTGCAATCAGCAGTTCCAGCAGGGTAAAGCCCGACTGCGCGCGCACTACGCGTCGGCTCATGGTGCCGACCGCCATGGCTTCCAGGTGGTCCAGGTGGAAACGGGCGTACTGCCCTCTCCACGGAACACTTCTACCGTCACGCGGGCCGCCGAAAGAGCCGGCCCCGCCGGAAGCGAACTCTCCTGCAATACCTGCACCTGTTCCGGCGCCGTGCTCACGACCCAGCGCCATGGGCCCGACCGGCCCTCAGCCAGGCGCGCGAGATCTTCGGCAAAGGTCGCCTCGGCCAACACCGACTTCGCCAGCAGGGCCGCCTCGACCCGCGCCTCCACCTCAACCACGTTTTTCGACCCCTGGCCCACGCTGCGGTACAACGTGGCCAGGGCGATGGAGGCAATGGCCATGGCAACCAGCGCCTCCAAGAGCGCAAACCCACGTCGATGCGCGTCGCGCCGACCCATGGCCGACCGATGGCGACGGTTAAGCCACCGCCCAATCATAGGCTGGCGTCCACGGCGACTTGCTCGACCGTACCCAACAGCCAACTGACGCGAAAGCCCACGCCCTGGCCGCCACGCAACACGGCAAATTGCCCGCCGCGCGCGCCGCCGTCGGGGTTGAACACGAACACGGGTTCGCCCGGGCCCCCGGAAGCCCGCGGCCCTGGTGGCAAGGGCTGCCATTTCACGTCCAGATTGGGTGGAATAGGCAGCGGCGGCTGCTCCTGCACCAGCAATTGCCGCGCCTGCGGATCGTAGGCGACCGTGACGTGCCTGCCTTGCTGCACACACAGCGCACGCGCCTGGCCCAGGCGGCTGGCCACATCCCGTACGGTTTGGTGGTAGCGCGCGCGCTCCATGAAAGCCTGCGCACCTCCGCCCACCACGGCCACGGAAATTCCGGCCAATACCAGGACCACCAGCAACTCGAGCAAGGTAAAACCCGATGGCCGCCGCCGGCGATTCATCGCGTGCACTCCCCGGGACCCGTCACACCGTGCCGGCAGGCCTAGTTGAAGATGTCCGCGTTGTCGCTTTCTCCGCCCGGTTTGCCATCGGCGCCGAGGGAGAACACGTCCGGTCCGCCATTGCGGCCAGGGTTCTTGTAGAGGTACGCGGCGCCCCAAGGATCGGCGGGCAAGCCCTTCTTCAGATACGGGCCCGTCCAGCCCGGCGCGGTACTGGGCCGTTCGACCAATGCGCGCAGCCCCTCGGCGTCGGTCGGGTAACGGCCCACGTCGAGCTTGAACAAATCAATGCTCTGCTCAATTTCAGAGATCTGGATCCGGGCCGTCTTGGCCTTTGCGCCACCCAGCTGATCCAGGACGCGCGGCCCTACCAGCCCCGCGAGCAAGGTAAGGATCACCAGCACCACCAGCAATTCGATCAGCGTAAAGCCCCGCGGACGACGCGCCACCGTTCGGGGCAGAGAAAAGATAGACATTGAATTTCCTGTAGTCGGTTCAAATGGTGTCGTTGATGGAAAGCACACCGCCCAAGATGGCCACGATGATGAAGGCGACCAAAGCGCCCAGCAAGATGATGATGATGGGCTCCATGGTGGCGAGCATCCGATCCATGGTTCGGCGTCCCTGGTCCTCGTAGCGATCGGCCAAACTGAGCAAAGTGCCATCCATTTG
>MEDL01000103.1 GCA_001724785.1 Acidovorax sp. SCN 68-22 | reverse complement strand
CCAGAAGATGTGCTGGTACATCACCGGGTCGCCGCCGCCGGCGGGGTTGAAGAAGCTGGTGCCGAAGTGGCGGTCGGTCAGCGTCATGGTGATGGCGCCGGCGAACACGGGCATCACGGCGATCAGCAGGTAGGCCGTGATGAGCCAGGTCCAGCAGAACATGGGCATCTTCATCAGCGTCATGCCGGGCGCACGCATGTTCAGGATGGTGACGATCACGTTGATCGCGCCCATGATGGACGAGGCGCCCATGATGTGCAGCGCGAAGATGCTCGAATCCATGGACATGCCCATCTGCAGCGACAGCGGAGCGTACAGGGTCCAGCCGGCCGCCGGCGCACCGCCGGGCATGAAGAACCCGGCCACCAGCATGATGGCCGCGGGAATCAGCAGCCAGAAGCTGAAGTTGTTCATGCGCGCGAACGCCATGTCTGAGGCGCCGATTTGCAGCGGCACCATCCAGTTCGCGAAGCCCACGAAGGCCGGCATGATGGCGCCGAACACCATGATCAGGCCGTGCATGGTGGTGAGCTGGTTGAACAACTCGGGATTGACCAACTGCAGCCCCGGCTGGAACAGTTCGGCGCGGATCATCAGCGCCAGGATGCCGCCCACCATCAGCATGGTGAACGAGAACAGCAGGTAGAGGGTGCCGATGTCCTTGTGGTTGGTGGCAAACAACCAGCGTCGCCAACCGCTCGGGCCGTGGTGGTGGTCGTGGCTGTGGGCTGCATGGCCGGCGGCATGCCCGGTGTGATCGAGAACTGCGCTCATGGTGGATTCCTCAAAACTCTGTGCGGACACGGCCTATTTGCTGCGCTGGGCGACGATTTCGGCCGGCTGCACGAGCTGTCCGGTCTTGTTGGACCATGCGTTCTTGGTGTAGGTGACCACCGCCGCCAGATCGGTGTCGCTGAGCTGCTTCCACGCCGGCATCGCGCCATTGGCTGCGCCATGGAGCACCACCTGGATCTGCAGTGCATGGTTGGCGTCGCGCACTATGGCCGAGCCGTCCAGCGGTTTGACGGGGCCGGCGCCCTTGCCATTGGCCTGGTGGCAGGCGGCGCAGTTGGCCGCATACACCTTCTCGCCGCGCTTCAGGATGTCCTCGAGCGCCCAGACCTTGTTCGGGTCGTCCTGCTTGGCGGCCATCTTCTTCATTTCGCCGCCCACCCAGGCGGTGTAATCGGCCGCCGAAACCACCTTGACGTGGATCGGCATGTAGGCGTGCTCCTTGCCGCAGAGCTCGGCGCACTGGCCATAGAAATCACCGACCTGGTCGGCGCGGAACCAGGTGTCGCGCACGAAGCCCGGAATGGCGTCCTGCTTGATGCCGAACGCGGGCACCATGAAGGAATGGATCACGTCGTTGGCGGTGGTGATGATGCGGATCTTCTTGCCCACGGGAACGACCAGCGGGTTGTCCACACGCAGCAGGTAGTCGTCCGGCGCCTGCGAGACGTCGCCGCTGTTGGACATCGCGCGGTGCGAGCTGTCCAGCGTGGAGATGAAGCCCAGGCCTTCGCCCTCGCCCTTGATGTAGTCGTAGCCCCATTTCCACTGGTAGCCAGTGGTCTTGATGGTCAGGTCGGCGTTGGTCGTGTCCTTCTGCGCGACCAGCACCTTGGTGGCGGGCAGCGCCATGCCGATGATGATCAGGAACGGCACCACCGTCCACGCGACTTCCACGACGACCGACTCATGGAAATTCGCCGCCTTCGCGCCTTGCGACTTGCGGTGCTTCCAGATGGAATAGAACATCACCGAGAACACCCCGATGAAGATCACCGTGCAGATGGCCATCATCATCCAGTGCAGATTGATCTGCTCCTGCGCGATGCGTGTGACGGGTGGATGGAGATTGAGCTGGCGTACCGCCGGGCCGCCGGGCAGATCGCCTACGGCGTGGGCCGCGCCTGCCGCCCAAGTGCTTGCCAGCAACAGGGCGTGGGCCCACTTATTGGAAATGCGCTTCATAGTTCTCACTTGCTTCTAAGCCTTCGTTGCCCCGTTCCGCCCGCCGCGCATACTGGCGGTGCGAGACGGCTCCCCACGCGGGTCACGCTTTGTCAACTACACATCCGACCCCTGCGGCCGGACAGGGTCGCCCGCCGCATCGGGCGTGCCTTCAGGCACTCCCATGGGTGTCCCCATCGGCAAGGATTGTAGCGCGCGCTTGCTCCAGATCAGACAAGCAAGGGAAAACCCCGCTGTCCGATTTCTTCTTTGCTCTATATCAAGACACACCCCGCGCGAGAGGCTTACAGCATCACTTCTTGCTACGCAACATGGAGCGCATGGTGTCGAGGGGAACCGTCCTGTGCACGGAAAACGGCACGCGGGGCGCGGCCTTGAAGGCATGGCCGTAGACGATCTCGAAACTGAGCGCCAACTGGCCGTCCTGGGGCGAGGCCAGGCCCTCGGTGAGCTTCTGCAGCAGCGCTGCGCGCCAGCGCTTGCCGCGCAGCGCCGGGTAGCGCGCGGGGTGCAGGTTGGTACCCAGTTCGCGCAGTTCCTGGAGCAGGCGCTCGGCGCTCGCAAAAGTGAGGGTGATGCGCTCCATGTCCATCACCGGCTCGGCGAAACCGGCCTCGATCAGCATGTCGCCCCAATCGTGCATGTCGGTAAAGGCGTGGCTCGGGGCGGGCCAGCCCGCTTCTTCGTACAGCGCGCGCAGTTCGCGCAAGGTGTCGGGGCCGAAACAGGAAAACATCACATGGCCGTCGATCTCCAAGGCCTGCTGCCAGGCGTTGATCAGGGCGCGCGGGTCGGCAGCGCCGTGCAGCGCCATGTTGGCCCACAGCATCTGCATGGAGCCCGGCTCGGGCGGGCCGAACACCACCGCCGAGCGCCCCCAGCGCCCGCCGCCGCGCCACCAGGCCGGGGCGAGCGCTTCGCGAGCGCGCGCCTGCAGGTGGGGCGCGGTCTCATGCACGGTGCAGCGCGCATCGGGGTAACGCTGGCGCAGGAGCGCGTGCGCCTCGATGCCGCCGCGCACCGGGTCCCAGTGGCACCAGCTCAGCGGCCCCCGGCGCAGCCAGTCGAGGCGCTGCTCCATGCGGCGCGCCACTTCTTCGTGCAGCCACGGGGAAAGGGCCGGCGCGCGCGCGCGCCAGCGGGTTGCGGCAACCGGGTCGATGGTGGGTGGGAGTTCCGAGGCCATAGATGAGAGCGCACTTGGAGCCGCCGCGCCCACCGGCGGGCCACGGCGCGCCGCGCGCTGGCTATATTGGACACCATCGTGCTGCAACGCTTCTTCGCAAAACCCTGGCGCGCTCTGGCGTTTGTGCAGGCGCACGTGCCCAGCCAGTGCGCCGTCTGCGCCGCGTGGCCGGCCACACGACTGTGCGCCACCTGCCTGGCGCGCTTCGGGCAGCCACGCGCACGCTGCAACCGCTGCGCGCTGCCGCTGCCCGGCGGGGCCACGCAATGCGGAAGCTGCCTGCTCCACCCGCCGCCACTCGACGCCTGCGTGGCGGCGGTGGACTACGCCTACCCATGGGCCGGGCTGCTCTCCGAATTCAAGTTTCACGGCGACCCGGGCTGGGCGCCGCCGCTGGCGGACCTGCTGCGCCACGCGCCGCTGGCGCAGGAGACGCTGGCGGCTGCCGATTGGCTGCTGCCCATCCCCTTGGCCGCCGGGCGTCTGGGCGAGCGCGGCTTCAACCAGGCCCAGTGCCTGGCCAAGGCCCTGGCTCCGGCGCGCCTGCGCACCGACCTGCTGCTGCGCGTGCGCGCGACGCCGGACCAGCACGCACTGGGCCGCGCCGAACGCCTGGCCAACCTGCGCGCGGCCTTCGCGGTCGAGCCTTTGCGCCGACACACGCTGCACGGCAAGAGCGTGCTGCTGGTGGACGATGTCATGACCACGGGCGCCACCTTGCACACCGCCGCGCAGGTGCTGCGCGACGCCGGCGCGGCGCGGGTCGCCGCGCTGGTGCTTGCGCGGGCCGAAGCGCCCTGATGCCAGATTCTGCGCGATACGCTCTTTTACTTTCACGCACCGTCCGATACAGCGGAGTTACCGCAGAATGGCGCCATGTTCCATATCGTTCTCGTCGAGCCGGAGATCCCGCCGAACACCGGCAACGTGATCCGACTGGCGGCCAACACGGGTTGCACGCTGCACCTGATCGAGCCGCTCGGCTTCTCCATGGAAGACCGGCAGCTGCGCCGGGCAGGGCTGGACTACCACGAGTTCGCGCAAGTCCAGCGCCACCCAGGCTGGACCATGTTCCTGCGCGCCATGCAGCCGCCGCCCGAGCGCATGTTCGCGCTCACCACGCACGCCACGGCCGAGGTACACGACACCTGCTTCCAGCCCGGCGACTGGCTGGTGTTCGGCGCGGAAACGCGCGGGCTGCCGGCCGAACTGCGCGAGACCTTCGCCCCTGCCCAGCAGTTGCGCCTGCCCATGCGCGAAGGCCAGCGCAGCCTCAACCTGTCGAACGCTGTCGCCGTGACGGTGTTCGAGGCTTGGCGACAAAACAGTTTCGGCCGCGTACAGGCGCCCGCGCCGGCCGACGCGCTGCAGACCGCGTGATCCTGCACCGTTGCGGGGCTGTGCGTGCTACAGCACGGTCCCCCTCTGCGCGGCCAGCGCCTGCCCCACCTGCCCGCTGACGAAATCCAGAAAGGCGCGGGTGCGCGCAGGCAGCATGCGCTGCGTCGGCAGTGCGGCGTAGATGGCAAAGCGCGACAGATTCCATTCGGGCAGCAGGTGCACCAGGGTGCCGCTTGCCAGGAAGCGCTCGGCCAACAGGCGCGGCATGGCGGCGACCCCCGCACCATCGAGCGCCGCGCGCAGCAGCACATCGGTGCTGGTCGATTGCAACACCACGCGCGGCACGACTTCGCAGTCCGCGCCCTGGCCCGAGGCGGGGCACAGGCAAAGCTTGCGCGCACCATTGCGCGCGGCGCCGCCGGTATCGCGCAGGAAGTCGTGGCGCTCCAGGTCCTCGGGCACGCGCGGCGCGCCGCGCCGCTGCAGGTAGGCGGGGGCGGCAACGACGATGGCATCGCCCTCGAAGAGCTTGCGCGCCACGAGGTTGCCATCAAAGCCCTCGGGCACCACCATCAGGGTCACGTCGAACGCATCCACGCGCCCCGCCACTGCGTGGTCGGTCGCGATGTCGAGCAGCAGGCGCGGGTGGCGCTCGCGCCAGTGCCCCACCAGCGGTGCGAGGAAATAGGTCGCCAAGGCGGGCGAGGCCAGCACCCGCACAGTGCCCTGCAATTCGCGCGTGCTGGCGGCGGCCTGCGCTTCGGCGTCGTCCACCTCCTGGAGGATGGCGCGCACGCGCTGCAGGTAGGCGCTGCCCGCATCGGTCAGGGCGAGCTTGCGCGTGGTGCGGTTGAGCAGCCGCGTGTTGAGGTGCTGCTCCAGCTCGGCCACTACCCGTGTCACCACCGGCGGCGAGAGCTCCAGTGCGCGTGCGGCGGCGGCGAAGCCCCCTTCGTCGACGACGCGCGCGAACACCGCCATGGCCTGCAGACGGTCCATGGCTCAGGGCCTGCGGCCGTTCAGGCCGGCGCGCCGTAGCTGCGCGTGAGCGACTCGGCCACGCAGGCGGGCTTGTCGCTGCCCTCGCGCTCGACCGTCACCAGCCAGGTCATTTGCAGGCCGTCCGGTGCGAGCGCCTCGGTCGATTGCAGCACCAGGCGCGCGCGCAGCCGGCTGCCCACCGGCACGGGCGCCGTGAAACGCACCCGGTTGAGGCCGTAGTTGATGCCCATGCGCGCGCCCTCGATGGCCAGGCCCGCCTCGAAGAAGCGCGGCAGCAGCGACAGCGTGAGGAAGCCGTGCGCGATCGGCGCGCCGAACGGCCCCTGGCGCGCGCGCTCGGGGTCCACGTGGATCCACTGGTGGTCCCCGGTCGCCTGCGCGAACAGGTTCACCTGCTCCTGCGTGATGGTGATCCAGTCGGTGACGCAGACCTCCTGGCCGGCGCAGGCCGCCACCTGGGCGTACGAGTGAAAGGTTTTCATGGCGGCAATGTAGCGCCGGCCGGACGCCGGGCGTGTCGAAGGGGCGACACGGCGCCGGCGTCACGCTGCGTCCAGCCATGCGCAAATGCCCTGCCACTGCTCCAGGTCGCGCGCCACGCGCCCGGGCGCGACGTCGAACAGCGTCAGCCCGTGCGCCGCCAGGTGCAGGTAGTTCTGCGTCGCGCGCAGGTGGCCCAGCACCGGCAGGCCGAGTTCGTCGACGAAGTGCTGCAATTGCTCGGCAGCGCGCGTGCGCGGGTCCACGCGCATGCCGACGATGCCCACGGGGGTCTGCGCGCTGGCGCGGTGCGCGGCCAGCTGGTCGAGGAATTCGCGCGTGGCGAAGATGTCGAAGACGCTCGGCTGCAGCGGCACGACGATGCGGTCGGCCAGCTTGAGCACGTCCGAGAGGCGCCAGCCCGCCAGGCCCGCCGGCGTGTCGATGACGACGTGGCTGCTGCCGCGCGGCGGGCGCGCCATGACGTCCGCGCCCATGTCCCAGGTGCCAATGGGCCGCGCCTCGGGCGGGCGCAGGCCCAGCCACAGCTGGGCCGAGCGCTGGCGGTCGGCGTCGCCGAGCAGCACCGGGTGGCCCTGGCTGGCGTAATAACCGGCAATGTTGGTGGCAAGCGTCGATTTGCCGACGCCTCCCTTGGGGTTGGCAACCACGATCACGGGCATGGCAAAGTCCTCAAAATATGAGAGAAATTGGCTTCCAGCGCTTTACTGGTAAGGGATGACAGCTATCAAATTCATCAAGCGTGCTGGCCGCCACGGCGCACGAAGAACAGGCCGGCGCCCACCGCCATGAGCACGCCACCGAACACGCGGTTCTGGTTGCGCCGCGCGCGCGGGCTCTGCATCCAGCGGCGCAGGCTGCTCGCGCCCAGCGCGTAGCCGTGCATCACCGTGAGGTCGATAACCACCGAGGTGGCCGCCATCACGAGCAGCTGCTGCCACAGCGGGCGCGCGTCGGTCAGAAATTGCGGCAGCACCGCCACCATGAAGACGATGCCCTTGGGGTTGGTGGCGTTGGTCAGAAAGCCGGTGGCGAAGCGCCGCTGCCAGCGCCCCGCGGGCTCGGCGGGCAGGCCCGCGAGGGCGTCGCCGGTGCCGGCGCGCCACTGGCTCCAGCCGACGTAGATCAAGTAGCAGGCACCCGCGACCTTGACGACGCCGAAGGCGACCTCCGACGCGAGCAGCAGCGAGCCCACGCCCGCGCCGGCGACCAGCAGCAGGAGCAGCAGCCCCAGTTGCAGGCCCAGGATGGTGGCCGTCGTCTTGCGCACGCCGTGCGAGAGCCCGTGGCTCATCGAGAGCACCGCGCCCGAGCCGGGCGAGAGGGCAATCACGCCGGTGGCGGCGACAAAGGCGATCCAGGTATGCAAGTCCATGGGGAAACGGCGGCGCGCTCGGGGAAACGGGGCTCGCATCTTAGAACGTGTTGGCGTCGGCCTGCGCGCGCGGGCCGCCCGGATGCCAGAATTGGCGCTCCCGCCCATGCCCCACGCCCCCGTCTGGCTGAACTATGCCTTCCTCTACCTCAGCGCTGCCGTGCTGACGGTGCCGATCGCGCGCGCGCTCGGGCTGGGCGCCATCATTGGCTACCTGGCGGCCGGCATCGCCATCGGTCCCTGGGGCTTCGCGCTGGTGAGCAACGTGCAGGACATCCTGCACTTCGCCGAATTCGGCGTGGTGCTGATGCTCTTCCTCGTCGGCCTGGAACTGCAGCCTACGCGCCTGTGGAGCCTGCGCCGCCCGATCTTCGGCCTGGGCAGCGCCCAGGTGCTGGGCTGCGCGCTGGCGCTGTGTGCGCTCGGCCTGGCCGCCGGCCTGCCCTGGCGCTGGGCGCTGCTCGGCGGGCTGGGGCTGGCGCTGTCGTCCACCGCCATCGCGCTGCAGACGCTGGCCGAGCGCCACCTGCTGCGCACCACGAGCGGCGAATCGGCGTTCTCCATCCTGCTGTTCCAGGACATCGCCGCCATCCCCATCCTGGCGCTGGCCGGCCTGCTCGGCGCGTCCGGCGCCCCGGGCGGCAGCACGGCCAGCATGGCGCTGGAGGTGGCCAAGGTGGCGGCGGTCATCGTCGCCATCGTGCTCGGCGGGCGTTTGCTGCTGCGCCCGCTGCTGCGCTGGATCGCGCGCAGCCGCACGCCGGAGATCTTCACCGCCGCGGCGCTGCTGCTGGTGGTCGCCATCGCCTACCTGATGGTGCTGATCGGCCTGTCGATGGCGCTCGGCGCCTTCCTGGCCGGGGTGCTGCTTGCCGAGAGCGAGTTCCGGCGCGAGCTGGAAACCGACATCGAACCCTTCAAGGGCCTGTTGCTGGGCCTGTTCTTCATCGCCGTCGGCATGAGCATCGACTTCGGCGCCATGCTGCGCGCGCCGCTGCTGGTGGCGGCGCTGCTGGGCGGCTTCGTGCTGGTCAAGTGCGCGGTGATCTACACCCTGGCGCGCGCGGTGGCCATCCCCGCGCCCGAGCGCCCGGTGTTCACGCTGCTGCTGGCGCAGGGCGGCGAGTTCGCCTTCGTCGTGTTCCAGGCCGCCGCCGGCTCGGGCGCCATGCCGGCCGAAACCGGGTCGCTGCTGATCGGCGTGGTGGCGCTGTCCATGTTGTGCACGCCGCTGCTGCTGGTGCTGCTCGACCGCTGGGTGCTGCCGCGCTACGCCAGCACGCTGCGCCCGAGCGCGGAGGAAGAAATCTCCGAGCCGCAGTCGGCGCCGGTGCTGATCTGCGGCTTCGGCCGCTACGGCCAGATCGTTGCGCGCGTCCTGCTGGCGCAGGGCATCCCGGCGACGGTGCTGGACTACAGCGTGGACATCCTCGAAGTGGCGCGCACCTTTGGCTACCGCGTGTTCTACGGCGACGCCACGCGGCTCGACCTGCTGCGCATGGCGGGCGCGGCCCAGGCGCGCGTGCTGGTGCTGGCGGTGGACGAGCAGGGCCCTTCGCTCAAGATCGCGGCGCTGGCGCGCCAGCATTTCCCGCACCTGGCCATCGTCGCCCGGGCGCGCGACCTGGCGCACTGGAACGAGCTGCGCGACCTCGGCGTGACCGAAGTGCAGCGCGAAGTGTTCGAGTCCAGCCTGCTCAGCGCGCGCAGCGTGCTGGGCCACATGGGCCTGCCGCCGGCCGAGGCCGACGCGCTGTTGGAGCGCTTCCGCGCGCACAACATCGCCCTGGCCGACCGCATGTACCCGCACCACAAGGACCGGGCGCGCATGATTGCCGTGGCGCGCGAAGGCCGCAGCCAGCT
>MEDL01000102.1 GCA_001724785.1 Acidovorax sp. SCN 68-22 | reverse complement strand
CGAGCCACCGTAGTGCTGGCGGCCTGCCTCGGCAAAGGTCTCGTAGGTGCCTTGCACGATGCCCTGGGTGCCGATGTAGATCCAGCTGCCCGCCGTCATCTGGCCGTACATGAACAGGCCCTTCTGGTCCAGCTCGCTGAAGTGCTCCCAGTTGGCCCACCTGGGCACCAGGTTGGAGTTGGCCAGCAGCACGCGCGGCGCGTTGGCGTGGGTCTTGAACACACCCACGGGCTTGCCGGACTGAATGAGCAGCGACTCGTCGTCGTTCAGGTCCTTGAGCGAGGCGAGGATCTGGTCGTAGCACTCCCAGTTGCGCGCGGCGCGGCCGATGCCGCCATACACCACCAGGTCTTGCGGGCGTTCGGCCACCTCGGGGTCAAGGTTGTTCTGGACCATGCGGTAGGCCGCCTCGATCAGCCAGTTCTTGCAGGTGATCTGGGTGCCGCGCGGGGCGCGGATCACGCGCGTCGGGTCGTGGCGGGGGTCGGTGGGGACGGCGGCGGACAGGATGGCGTCGTTGGCGTTCATGGGGGGCTCCTGGGAATCGGGTGGCATGGGTAGGGAAATCAGGCCCAGCTGGGCAGGCACTGCAGCAGCGGCGCGGGCCAGACCGACTCCTGGGCCCATGCGCGCATGGCGTCGATGTCGGGCGCGAGGTAGCGGTCCTGCTCCAGGTAGGCCACGCGCGCGCGGATGGCGGCGAATTGCGCTTCGATGAGGGGGGAGGATTCCAGCCAGCCGCCGGGCCGCCCCAAGGCTGGCTGCGCCCCCTCGGGGGGCAGCGAGGACACGCCAGTGCCGAGCGTGGGGGCGACAGGCCTTCGGTCGAACTCCATGCCCTGCGCAGCGGCCATGGCCTCGATGCCGACCATCACGGCGGCGTTGCGCACCATGTCGCCCAGGCGGCGCGCGCCGTAGGTGGCCATGGAGACATGGTCTTCCTGGTTGGCCGATGTGGGCAGGCTGGTCACGCTGCTGGGGTTGGCCAGGCACTGGTTCTCGGCCGCCAGCGCGGCGGCGGTGACCTGGGCGATCATGAAGCCGGAGTTCACGCCGCTGTCGCGGATCAGGAACGCGGGCAGGCCGGAGAGGCCCGGGTCGAGCAGCAGCGACAGGCGGCGCTCGGAGATGGCCCCGATTTCGGCCACGGCCAGCGCAATGATGTCGGCCACAAACGCCACGGGCTCGGCGTGGAAGTTGCCGCCGGAGATCACGTCGCCCGCGCCGGAGGTGCCATCCAGTGCAGCAAAAACGAGCGGGTTGTCCGACGCCGCATTGGCCTCGATGGTCAGCACGCGCGCGGCGTGGTGCAGGTTGTCCAGGCACGCGCCCATCACCTGCGGCACGCAGCGGATGGAGTACGGGTCCTGCACACGGCCGCAGTTCGGGTGCGAAGGGTCGATGGCGCTGCCATCGAGCAGCGCGCGCACGGCGGCGGCCACGGCGATCTGCCCGGCCTGGCCGCGCGCTTCGTGGATGCGCGCGTCAAAGGGCTTGACCGAGCCCTTGATGGCTTCGAGCGACAGGCAGCCCGCGACCAGTGCGGCGGCGAACACGCTCTCGGCGCCGAACAACCCCGCCAGCGCGAGTGCGGTGGACACCTGCGTGCCATTGAGCAGCGCCAGCCCTTCCTTGGGCCCGAGCACGAAGGGCTGCAGGCCGATGGAACGCATGGCCTCGGCACCGGGCACCACCTTGCCATCCACCTTGGCCTGCCCTTCGCCGATCAGCACACAGGCCAGGTGCGCCAGCGGCGCCAGATCACCCGAGGCGCCCACCGATCCCTTGGCCGGAATCACCGGCAGCACGTTGGCGTTGGCCAGCGCCAGCAGCGCGTCCACCAGCTCGGGCCGCACGCCCGAATGGCCGCGCGCCAGGCTGATGGCCTTGGTCGCCAGGATGAGGCGCACCACGTCGTCGGGCAGCGGGTCGCCCGTGCCCACGCTGTGCGACAGCACCAGGTTGCGCTGCAGTTCGGCCAGGCGCTCGTGGGCAATCTTGGTGCTGGCCAGCTTGCCAAAGCCCGTGTTGATGCCATAGACCACCTGGTCTTCATCGACGATGCGCTGCACCGTGGCCTGCGATGCCTGCATGCCCGCGCGCGCTGCCGAATCCAGGGCCAGCGTCAGCGGGCCGGCATGGATACGGCGCAGATCGGCCAGCGTGACCTTGCCGGGATGCAGGGTCAGCGCAGAAGAAGCGGTCATGTTCATAAGTTTCATCCTGTATAGACAAGTAGGCGCGAGCGTTCGTGCAGACGGGGACGCCCTTACACAATCACCGGGTTGCCGTCGGCGCGGAATCGGCTGCCCAGGCGGTAGCGCGACGCCGGGTGCAGGCAGCGCACCAGCGTGATGGGCACGCCGCGCGACCAGGTGCGCCGCGTGAGCAGCAGGCAGGGTTCGCCCACGTTCATTTCCAGGAGCGCCGCCTGCTCGGCCGTGGGCAGCACGGCGTCCACCACGTGCTCGATCTGGTCGAACGGGACGTTGCGCACCAGAAACTCCGAAGGCTGCTGGCGAGAGAAATCCTGCTGGCCGAAATCGGGCACCTGGCGCGGGTTCACGTAGCGGTCTTCCAGCTGCACGGGCAGGCCGTCCTCGCGGTGCACGCAGAGCGTGTGGAAGGCGGATTCGCCCGTGCGCAGGTCCAGCGCGGTGGCCACTTCCAGCGGCGCCGAGATGCGCTCCACCGAGAGCACGTCGCAGCGGTAGTCGTGGCCGCGCTGGCGGATCTCGCTCGCCAGATTGGCAATCTGCAAGAGGGTGGACTGTGGCTTGTCTTCGGCGACAAAGCTGCCCACGCCCGCCACGCGCACGATGCGGCCCTGCTCGACCAGTTCGCGCAGCGCCCGGTTCACCGTCATGCGCGAGACGCCAAACTGGTTCACCAGGTCGTTTTCCGACGGCAATTTGTCCCCGGCGCGCCAGGCGCCCTCCTGGATGCGGCGGACGATGAAATCCTTGACCTGCTGGTACAGGGCAAGGGCCGGGGTAGCCACCGGGGCGGGACGGCGGGGTTTGCTCGCGGTGCGGGGATGGGCGGGGGCGGTCATGGTGCGATGTACTTGTATATACAAGTTAACCGAATTGTGCCACGCGGGTCAACCCCCGGCTTATGCGGCGGTCATCGGCAACACCACCCGCACCGCCAACCCCGGCGCAGCGTTGCCCAATTCGAGCCGGCCGCCGTGCGCTTCGGCCACCAGGCGGCACAGGTACAGACCCAGGCCCACGCCGCCGGTGCTGCGCTGGCGTGCGCTGTCCGGGCGGTAGAACGGCTGGGCAAGCTGCGCCAGGTGTTCGGCCGCCACGCCAGGGCCGTGGTCGCGCACCTCCAGCTCCAGCTGCCCACCCGCCGCGCGCAGGTGCAGCTCGGGGGCGGGCGCGCCGGGCTCGCTGTGGCGCAGGGCGTTGTCGAGCAGGTTGCGCAGCAGCAGGCGCATGCGCGCGCGGTCCAGCAGGAGGGGGGGCAGGTCGGCCGGCGTGGAGATGCGAACGCCGGCGGCACCGGCGTGGCGGGGGGCGAGCTCGGCCACCACTTCGCGCGCCAGTTCGGCCAGGTCCACCGGTTCGCGCTGCAGGGCGGCGTGGCGGCCGGCAAGGCGTTCGCTCTCCAGCAGGTCGGCAATCAGGCGTGCCATTTCGCCCAGGTCGCGCAGCAGCGCCTGGCGCGGGGCCTGGCCGTCGCCGCCCTCGGGCAGCAGTTCGGCGTTCAGGCGCGCGCGCGTCAGGGGGCTGCGCAGTTCGTGGCTCATGGCGAGCAGCAGCGCGCGCTTGGCTTCGAGCATCTGGTGGATGTCGCCGCCCATGGTGTTGATGGTGGCGGCCAGTTGCCCGAGCTCGTCCGGTCGGCCGGCGCGGCGCACCGGTATCGGTACGTCGAAGCGCCCGGCGCCGAAACGCTGCGCCCCGGCGCGGATGTCGTCCAGCGGGCGCAGCAGGTGGCGCACGTACAGCCAGGCCAGTGCGGTCAGCAGCAGCAGCGCGCCCAGCGTGGCCCAGGCGATGCGTGGGCGCTGCTGCCAGGTCTGCGCGCTGAGGCCGAATTCCAGCCGGTGCCCGTCCGCCGTGGTGCGCACCAACAGGCGCTCGTGTCCGTCCGCACGGCGCCAGCCGGGCTCCTGGCCCCAGCCGGGCCGGCCGGTGTCTGTGCCCACCGACCCACCCGGGCCCGGCCCGTCGGGCTCGGACGCCCAGTTCACCGCGGGCCCCGAGATGCGCAAGGCGATCGGCAGCCGCGCCGTGATGGCCTGGGCCCGCGCCACGCTGGGCGGGCTGCCCACTTCCCGGGCCAGATGGTCCACGTAGTCGATCAACAGCGGCCGCGCGGCCTCGCGCCAGGCCACGGCGACGCTTTGCTGCACACCGGCGATGAAGGTCACCGCGAGGCCGAGGGCCAGCACCAGGAACACCAGCACCAGGCGCACGCGCAGCGAGCGGCGCACCGCCTGGCGCGCGCGCCGGTGCCAGGCCGGGCGGCTGGCGCGGGCGTGCCGGTCGGCGTGGCTCATGCCCCCACGCGGCGCAAGGCCAGGGTGTAGCCGGCGTTGCGCAAGGTCTTGATGGCGTCGAGGGGTTCGAGCTTCTTGCGCAGGCGGCTGACGATGATGTCCACCGCGCGCGTGTACAGCTCGGCATCGTGGCCGCGCAGCTGGTTGAGGATGTCGTCGCGGCTGAGGACCTGCCCGGCCTGGCGCGCAAGCAGGTGCAGCAGATCGAACTCGGTGCCGGTGAGCTCCACCGTACGCCCGAGGCAGGACACGCTGCGCCGCGCGGCGTCGATGCGCAGGCCGTCGAACTCCAGGAAGTTGGCCGTGTCCGGTTGCGGGGCCGCCTTTGCACGGCGCAGCACCGTCTGCAGGCGCGCCACCAGTTCGCGCGGCTCGAAGGGCTTGGGCAGGTAGTCGTCGGCGCCCAGCTCCAGGCCGACGACGCGGTCCATCACCTCGCCGCGCGCGGTGAGCATGACGATGGGCAGGCTGGAGGTCGCGCGGATGCTGCGGCACAGCGCGAAGCCGTCCATCTCCGGCAGCATCACGTCCAGGATGGCCGCGTCGAACCCGCCGTCCGCGAGCAGTGCCAGGCCGGTGCTCGGGCGCAGCGCCTGCACCAAGTCCAGCTCGAAGCGCTGGAAGTAGCTCGCCAGCGGCGCGCCCAGCTGTTCGTCGTCGTCGATGAGCAGGATGCGGTGCATGGTGCGCGGATTCTCCCCCGGGAACGCGTCGATGGATGCCGGGGGCTCAGAACCGCTGCGGTGCCGCGCTCGCCAGCCGGTGGTGGCGCAGGATGAGGCGGCGCAGGCGCTGCTGGCTGCCGGCCTCCAGCGTGTCGAAGGAGTCGGCCGCCGACAGCAGCGCGGGCAGGGTGCGCGCCGCTTGTTCGGGCCGATGCGCCGCCAGGCCGAGCGCGTGCACCCGGTCAAAGCGGGGGCCCCAGACGAGAGCGAGCAACTCCTCGTGCGGCTGCGGCACGCCGTGGAACAAGGAGGGGCCGAATTCGCGCAGGCCTTGCGTCAGGCCGCGCAGGCTGCGGAGCGCGTGCGCCATGGCGTCACCCCCGCCGGCCCATCCAGCCGCGGCGCTTGGCCATCATCTCGCGCACCTGGTTCTGCTGCTCGGGCCGCAGGCTGTCGTAGAAGTCGCCCATCGCGGCAATCACCTCGGGACTGCCGGCCTGCACGGCGCGCACCTTGGCCTCCACCAGCGCCTGCGCGCCCGCGCGGTCGAACGTGGCACCCGCGACCAGCGCCTGCAGGGCTTCGCGTGGCCTCGCCGCATCGCCCAAGAAGGCCTTGCGCTGCGCCTGCAAGGTGTCGGCGAGCTGTTCGAGCTTCTGCTTCTGCGCCGCATCGAGCGCCAGCTTGCTGCCAACGCGCTCGAGCGCCTTGCCGCGCATCTCCGTCATGCGCTGACCGTCCATCTCGCCATGGCGCCAGCCGTGGCCGCTGGAGCAGGCCGACAGGCTGCCGGCCAGCAGCGAGGCGCCGAGCAGGGCGAACAGGGTTTTCTTGATCCAGGGTTGCATGGCGTGGTCCTTTGCGCGTGGGTGTATGGAGCCCCGATGGTGCGAGCACGGCGCCCGCGCGTCGTCTCGGCGCGGTTTCGGTTTATTTCGGTTTGTATCGGGAGAGGATGGCGCGGCCGCCTGCGGATAATCAGGCAGACGGCCGCATGGCATGGGCCGGATTTTTTGAGTCAAATAGGCCTCTAGCGCTTATGCAGCAAGCGCTGACAGCTATTGAAGTAAGAGCATTCCTTTGTCCCCCGCGCATTCCATCCTGAAAGACGTCTTCGGCTACGAGCGCTTCCGTGGCCCGCAGGAGGCCATCGTGGCGCATGTGGTGGCGGGCGGCGACGCGCTGGTGCTCATGCCCACGGGCGGCGGCAAGAGCCTGTGCTACCAGGTGCCGGCCATAGCTCGCCAGCAGGCGGGCCAGGGCGTGGCCATCGTGGTCTCGCCGCTCATCGCGCTGATGCACGACCAGGTGGGCGCGCTGCACGAGGCGGGCGTGGAGGCGGCGTTCCTCAATTCCACGCTGGACTGGCAGCAGGCGCTGGATGTGGAGCGGCGCCTGGCGCGCGGCGAGATCACCCTGCTCTACGCCGCGCCCGAGCGCGTGACGACCGAGCGCTTTCTCGATCTGCTCGACGGCCTGTACCAGCGCGGCCAGCTGTCGCTGTTCGCCATCGACGAGGCGCACTGCGTGAGCCAATGGGGGCACGACTTCCGCCCCGAATACCGCCAGCTCACCGTGCTGCACGAGCGCTATGCCAGCGTGCCGCGCATCGCGCTCACGGCCACGGCGGACAGCCTCACGCGCGCCGACATCGTCGAGCGCCTGCAGTTGCAGGAGGCAGAGCACTTCGTCAGCAGCTTCGACCGGCCCAACATCCGCTACCGCATCGAGGAAAAGAAGGACGCGACCACGCAACTGCTGCGCTTCATCGAGCGCGAGCACCCCGAGGACGCGGGCGTGGTCTATTGCCAGTCGCGCAAGCGCGTGGAGGAACTGGCCGATACGCTGTGCGAGGCCGGCCTCAACGCCCTGCCCTACCACGCGGGCCTGGCGCCCGAGGTGCGCCAGCGCCACCAGGACCGCTTCCTGCGCGAGGAAGGCATCGTGATGGTGGCCACCATCGCGTTTGGCATGGGCATCGACAAGCCCGATGTGCGCTTCGTCGCCCATGTGGACATGCCCAAGAACATCGAGGGCTACTACCAGGAGACCGGCCGCGCGGGCCGCGACGGCCTGCCCGCCGACGCCTGGATGGCCTACGGCCTGCAGGACGTGGTGAACCAGCGCCGCATGATCGACGAGAGCCCGGCCGCCGAAGAGTTTAAGGCCGTCATGCGCGGCAAACTCGACGCCCTGCTGGGCCTGGCCGAGGCCACCGATTGCCGGCGCGTGCGCCTGCTGGCCTACTTTGGAGAAAGTTCACAGCCCTGCGGAAATTGCGACAACTGCCTCAATCCGCCCCCAGTGTGGGACGGCACGGATGCGGCGCGCAAGCTGCTCTCCACCATTTACCGCGTGCACGAGGCGAGTGGCCTGACCTTCGGTACCGGCCACATCATGGACATCGTGCGCGGCAAGGACACCGAGAAGGTGCAGCAGTTCGGTCACGACAAGCTCTCCACCTTCGGCCTGGGCAAGGAGTACACCGAGCCACAGCTGCGCGGCGTGCTGCGCCAACTGCTGGCCACGGGCGCCGTGGGCCTGCACAAGGTCAGCATGGAGAACGGCCACAGCTTCGACACGCTGACCCTCACCGACGGCTCACGCCCCGTGCTGCGCGGCGAGCAGACCGTGCTGCTGCGCGAGGCCACAGCCCACGCCGCACCCAAGAAGGCGCGCCGCGCCGCCGCGCCGCCTGCGGCCGCCGCCAACCTGGGCCAGGAGGCGCAGGTGCGCTTCATCAACCTCAAGGCCTGGCGCGCCGAGGTGGCGCGCGAGCACAACCTGCCGGCCTATGTGATCTTCCACGACGCTACCCTGGCGGCCATTGCCGAGCGCCATCCGGCCACGCTGGACGACCTGCAGGGCATCAGCGGCATGGGGGCGAAGAAGCTCGAAGCCTATGGTTCCGATGTGCTGCGCGTGGTGGGATATGAGACACCCCCCTGAGACCCTGCGGGCCTTCCCCCCGCTCTCGCATTGCTGCGCAATGCGGGCAGGGGGACGCCACCCGTGCGGCGGGGCGGCCCTTGCACGGTGGCCGCTGGCCTGGCCCCGCACGTTGCATGCGCCGTAGGCGCGTGGCACGCCCTCCATTTTTGACAGCGCTCCGAGGACCGATTGCATGAACGACCTGGCGTTTTACCTTCTCGCAGCCGGCATCGCCATCGTGCTGCTGCTGCAAGTCATCGCGCTGCTGCGCAAACCGCGCTTTGAAACACCGCCCGACCTGCAGGCCCGGATGGCCTTGCTGGAGCACGGCCTGCAGTCGCTGATGCAGGCCAGCGCGCGCAGCGAGGCGGCGAGCGAGCGCATCGAGCAGCAATTGCGCGCGTTCACAGAAACCACCGCCCAGGGCTTCGAGGGCGCGCGCCGCACGCTGGACGAAAAGCTCGACAAGACGGTGCACGAGGCGCGCAGCGGCCGCCAGGAGCTGCTCACGGCCCTGGGCGCGTTCGAGGCCAAGCTGGAGCAACGCCTCACGGGCTTCGACGCCTCCATGGGCGGGCGTTTCAGCGGCCTGCAGCAGGCCTTGCTGGGCCGCCTGGACGAGGCCGGCAAGGCGCAGATGGCACAGTTCACCCAGGCGCAGAGCGATGCGGCGCAGAACCGCAAGGAAATGACCGAGACCTTGGCCGTTTTCCGCGCCGAGCTGACCGACACCTTGAAGCGCCTGTCGGCCGAGACGCAAACCGCGCGCGAAGCCCTGGCGCACAGCTCCGCCGCCCTGGGGGCACAGGTGCAGGAACGTTTCGAGGCCCTGGGCAGCGCGATGCAGCTCACGCTCGACTCGCTGAAGAACGACACGGCCAGCCAGCTGCGCATCATGTCTACCGCGCTGAAGGACCAGCTGGAAGGCAACGGCAGCCAGATCCACAAGCAGTTCACCGCGCTGCAGGACACCGTGGCCCAGCAGCTGCAGGGCATGGTGCAGGGCTCGCAGCAAAACTCCGAGCAGTTGCGCACCGCACTGAACGAGCGGCTGGCCGCCATCCAGGCGGACAACACCGCCAAGCTCGAAGAAATGCGCCGCACCGTCGATGAGAAGTTGCATGCCACGCTGGAACAG
>MEDL01000101.1 GCA_001724785.1 Acidovorax sp. SCN 68-22 | reverse complement strand
TGCGTTTGCGGGGCTCAGGGCTTCTGCGCCTGCGCCATCAGCGCGTCGTCGATCTCTGCCGCACGCCGATAGGCGGGGCGCTGCAGATGGGGCTCGGCGTAGCGGGCGAACGCCGGGCGCTTCTCGATGCTGCCGAACTGCATGCCCCAGCCCAGGAACGCTGCCATGAACAGATCGGCCGCGGTGAAGTGCGCCGCGCACAGGTACGGCCCTCGTGAGACCGCCGCCTCCAGCGTGTCCATCACGTCCTCGTAGCGGCCGTACCCCGCCTGAGCTGCCTTGTCCGTCGGAGCCAGCAGGCCCATGGCCTTGGCGGTGGTCGCCGCTTCCATCGGGCCGCCGGCGAAGAACAGCCAGCGGTAGTAGGCGCCGCGCGCGGGGCTGGCCGGGTCCGGCGCCAATTGCTTCTGCGGAAACTGGTCGGCCAGGTAGGCGCAGATGGCCGCGACTTCGGTCACCACGGTGTCGCCATGCCGCAGTGCGGGCACCTTGCCCATGGGGTTGATCTCCAGGTAGGCCGGCGCCTTCATCGTCGTGCCGTAGTCGAGCAGCACCGTCTCGTAGGGGACGCCGCATTCTTCGAGCATCCAGCGCGCCACACGGCCGCGCGACATGGGGTGGGTGTAGAGGGTAAAGGGATGGGCCATGGCGCTTTTCCTTGGGAGTTGAACGAAGGCGCCAGCGTAGGCTGCCGCCGTGTCAGAAACTGTCAGCAGCGGTGTGGGGCCATGGTGGGCGGCGCCCTGTTCAGTCCGGCCTGAGCGCAAAGCCCATCTGGTCGCGCCAGCGCCGCATGAGCGTGTGGCGCCGCGCCGGGTAGCGCAGACCGGTTTCGGTCAGCGCCACCACACGGTCGGCGCGAAAGTGGCGGAAGTCCTGGCGCAGTTCGCACCACGCTGCGAGCATGCGGGACTCTTGAAAGAAGGCCATGGCAAAGGGCCACACGGTGCGCTGGCTGACGGTCTCGTGCGTATCGCGGTAGTCGATGTGCACCGACTGCTCGGTCCGGATGGCCCGGCGCAGCGCGGGCAGCCAGGGTTCGGGCGCAACCGGGCGCCCCGGCGGAACCAGCAGACCACTGGTGTCCACGGTCAGGCGCAAAGGCGCCGGCAAGGTCGCGCGGATGCGTTCCAGCGCCTGGCGCGCGGCCTGGGCCAGCGTGGGGTCGGCTTGCAGCGCGACCCAGCGCACGCCCAGCACCAGGGCCTCGATCTCGTCCTCGCCAAACATCAGCGGCGGCAGCGTGAAACCGGGCTGCAGCACATAGCCCATGCCGGCCGCGCCGTCGATCTGGGCGCCCTGCTCGCGCAGCGTCGCCACGTCGCGGTACAGGGTGCGTGGGCTCACGTGCAACTCGGCGGCCAGGGTGGTCGCGCTTACCGGGCGCCGGTGCCTGCGCAGGGCTTCGAGCAGTTGCAGCAGGCGGGCGGCGCGGCTCATGGTGACGGCGTGGTGGCAGTCTGTGCCGGCTCAGGCGAAGTGGTCGAACGAGGGGAAGGCCTGGCGCAGCGCGCGACCCGCGGCATCCACCACGCGCAGGCCCGGTGCCGCCTCGATCTGGCCGATGCGCGCGACCGGTGTGGCCGCCTGCCGCGCCGCTTCGGTCACGGCGGCGCGGGCGGCCGGCGGGGCGGTGAAGGCGAGCTCGTAGTCGTCGCCGCCGGAGACAGCGCGTTGCAGCAAAAAATCGGGCTCAAATTGGCCGTCAGCGCTTGATAGATAAGGCTTTATAGCTATCAATTCGAGAATTCTTTCCGCCACGAGGTGTGCCCCCACCCCGGAGGCACGCAGCACGTGACCCAGGTCGCCCGCCAGGCCGTCGCTCAGGTCGATGGCGCTGCTGGCCAGGCCGCGCAGGCGCAGGCCCAGGGCGACGCGCGGGTTGGGGCGCTCCAGGCGCTGGCGGGCGCGGGCCAGCAGCGCCTCTGGCAGGGCGATGCGCCCCTGCAGGGCTTCGAGTGCCAGGCGCGCATCGCCCAGCGTGCCACTGACATAGAGGTCGTCGCCCACCTGCGCGCTGCTGCGCAACAGTGCCTGGCCGGCCGGCACTTCGCCGAACGCCGTGATGCAGATGGCGAGCGGGCCGCGCGTGGTGTCGCCGCCGACCAGTTCGCAGCCATGCTGCTCCGCCAGGGCCAGGAGGCCGCGGGCAAACGCCGCCAGCCAGGCGTCGTCGGCCTCGGGCAGGGCCAGCGCCAGCGTGAAGGCGAGCGGCTCGGCGCCGCAGGCGGCGAGGTCCGAGAGGTTCACCGCCAGCGCTTTGTGGCCGAGCGCCTCCGGGTCCACGTCGGGGAAGAAATGCCGCCCTTCGAGCAGCATGTCGGACGTCACCGCGAGCTGCATGCCGGGGCGCGGCGCGAGCAGCGCGCAGTCGTCGCCCACGCCCAGCGCCGCGCGCCGCACCGGGCGGGTGAAGTGGCGTGCGATCAGGTCGAATTCGCCCATCGAATGGCCTAGAGTGGCGCGCCCCGGAAGCGCTGCGCGGCCTGGCGGCTGACCTCGGCCAGCAGTTGCTCTTCGCGCTGGCGCTCGCGCAGCCAGCGGGCGTCGTTCTGGCCGGCGGCCGCCTCGCTGCGCAGCAGGTGCAGCGCGCCCGAGGCGCCGTGGGCGGCGGCATGCCCGGCGATCTGGTCGATGGTGCGCATGATGTGCTCGCGCAGCGGCATGTGGTCGCCGGTGGCCGGGTCCACGTAGACCGCGTCCATGCCGAAGCGGCAGGCCTGGAAACGGTTGTAGGTGTAGACGAGGTAGTCGTCCTCCGTGGGCATGAAGGGCTGGTCGGCCAGGAACCAGGCGCCGAGCGACTGCACATAGCCGGCGAGCGCGGCGGCGCGCTCAATGGTCAGCGGCGTGTCGAAGACGCGGATCTCGATGGTGCCGAACTCGGGCTTGGGGCGGATGTCCCAATAGAAGTCCTTCATGCTCTTGACCACGCCGGTGCGCGTCATCTTGTCGAAATACTGCTCGAAATCCGTCCAGGCCAGGGCCATGGGGGCGCGGCCCGAGAGCGGGAAGGCGAACACCGAGTTGAGCCGCGCCGAGTCGAAGGCCGTGTCCTGCCCCTGCACGTAGGGGCTGGACGCCGACAGCGCGATGAAGTGCGGGATGTAGCGGCTCATGCGGTGCAGCATGAGCAGGGCCGCGTCGGCGTTCGGGCAGCCGATGTGCACGTGCTGGCCGAAGATGGTGAACTGTTTGGAGAGGTAGCCGTA
Organism: Acidovorax sp. SCN 68-22; assembly: GCA_001724785.1. Classification (GTDB taxonomy): domain Bacteria; phylum Pseudomonadota; class Gammaproteobacteria; order Burkholderiales; family Burkholderiaceae_C; genus Simplicispira. The sequence goes on along the minus strand of MEDL01000101.1, from coordinate 6,049 downwards.
GAGCTGCGAGAGCTCCTGGAAGCGCGGCTTGTCGTAGATGCGCCGCTCGTGCCACTGCTGGAACGGGTGCGTGCCGCCGCCGACGACGGCGATGTTGAGCTTGTCCGCGCTTTTCACCAGCGCGTCGCGGATCTGGCTGAGCTGGCCCAGCACCTCGCTCGACGAGTGGCATACGCCGGTCGAGATTTCGATCATGCTGTTGGTCATCTCCGGCACCACGCTGCCGGGCAGCGGGGTCTTGCGCATCAGGCGCAGCATGTCCTCGGCGTAGGGGGCCAGGTCGTAGTCGTGCGTGTTGACGAGCTGCAGCTCCAGCTCCACGCCCAGCGTGAGTGGCTCGGACTGGTTGAAGGCTTCAAGACTCATGCTGGTCTCCGGTGCTCACGCGCGTCGTCAGCGCCCAGGGTTTGGAACTCTCGCCCGCACGGTAGATGGCCAGGGTGCAGATCACCGCCCCCGCCACTTCCATGAGCAGGATGGCCGGCAGCGCGATGGCGGCGATCATCGGGCCGATCTCGGGCGAGGCGCGCACGAACTGCGAGGCGATCAGCAACGCGATCGACGACATCGGCGTCATGGCGCTGGCCACCCACAGCGCCTGCTGCCAGCTGGCGCCACTGCCCACATTGCCCAGTGCCACGCCCAGCATCTTGGCCACCAGGCGTGCGGCAATGAGCGCCAGCACCAGGCCGGCCACGCGCCCGCTCCAGTCCGCCTGGGCGGCGACGGTCGAAACCAGCACGAACATCAGCATGGTGAGCAGCGCCGAGGCATTGCCCAGGTGGCGCGGCCAGGCCCAGGGGCGGGGATTGAGCTGCTTGAGCAGGATGGCGCCAAGCAGCGCCGCGAGCGGCGCGGAACCGCCCAGGTGCGCCGCGACGGCGGTGGCCGCCGCCACCAGGGTGAGCAGCAGCAGCGAGGTGTTCTCGCTCGTCGGGCTCATGAAGCGCAGGGCCGTGCGCAGGGTCAGTGCCAGCACGGCGGCCACGACGATGGACACCCCCAGCACCACCAGCACCGGGGACAGCGTGTCGGTCAGCGTGACGGCGGGGCGGCCCAGCACCTCGGCGCTGGCGCTGCCGAGCGTCAGGGCGTACAGCGTCGACAGGGTCGCCAGGACGATGGCGCGCTCGGTCACCGGCCCGGCCGCGCGCGTGTCGGCCACCACGCGCGTCAGCACCGAGGGCGAGGCGGCCAGCGCCACCAGGGCCAGCGGGCTGGCGACCTGGGTGGGCAGATCGAGCCAGACCAGCGTCCAGTACACCGCGAAATAGGTCAGCGCCGATTCGGCCACGCTCTGCACCAGCACCATGGGGTTGTGGCGGAACCAGCGCAGCGGGATGCGGCCGCCGGCCTCGAACAGCACCACCGCCAGGCCGAGTTCCAGCAGGAACAGGCTGGTGCCCTGGAGCGGCCAGGGGGAGCCGCTGAAGCCCGCCAGGCCGGCCAGTGTGCCGACCACGGTGTAGCCCACGACCTTGGGCAGGCCGACGTGGCGTTGGAGCAGATGGCCGGCGATCGCCGCGACCGCCAGCAGCAGCGACCACTGCACGGTGGGCAGGCCTGCCGAGGGGCGCAGCCATTGGCCCCAGAAGCTCAGGATGTCGTTCATGTCATGGTTCCTTCGGTCTGCCGGCGGGGCCGCAAACCTGTTTTCCATAGGCGCTCTGGAAGCCCGACGAATATACAAGGCGCCCGACGCGGCGCCGTGTAGGCAGGCTGCGCGCTCAGGCGGCCGGGCCGGTGGACGTCTGGGTGGGCACGGTGCCAGCCGCCGCAGTATCGACCGCCGCGGCGCTGGGCGCCGGGGCATCGGCCGCAGCGGTGTCGGCGGGCGGTGGCACCGGGGTGACGTCCTGCTCGTCGAGTTGGTCGCCCGACCAGCGCAGCGCCCGCGCTGCAATCGGCGGCCCCACGGTTTCCAGCAGCGCCACGGCGGCCAGAACCACCGCGCCCACCAGGGCGCCCTGCTCGGGGAACAGGGAGAGTGTGGTGTTCACCAGGCCGATCGCCAACCCGGCCATGGGCAGCAGCAGCAGGCCGGTGGTCGCGGCCTGGCGCGGGGTAGCGCCCAGCGCCACGCCCGCGCCGCCCACGCCCAGCCATTTGGCGGCGGCGCGCGCGCCAACGAACACCAGCACGGCCGGCCATTGCTCCAGGATCTCGGTGACGTGCAGGTTGGCGCCGGCGTAGACGAACAGCACGATGAAGAACAGCTCGAACGAGGCGCCGAACTCGATGCCGGCGATCAGCTTGGCCCGCTCCATGCTGCGCACCACCATGCCCAGCACCAGCGGCGCGAACAGGGCCGAGAGCTTGAGCACCAACGCCGCGCCCACGGTCATCATGACGGCGCCAATGACCAGCGCCAGCTGGTATTGCCCGGCCGCCTTGGTCTTGCGCGCCGCCAGGTGCAGCAGCCCGCCCATGGCCAGCCCCAGTGCGCCCGAGCCCAGCACCTGGTACAGCGGCGCGCCGAGCATGACGGTCCACGGGGCGTTGGCTTGCCCGTACAGGGCCGGTAGCACCGCCGCGAAAGCCACGAAAGCCAGCACGTTGTTCAGCGCCACGAGCAGCATGGCGCGCTCGGTGACCGGGCCCGAGGCGCGCAGCTCGTGCGCCACGTGGATCAGCACCGCCGGCGAGGAGGAAACCGCAATCGTGGCGATCACCGCCGCCGTCAGGCCGGAGACGCCGACCAGCCCCAGTCCGAAGTACACCGCGCAAAAACTCAGCGCGCTTTCGGTCAGCGAAACCAGTACCACGCGGCGCTCGTGCCCCAGGCGCTTGGTGTCTATGGACAGGCCCAGGCGGTAGAGGATCAGCGCCAGCGCCACGTCCACGACGATGCGCGACTGCGCCAGGCCGGTGGCGCTGATCACGCCGAGCACGTTGGGGCCGGCGACGAAGCCGACCACCATGAAGCCGGTGATGCTGGGCAGCCAGCGCCAGCGGTGTGCGACGTAGCCGCCGAGCGCGCCGCAAAACAGCAGGAAGCCGAAAAAGAACAAGGTATTGGCCGACAGGGGCCAGCCGGGGAGGAAGTCCATCGCCGCGATCAATGCAGCACGCGGGTGCCGTGCTGGCCGGCGTCGAGGACAAAGCGGGCGATGGGCACGTCGAAGGGCTCGCCGGCCTCGGTGACGAAGCGGTAGCTGCCTTCCATGCTGCCGGTTTCGCTGCGCAGCCGGCAGCCGCTGGTGTACTGGAAATGCTCGCCCGGCCGCAGCAGCGGCTGCTGCCCGACCACGCCCAGGCCGCGCACTTCCTCCTGCGGCCCGCGTGCGTCGTGGATCACCCAGTGGCGCGCGATCAGCTGCGCCGGGGCGCTGCCGGTATTGGTGATGGTGATGGTGTAGCTGAAGGCATGCAGCCCGCGCTCGGGCGCGGACTGCTCGGCGACGTAGGCCGTCTGCACGTCGATGTCAAAGGGGGGCTGGTGCATGGCGCGCATGGTAACTGCGACAATCCACCGCATGAGCCGCACCTACCGCATTGCCCCTTCGATCCTCTCGGCCGACTTCGCCCGCCTGGGGGAAGAAGTCACCAGCGTCATCGCCGCCGGCGCCGACTGGATCCACTTCGACGTGATGGACAACCACTACGTGCCCAACCTCACGTTCGGCCCGATGGTCTGCCAGGCACTCAAGCCGCACGCCAAGACGGCGGCCGGTGCGCCGGTGCCGATCGACGTGCACCTGATGATCGAGCCGGTGGACGCCCTGGCGGCGGCCTTCGCCGACGCCGGCGCCGATTCCATCAGCTTTCACCCGGACGCCACGGCGCACGTGCACCGCAGCATCCAGGCCATACGCTCCAAGGGGGTGCGCGCGGGCCTGGTGTTCAACCCGGCGGCGCCGCTCGACGTGCTGGACTGGGTGATCGAGGACCTCGACCTGATCCTCGTCATGAGCGTCAATCCGGGCTTCGGCGGCCAGGGCTTCATCGATTCCGCGCTGCGCAAGATCGAAGCACTGCGCCGGCGCATCGACGCCAGCGGCAAGGACATCCGCTTGCAGGTGGACGGCGGCATCAAGCAGGACAACATCCGCCGCGTGGCGGACGCCGGGGCCGACACCTTCGTGGCCGGCAGCGCGATCTTCGGCCAGAGCGACTACCGCGCCGTCATCGACGCCATGCGCCGGCAACTGGCCTGATACCCGGCCGCGCTACTGCGGGACGGGCGTGATCGTGGTGATCGTGCTCTCGCGCAGCAACCCGCCTTCGGGCACCGAGCCGCTGCCGGCGTCGCGCACGCGGGCCACGCAGGCGGCGTGGCTCTCGTCGCTCTTGAACACTTCGCAGCGCTGCAGCGCGTTGTTGTCCAGCCGCTCGGCCTCGCTGCTGGTGAGGTTGCCGCGGCGTGCGGCCTGCAGCGCGGCACCGGCTTCGCGCAGGCAGGTGTCGCGCGCCTGCCAGGTGTTGCCGGACATGCAGGCCTGGCGATCCTGCAGGTAGCGCTCGCGCGCCGTGCCGTCGGGCGCGGCCTGGGCGGCGCCGGCCAGCAGCAGCACGGCCAGCGGCGCGTATCGGAGGGTGTGGAGGGTGGGCATCTGAGGTCCTTTGGCAGAAAGCTCCGACCAAATGCGGAGCACCGGCCCAGAGTGGCAGGTGGGCGGGCCGGCGTCTGTCGGACGGCGCAGACATTCGACCAGGGGCGAAATCCCTCGCGTGCCATCGCCTGAGAGCTTGTCCGTACACTTCGCCGCTTTGCCAAAGGAGACCGCATGGGCACGCTGGCGCTGCAAGGGCGCAACCTGGAACTGGACGCCGCCATCCTCGACCTGGACGGCACCCTGGTGGACACCCTGGGCGATTTCACCGAGGCGCTGGGCCGCATGCTGGCCGAGCTGGCGCTGCCGGCGGTCGGCCCGGAGCCGGTGTCGCGCATGGTCGGGAAAGGCTCGGAACACTTGCTGGTTTCGGTGCTGAATTACGCCTTCGCGCAGCAGGGGCGGGAACTTTCAGCTATTGAAATGGAAGCAATCTACGCCCGCGCCTGGCCCGCTTACCAGCGGCACTACCAGGACGTCAACGGGCAGCGGGCGCGCGTGTACCCGGGTGTGCGCGAAGGGCTGGAGGCGCTTTCACGCGCCGGGCTGCGGCTGGCCTGCGTCACGAACAAGCCCACGGCCTTCGCGGCCGCGCTGCTGGATGCGACCGGCCTGGCGCACCATTTCGAGCAGCTCGCCGGTGGTGACGCCTTCGAGCGCAAGAAGCCCGATCCCCAGCCGCTCCTGCGCACCTGCGCCGCGCTGGGCACCACGCCCCACCGCACGCTGATGATCGGCGACTCGGCCAACGACGCGCAGGCGGCGCGCGCGGCGGGTTGCCCGGTGTTGCTCGTGACCTACGGTTACAACCACGGCCGCCCGGCGCGCGAAGTGGACGCCGACGCCTGGCTGGATTCGCTTGCCGCGCTGGCGCCGGCGTTCGCGGCCCCCGTCGAAAAGTTCTAAGCCAGGCGCAGCGGCGCCCCTGCTTGCGGCAGCGCCGGCGCCGCCGCCCCGCCGCCGGCCAGCCGGAACACGGAGACCGCCTGCACCAGTTGGGCCGCCTGCGCGCGCAGGCTGTCGGCGGCAGCGGCGCTTTGCTCGACCAGGGCCGCGTTCTGCTGCGTGGCCTGGTCCATCTGCGTGACCGCCTCGCCCACCTGGGCCACGCCCTGGCTTTGCTCGGTGCTGGCGGCACTGATTTCGGCGACGATGTCGCTCAGCCGGGTGATGGCCTGAACCACCTGGTCCATGGTCGTGCCGGCGCGGTCGACCAGCACGGAACCGGCCTCGACACGCTCGACACTGGCGCCGATGAGCGCCTTGATTTCCTTGGCCGCTTCGGCGCTGCGCCCGGCCAGGCTGCGCACCTCGCTCGCCACGACGGCAAAGCCCCGGCCCTGCTCGCCGGCGCGCGCCGCTTCCACGGCAGCGTTGAGCGCCAGGATGTTGGTCTGGAAGGCAATGCCGTCGATGACGCCGATGATGTCGGCGATCTTGCGGCTGCTGTCGTTGATGCCCTTCATCGTCTGCACCACCTCGGCGACCACGCTGCC
>MEDL01000100.1 GCA_001724785.1 Acidovorax sp. SCN 68-22 | reverse complement strand
CGTGCCGCGCCTGATCGCCGACGAGCAGCAGACCATCAGCGACACGCTGGTGGCGCTGGTGGACGCCGGCTGCAGCCTGGTGCTGACCACCGGCGGCACCGGCCCGGCGCTGCGCGACGTGACGCCCGAAGCGACGCTCGCCATCGCGCACAAGGAGATGCCGGGCTTTGGCGAGCAAATGCGCCAGATCGGCCTGGCCTTCGTGCCCACGGCCATCCTCTCGCGCCAGGTGGCGGTGGTGCGCAGCCAGTGCCTGATCATCAACCTGCCCGGCCAGCCCAAGGCGATTGCCGAGACGCTGGAAGGCGCGCGCGGCGCCGACGGCAGCCTGCGCGTGCCGGGCATCTTTGCCGCCGTGCCCTACTGCATCGACCTCATCGGCGGGCCGTACCTGGAGACGCGCGCCGCGCTGTGCCAGGCCTTCCGCCCCAGGGCGGCGCAGCGCCGGCTGCGGGACTGAAGGACCTCACAAGGGCCACCCCAAAGCCCCATTTGCGTCGCATGCCGAGGCCATTCCAAACGATTGGAAGCCAGGCGGTCAATGAATCTTCCAAGCCGCCCATCCTGGCACGCCGGCAGCATTTCCCGGCGTGATGCTTTGATTTGGCCGGACCCGCGTACGTGCGCCGGCTGATCTGCATCAAAAAACCTGAGTTTCTCGACCCACACAATGGCCGCTTTGCAAGCCTTGCAACGCGCAGGTACCGGCGGGGCCCCGCGACGCGCTGCATTCCCGCACCAGGAGGCATCCATGCCCAAGATCGATTTCTCCCAACCGGGGGCGGCGGCAGCCAGCAGCGCACCCACCCCACCACGCAATCTCCTGGCGCACACGCAGGTTCGCTTCTGGCTCGTCCTGCTGCTGGTGGCCGTGGTGTATTCGGCCTTGCGCACGGTGCTGATGCCGCAATGGCAAGCACTGAACCTGATCGGCCAGGTTGCCCTGGAAGCGGGCTTGCTCCTGCTGGTCGCAATGGGGCCCATCTGGTTTTTTCTGTATCTCCCGGTGCGGCGCGAGGCAGAGGCAGCGCGCGACTCCCTGGAGCGCGAATCGGCCACGCTGCACGAGCGCCTGCGCACCCACGACCTGAACGTGCGCCTGACGGCCGCGCTGGACATGGCGGAAGATGAAGAATCCATTCTGCGCATTGCCCGCCAGGCCCTCACGCTCGCCACCGACGGAGCGCCAGCGCAAATGCTGCTGGCCGATTCGCCGGACACGGCCATGCGATTCGACCTGATCGAAGGCTGGGCCAATGACGAAGGACGCTGCTACGTGGATCGCCCCACCGACTGCCCCGCCGTACGACGCGGCATGGGCACGGTGTTTGAAGACAGCCTTACCTTGAGTGCCTGCCGCGGCATGCGTGGCCCCATGGCCAGCAACTGCGCCGCCGCCTGCACGCCCATCACCGTGGCCGGTACCGGGGTTGGCGTGCTGCGAGCGCTGGGGCCATCGGGCGACCCCAGCCTGTACCGGCTGCTGCAGTCGCTCAACACCGCTGCGCACCACGTGGGTGCACGGCTGGCTGTGGTGCGCTCCATCTCCAACTCTGCGCGCGAAGCCGCCACCGACCCCCTGACCGGCGCCGCCAACCGGCGCAGCGGCGAAGCCCGCCTGGCCAACCTGGCCCAGCACACCCAGCCGTATGTGCTGGCCATGCTGGACATCGACTTTTTCAAGAAAATCAACGACGGCCATGGGCACGAGGTGGGCGACCGCGCCATCAAGCTCCTGGTGGAAGTGGTGCGCGGCTGCATCCGGCGCGAGGACATGCTCTGCCGCTACGGCGGAGAAGAATTCCTGCTGATTCTCCCCGGCATCGACCTCGCTTCGGCCACGGCCCTGCTGCAGCGCTGCCGAGCCGAACTTCCCTCGGCCTGCAGCCGCGCGGGCCTGCCCGCATTCACGGTCAGCGTGGGAATGGCCGACGCGCCCAACAGCAACCCTGTCCAGCAGATCCGCGCCGCCGACGCCGCGCTGTACAGCGCCAAGCAGGCAGGGCGCGACCGCGTGGTATGCGCGCACGACGTCGGAGCGGAGGCCGACGCGACGGAGCAGCCCGCTCAGAAAACGGGGTGACCCATTGCCTGGGAGGCTGTCGGGCTTGCATCCCAAAGCAACGTCACCCACAGCGGAGCGTCTTCCTCTTCCCGAAAATTGGAGAAACCTGGGATGCAAATCGGGGGTCGTCGCCAATGGCCCTGAGATGACAGAACTTACGGACAAGTTCTAAAAGCTACTTGCCCACCAAGTCGTTGAACTTGCCCGCTTCAAACTGCTCCTTCAGCGCCGCATCGCCCGGCACGCAGCCCTGGGCGTGCTGGCTGGCCGACAGCTTTTCAATCGCCTGCCAGAGCAGTGCGATCTGGTGCTCCTGCGAGCTGGCGTTGTCGATCAGCCCGCGCATGGCCTGCGACAGCGGGTCGTCTTCCTGGGTGATGCCGTAGGCGGTGAACTTGGGCGGGTGCTCGGTCACGTCGGCGCTCTCGCCCGCTTTCGACGGGATGATGCGCGCCGGGATGCCGACCGCCGTGGCGCCCGCTGGCACCGGCTTGATGACCACGGCGTTGCTGCCGATCTTCGCCCCGTCGCCCACCTCGAAGCCGCCCAGCACCTTGGCGCCGGCGCTCACCACCACGTTCTTGCCCAATGTGGGGTGGCGCTTTGTGCCCTTGTAGAGCGAGGTGCCGCCCAGCGTCACGCCCTGGTAGATGGTGCAGCCGTCGCCGATTTCCGCCGTCTCGCCGACCACCACGCCCATGGCGTGGTCGAAGAACACGCGCTCGCCGATCCTGGCGCCGGGGTGGATCTCGATGCCGGTGAACCAGCGCGAGAGGTGCGAGATGAAGCGGCCCAGCCACTTGAGGTCGTGCGTCCAGCACCAGTGGGCCCGCCGATGCAGCCACAGGGCGTGCAGGCCGGGATAGCAGGTGAGCACTTCAAAGGTGCTGCGCGCGGCGGGGTCGCGCTCCAGGATGCATTGGATGTCGGAGCGCAGGCGGGAGAACATGGCAGGTTGGCGGGGCAAACGGGCGATCAGTTTAGGGCTTTGGCGGCGGCGCCAGTTGCAGCATGGCTTTGGCGACACCGCGCAGGATGTGGATTTCCTCCTCGGTGGGCTGCGCGCGGTTGAACAGCTGGTTCAGGCGCGGCATCAGCTTCTTCGGCGCCGCCGGGTCGAGAAAGCCGATGGCCGCGAGCGCGTCCTGCCAATGCGCCAGCATGCCGGCGAGCTGGCGCGCATCGGCCGGCCGCCCCGCGCCGGTGCTGCTGGGCACCGCGAACGCACCCAGCGCCTGGCGCCACTCGTAGGCGATGAGCTGCACCGCCGCGCCCAGGTTGAGCGAGCCGAACTGCGGGTTCGTCGGGATGGAGAGCGCGACGTGGCAGCGGTACACGTCCTCGTTGGCCATGCCGAAGCGCTCGGAGCCGAAGAGGAAGGCGATGCCGGCCGGCGCCGTGGCCGCACACTCCTTGGGTGCAATATTATTGGTGTTTTCGGCCTCCAGCGCTTGCTGCGTATACCCTGTAAGCTCCCGTTTCAATAGCATATCGAAATGCGCACGCGGGCTGCGCGTGGGCGGGCCGAAGTCGCGCGGCGTCATGGCGGTGGCGCAGAGGTGGTCCACGCCGTCGAGCGCCTCGTCGAGCGTCGCGACGATGCGGGCCTTCTCCAGCACATCGGTGGCACCGCTGGCGCGCTGGATGGTTTCCTCGCGCCGCAGCACGTTGGGCCAGCGCGGTGCGACCAGCACCAGGTCGTCGAACCCCATGGTTTTCATGGCGCGCGCAGCGGCGCCGACATTGCCGGCATGGCTGGTCTGGATGAGGATGAAACGGGTCGTCATGCGGCGGGCGGGCGGCGCGGGGGCCGGGCGCGTAAAATCGGGCGCTTATTGTCGCTGCCCGCATCGCCGGCCCGCGGCGGCCCCTGTTCCTGCCCTGGTGCGCCGCGCCCTCCCCGGCCCGGCGCCACCCCGAAAATCTATGTCGTCCCCCAACCTGCACCCCATGCTCAACGTGGCCGTCAAGGCCGCCCGCGCCGCCGGCGCCATCATCAACCGCGCGGCGCTCGACGTGGAAGCGGTGCGCATCTCGCAAAAGCAGATCAACGACTTCGTCACCGAGGTCGACCACGCGAGCGAACACGCCATCATCGAAACCCTGCTGGCCGCCTACCCGGGGCACGGCATCATCGCGGAGGAATCGGGCAGCACGCACGGCGCAAAGGATTCGGAGTACGTCTGGATCATCGACCCGCTGGACGGTACGACCAACTTCATCCACGGCTTCCCGGTGTACTGCGTCAGCATCGCGCTGGCGGTACGCGGCAAGGTCGAGCAAGCCGTGGTCTACGACCCTTCGCGCAACGACCTCTTCACGGCCACCAAGGGGCGCGGTGCCTTCCTGAACGAGCGGCGCATCCGGGTCTCCAAGCGCACACGCCTCAAGGAGTCGCTCCTGTCCACCGGCTTCCCCTTCCGGCCGGGCGACAACTTCAAGACCTACCTGAACATGATGGGCGACGTCATGCAGCGCACTGCCGGCCTGCGCCGGCCGGGCGCGGCGGCGCTCGACCTGGCCTACGTGGCCGCAGGCTACACCGAGGGATTTTTTGAAACCGGGCTGTCGATCTGGGACGTGGCCGCGGGCTCGCTGCTCGTGACCGAGGCCGGCGGCCTGATCGGCAACTTCACCGGCGAGGCCGACTTCATGGAGCAGCGCGAATGCCTGGCCGGCACGCCGCGCATCTACGGCCAGTTGGTGCAGATCCTCGGTAAATACAGCAAATTCGCCGGCGCCGGCGACAAGGCGGCCGTGCGCCAGGCCGCGCAGGAGCTTGGGAAGGACGACGCGGACGGCACGAATGCCACGCCCGCGCATGCCCCGGAGGACGGCACGGACGCCGCTAATCCGGATATTTGAGCGCGATCGCCTGGAATTCCCCGGCGATGTCGATGAAGGCATCGACCACGTCCGGGTCGAACTGCGTGCCCCGCCCCTTGACGATGACGATGCCGGCCTGCTCGTGCGTGCCGGCGGTCTTGTACACGCGGGCACTGCACACGGCGTCGTAAACGTCGGCCACGGCCATCAGGCGCGCGGGCATGGGAATGGCGTCCCCCGCCAGGCCATCCGGGTAGCCGGCGCCGTCCCAGCGCTCGTGGTGGCTGCGCGCCATCTCCTTGGCCACGCTCAGAAACCGCACGCGCATGCCGAGCCGCCGCTCGGCGCTTTCTATGGCCTTGCTGCCCAGCCCGGCATGCGCCTTGGCGCATTCGAATTCTTCGTCGGTGAGGCGGCCCGGCTTGAGCAGCACCAGGTCGGACACGCCGATCTTGCCGATGTCGTGCAGCGGCGCCGACTTGTACAGCAGGTCGATCATGTGGTTGCTCATGATGGCCTCGAAACGCGGGTGTGAGCGCAGCCGCTCGGCCAGCGCCTTCACGTACAGCTGCGTACGCCGGATGTGGTTGCCGGTTTCGGCGTCGCGCGTCTCGGCCAGGGAAGCGAGCGCCACCATGGTGACGTCCTGGATGGCCTGCACCTCCAGGGTGCGCAGCGCCACCTCGCGTTCCAGGTAGGCACTCTTGTCGCGCAAGAAGTCGGCCGTGGCCTTTAGCGCCAGATGCGTCTGCACGCGCGCCAGCAGGATGGGCGGACTCACTGGCTTGGTCACATAGTCGACGGCGCCGAGCGCAAAGCCCCGGCGCTCGTCCTCGGTGTCGGCCCGCGCGGTGAGGAAGATGACCGGAATGTCCCGCGTCGCGGTGCCCGCCTTGAGCTGGCGGCAGACCTCGTAGCCGTCCATGTCGGGCATCATGATGTCGAGCAGCACCAGGTCGGGCACCGGCTCGGCCAGCGCCGCCTTGAGCGCGCGCGCGCCGCTGCTGGCGACTTTGACACGGTAGTGCTCGCCCAGCAGCTCGGACATGAAGGCCAGGTTGTCGGGCGTGTCGTCCACCACCAGCACGGTGGGAAGGTGGCGGTCGCGCCACTCGGCGGGCGCGTCCAGTGCAGGCTCACGTTGCATGCGAACTCCCTTTGCGTCGACGGCCCTGGGGGCGGTTCGGCGCTTGTGTCAGGTCTGCACGCCGCTGGCCGATCTCGTCCAGCGCGCGCTCGTAGTCGAATTGCTCGATATGCCGGCAGAGCGCCGGCAGCGCAGGCCCCATGGCCTGCCGCAAGGGCTCGGTGTGCGCGTGGACGAAAGCGCCCGCCGCCGGGTCGTCCCCCTCCAGCAGAGCCTGCAGCGCAGCCAGGGCGCTCTGCGCCGCGTCCCGCGCGCTGCCGGTCCCCGCCCCACGCACCGGAGCAGGCGGCGCGCTGGCGGGCGGCGCCCCGCGCCAATCCTGCAGCGACTGCAGCAGCGCCGCCATGCCAGCGGCAAGCGCTTGTGCAAGCGCTTCCAGCACGGGCGCGGGCTCGGGCGCAGCGCTGCGCAGAGCTTCCTCCAGCCGGGCGGCGTGCTCCTGGATGTGCGTGGCGCCCACCGTGCCGGCCAGGCCGCGCAGGGTGTGGGCCTCGCGCAGCGCGAGCGCGTGGTCGCCCCGGGCCAGCGCATCGCAGATGCGTGCAGGCGCGGCTTCGTGCCCACCGAGAAAGCGCCGCAAGGTGTCGGCCAGCAGCGCGCGCCGCCCCATCATGTTGCGCAGGCCCTGCGCAAGGTCCAGGCCAGGCACGTCGGGCAGGTCGGTGTCGTCCGGCGCGGCGGGCGCAGCGGCGTTGTGGGCAGTCGCCGGCGCCTGCGCAGTGGCGCTGCCCACCGGCGCGATCCAGCGCTGCAGCGTGTTCCACAGGTTCTCCGGCACGATGGGCTTGGCCAGGTGGTCGTTCATGCCGGCGTCGAGGCAGCGCTGGCGGTCGGATTGCAAGGCGTTGGCGGTCATCGCCACCACCGGCAGGCGTGCCAGCCGCGGGTCGGTGCGCAGGGCCCGCGTGGCTTCGATTCCGTCCATCACCGGCATCTGCATGTCCATCAGCACCAGGTCGTAGGCCTGCGCGCGCGCCATGGCCAGGCCCTCGGCGCCGTTGCCCGCCATGTCCACGACCACGCCGGCCTCCTCCAGGATTTCGCGCGCCACCTGCTGGTTGAGTTCGTTGTCCTCTACCACCAGCACGCGCGCGCCGCGCAGCCCCGGCCAGTGGTCCGCGGCGGACGCGGGTGCGTCCGCCGCGGGCCCGGACACGGCTGGCAAGCCGTTGCCCGGCAATTCGTTGCCCGCCACGCCCAGCACGGACATGAGCGTGTCGAACATGACCGAGGCGCTCACCGGCTTGATCAGCACTTCCTCGATGCCATGGCGCTGCGCCGCGCGCAGCACGTCCTCGCGGCCGAAGCCGGTGACCATCAACAGCCGGGGCAGGCGCGGCAGGTGCAGCTCGCCGATGCGCCGCGCGAGCTCCAGGCCGTCCATGCCGGGCATCTGCCAGTCGAGCACGACCAGGTCGAACGGCCTGCCCGAGGCCGCCGCCTGCTGCAGTGTGGCGAGTGCCTCGGCGCCCGACTGTGCCTGCGCCACGGCGAAGCTCATGGACTGGAGCATCTCGGCGAACACGCTGGCCGCGTGCGCGTTGTCGTCCACCACCAGCACACGCAGGCCACGCAGGTCCGGCGCGGGCAACAGGGAGCGGGCCGGAGCCCCGCGCTGCAGGGGCACGCTGAACCAGAAGGTGGATCCTGCGCCCAAGGTGCTGCGCACGCCCACCTCGCCGCCCATGAGTTCGGCCAGGCTCTTGCTGATGGCCAGGCCCAGCCCCGTTCCGCCATAGCGGCGCGTGGTCGAGGTATCGGCCTGCTGGAAGCTCTGGAACAGGCGGCCGATCTGCTCGGGCGCGAGGCCGATGCCGGTGTCGCGCACCTCGAAACGCAGCCGCACCCGATCGCCCAGATCGTCCTCGACGCGCACCACGATGCCGACTTCGCCGCGCTCGGTGAACTTGATGGCATTATTGGCGTAGTTGATGAGGATCTGGCCGATGCGCAGGGCGTCGCCCACCAGGTTGGGCGGAACGTCTGGCGCCACGTCGCAGATGAGCTCCAGGCCCTGCGCGCTGGCCTTCTGGCTGACCACGTCGACCACGCTGCCCAGCACCTGGTCGAGCACGAAGGGCTGCACTTCCAGGCGCAGCTTTCCGGCCTCGATGCGCGAGAAGTCGAGGATGTCGTTGATCACGCCCATCAGGTGCTGGCCGGCTTGGACGATCTTGGTGACGTAGTCCTTCTGGCGCGGATTCAGCCCCGACTTGAGCGCCAGTTGCGACATGCCGATGATGGCGTTCATCGGCGTGCGGATCTCGTGGCTCATGTTGGCCAGGAAGTTGGACTTGAGCGCCGTCGCCTCTTCCGCCACCTCCTTGGCGCGGCGCAGTTCCTGCTGCATGCGCTCGCGGTCGCTGACATCCACGAACGCGCCAATGACCCCGCCCGGCGTCCCGTCCGGACGGCAAAACCCCTGCAGCCAGAACAGCATGTGGTGCAGTTCCCCGTCCGCATGCGGCATCGCGATGTCGCGGTGCACGGGTTCCCGGCACAGCAGCGCCTGCTCGGCGTCGGCTTCGAACTGGCGGTGCTGCTCCGCGCTCAGGTAGTGCAGGCTGTGCACGGTCTTGCCCAGGTGTTCGGCGCGGCGGATGCCGAACGCCTGTTCGTACGCGCGGTTGAAGCCGAGGTAGCGGCCCTGCACGTCCTTGTAGAAGATGGGTACCGGGATGGTGTCCATCAGCACCTGCTGGAACTGCACCTGCGCCGCCACCTGCTCTTCGAGCTTCTTGTAAGCGTCGATGTCCACGTTGACGCCGACGATGCGCTCGGCCACGCCCCCGGCATCGCGCTGAATGTGCGCCGTACAGGCGTACCAGCGGGCGCCCCCCTTCAAGCGGTGCAGCCGCCACGCATCGTGCAGGCTGGTGGCGCCGTCCTGCAAGGCGGCGTCCATGCGCGCCAGGGCCGCCTCCCGGTCGGCCGGCCACAGGCGCTCGACCCAGGTGGCGCGCCAGTCCTCGAACACTTCTTCGGTGATGCCCGGCGCACCTTCGAATTTCTGGCGCCACACGCAGCGACCGCTGCGCAGGTCGATGTCGAAGACGCTGGTCTTGCCCGCTTCCTGCACCAGCTCCAGGCGCTCGTTGGTCTCGCGCATGGCGCGTTCCGTGCGGTGCGCCTCGGTGACATCCTCGATGAGCCAGATCGCCGAATGCGTGTACCCCTCCACGTGCACCGCACGCCCGGACAGGATGACCTCGATCCGCCGGCCGTCGAGCCGCGCCACCGACCAATACTCCCGCGCCGGCAGGCCCTGCGCCAGTTGCGGGGCGACGCGCGCAGAAAACGCGGCGTGCGCGTCGGCGCTGCCGAACAGGAGCT
>MEDL01000099.1 GCA_001724785.1 Acidovorax sp. SCN 68-22 | reverse complement strand
TCCTGATCCTTGCGGATCAGTTCGCGCACGTACTCGCTGCTGGTGCCGTAGCCGCGCTGGCTGACCTGTTCGTCCACAAAGGACTTCAGGGTGTCGGGTAGGGAGATGTTCATCGTGCTCATGGCGTAAGTGTGGATTCTTTGGCAAAATTTGGCAAGCCCCGTATTCCACCGAAAGAAGACCTTCATGCCCAATCCGAACAACTGCCTGCACTACTGGGACTTAGCCGATCACATCCGCATAGATGATGCCATTGCCTTATGGTGCGGTGTAGAGCCTGCCGAGCTTTCCAGTCTGAACTTCGAAACCCAGTGTATGAGCGCCAAGCGGGCCGCGCTGGTCACAGCCCTGCGTGCGGAGCGCCTTGAATACGAAGACCTGGGCATCGTCACCTCGCGTGGTCAGGTGTTCAAGGGCGCACCGATCGATGAGTTGCTGGAGAAGGATCGATTGGTCATCAACAAGGCCAGCCTGCGGCGGTGGTTCGAACAACTGCCGTTTGAGGATCGCCCGGCCTTCCTGTTTGATGAGGCTCGGCAGCCCGTGTTGCCCGATGGCAGCGAAGCGGCGGAAATGAACAGCCTGAAGGCCATCGCCCTCATGGGGCTGTTGATTTCCGCGCAATTCTGACCCCGGTTTTTCATCCAATATTGACCCCACCTGTTTGGGTGTAGCCGGGCTACGCGTCTGTGGATAAGTCTACTGTTGGTGCGTTCGTTTCTCCTTTCTCAATGACTTCCGGCAGGGCCGTCCTGGGCCGCCTTTTCTGAACGGTCTTGGGTGCTGCGCTGGAATGCTTGAACCGCCAGCTCTCGTTGCCAGTCTCCACGATGTGGCAGTGGTGGGTCAGTCGGTCGAGCAGTGCGGTGGTCATCTTGGCGTCGCCAAATACCTGACTCCATTCCCCGAAGCTAAGGTTGGTGGTGATCAGCACGCTGGTTCTCTCGTAGAGCTTGGAGAGCAGGTGGAACAGCAGCGCTCCACCAGTCTGGCTGAACGGCAGGTAGCCCAGCTTATCCAGGATCACCAGGTCCATGTAGACCAGCCGGTGGGCCAGCTGTCCGGCCTTGCCCTGGCTCTTCTCCAGCTCCAGCGCGTTGACCAGCTCCACGGTCGAGAAGAAGCGCACCCGCTTGCCGTGCCGCTGGATCGCCTCGATCCCGATGGCGGTGGCCAGGTGTGTCTTGCCGGTGCCCGGACCGCCGATGAGCACCACGTTGTGCGCGGCCTCGATGAACCCGCCGCCGTGCAGCGTGCGCACCAGTGCCTCGTCCACACTGGCCTGACTGAACTCGAAGCCGGCCAGGTCACGATGAGCGGGGAAGCGGGCTGCACCCATCTGGTACGCCATGGAACGCACCGAACGCTCGGCCTGTTCGGCCCGCAGCAACTGACTCAGGAAGGCTTCAGGAGTGAAGTCGGTGTGCCGTGCCTGCGCCGCCACCTCGGGGTAGTTGGCGGCCATGCCGTGCAGCTTCAGGGCCTTGAGGGCGCCGATGATCTCCTGGCTCATGCGCGCGCTCCCAGTGCGTCATCGTCGCCGACCGAGCGAAGCCGGTCGTAGCGCTGCACGTTGGCCTGCGGCGCCACCGTCAGGGTCAGCGGCGTCCTGGCCGCCGCCACCTCTTCCTGGCTACCGGCCTTCAGACGCGCGAGCACGTTGAGCACGTGCTCGCCGCTGGGCTTGCCGCTCTCGAGCGCCAGTTCGGCGGCCACCAGCACCGGCTCCAGACCGTGCACCGGCACGGCCGCCAGCACCTGGGCCATCACCCGGTCGCCGCCCTCGTGGCGCAGCAGGATGGCCTGTAGCTTCTTCAGTGGCTCGGGCAGGGTCTCGAAGGGTGCGCCGTTGCGCAAGGCTCCGGGCTTGCGTTCGATCAGGCTCACGTAGTGGCGCCAGTCGTAGAAGGTCTGGCTACGCTCGAAGCTGCGCACATGACTGGCGATGCGGGAGTTCTCGGCCACCACATCAATGCGTTCGGGATACAGGCGCAGGCTGACCACCTCGTGGGCGTGCTCGGTGGGCACGCTGTAGCGGTTGCGCTGAAGGTGCACTAGCGCCGTGCTGGAGACACGCGCCAGCACCTCGATGTAGCCGTCAAACGGCCGGGGGTTGGGCATCAGGCGCTGCTGCTCGTCCTGCAGCACGTCGGCCACCTTCAGCGTCGGCCACTCAGGGTGGTTGAGTTCGGCCCAGGCAGCGCGGCACTCGCCCTCCAGCCACGTATTGAGCGCCTGCATGTTGGGCCAGCGCTGCTTGGTCGCCTTGTGCCAGATGCTGATGCGCCGGTCGCGCACGTTCTTCTCGACGATGCCCTTCTCCCAGCCGCTGGCGACGTTGCAGAACTCGGGCTCGAACAGGTAGTGGCCGGTCATGGCTTCAAAGCGCGCGTTGACCGTGCGTTTCTTGCCGGCGCCAACCTTGTCCACGGCCGTCTTCATGTTGTCGTAGATGCCCCGCTGGGGCACGCCGCCGAAGGCGGCAAATGCCCGAGCATGGGCATCAAACAGCATCTCGTGGCTCTGGCTCGGATAGGCAACGAGCCAGAAGGCACGGCTGCCGCACAGCTTGGTATGGGCCACCTCCAGACGCCGGCGCAGCCCGCCCACCCAGGCGTACTCGGTACTCCAGTCGAACTGGAACGCGTCGCCCAGGGCGAACTTCAGCGGCACGAAAGCACCCTTGCCGACCTTGCCCGACTGCTCGGCTCGCCAGCGCCGGGCAAAGGCCGCCACCCGGCCGTAGCCACCGGTGTAGCCCTGCTCGAGCAGACCTTCGTACAAGGCCTTGATGGTGCGGCGATCGCGTTTGCCGCGGTACAGGTCGGCCTTGAGCCAGGTCGCCAGCGTTTCGGTATAGCCGTCGAGCTTGGTCTGGTTCACCCGCTGGGGGTACTTGGGCTCGACCATCTCGCCCTTGCGCAACCAAGCCTTGATGGTGTTCCTTGCCAGGCCCGTGCGCCGCTCGATCTCTTTGATTGGAAGGCCATCGCGCAGGTGCATCCTGCGGATCTTTGCCAGTGTTCCCACGTTGATCACTCCTTGATCCCCTCCTGCTCAAAAAACAAGCAGAAGACGTTACTCAAGGGGTCAAAGTTGGGTGAAAAAACTCAGTCCAGAGGGGTCAGATTTACGTGGAAATCAACAGTCAAAAACCATGTACCGCTGGCTACACAGTGGCTACATGAGCCTGAAAAACAAAAAACCCGCTATCTTTTTGATAGCGGGTTTTCCTTGTGTGGCTTGGTGGGACGTGCGGGGGTCGAACCCACGACAAACGGATTAAAAGTCCGCTGCTCTACCAACTGAGCTAACGTCCCTGGTTGCCGCAGAACCCAGAAGGGACCGCGCAGCAAAGCCTTGAATTATATCTTTTTCTCGCGCCTCGCCAGCTGATCGAGCATCCATCCGGCGGCGCACATGCCAAATGTGGCCGTCACCGCGACGCTGGAGCCGTAGCCGTGGCAATTGAGGGAGCCGTCGCTCGCGGCATCGCAGGCATCTGGCTGGGCCACCGGCTCACGGCTGAAAACGCAGGCCACGCCCATGGCCTGCCCGGGCGCGCGCGGGGCGCCGTGCTGTTTGCGCAAGCGGTAACGCAATTGCGCGAGCAGGGGGTCGTGTGTGGTGTGGGCCAGGTCGGCCACCTCCACGTTGTGCGCCTGGCGTTTTCCGCCCGCGGCGCCGGAAGTGATCAACAGCGCCCCTGTTGCGCGTGCCCAATCGGCCATGGCGGTCTTGGCGCGCACCTGGTCGCAGGCGTCGATCACGCCGTCCACCGGCGTGCCGTGCAGCAGCGCCAGCCAGTTGCCCGGTTCGACGAATTCCTCGATGCAGTGCACCGCGCACCCTGGGTGGATGCCGGCAATGCGCTCGCGCATGGCGGCCACCTTGGCCTGCCCGAGCGTGGCGTCCATGGCGTGGATCTGCCGGTTGATGTTGGATTCCGCGACGTGGTCCAGGTCGATCAGCGTCAGGCGCGCGACGCCGCTTCGGGCCAGCGCCTCGGCCGCCCAGGAGCCCACGCCGCCGATCCCGACGACGACCACGTGGGCGCTTGCGATGCGGCCGGCGCCAGCGGCACCGTACAGGCGGTCCAGGCCGCCGAACCGGCGCTTGAGATCCGGCGGCGCTGCCCCGAGCGCGTCCTCGGTCACTTCAGGCGCGCCAAGCGCTCCTTGGCTGCCGCCGCGGCTTCGGTGCCGGGATAGGCGCGGGTCAGGTCCTCAAGGGTCTTGCGTGCCCCCTTGGTTTCCTTGAGCTCCATCTGGCAATTGGCGATGGACAAGGCGGCTTCGGGCGCGCGCGCATGGTTGGGCGCGCTCGCCAGCAAGGCCTTGAAGTTGGCGATGGCTTCCTTGTATTCGCGCGTCGCGTACTGTGCATTGCCGAGCCAGAAGCGTGCCGAAGGCACATAGCCGCTGCGCGGGTACTTGGCAACGAAGGTGCCGAATGCAGCTTGTGCCTCCGGGAACTTGCTGGAGCGAAATGCCGCCATGGCGGCTTCGAAGGCCTGGGTTTCCGCCGGGTCGGCGACGAACTCCTGACCGTCCAGCGTCACTTTGCTGGGCTCGAACTTGCGCAGCCGTTCGTCCACGCCTTGCGAAATTTCCTTCTGATGGCGTTGAAGCTCCGCGACGTCGCGCACCAGCTGCTCGTTCTGCCCGCGCATCTTGGCCAGCTCGACGCGCAGGCTTTCGATTTGCGTTTGCAAATCCAGCAGGCTGCGCCGCAGCTGCGTGGTGTCTTCGCCGGAGCGGCGCAGATCGTCGTTGGCGCGCAGGTTCGATTGCTGCAGCGAATCGATGCGCTGGCGCAATTCGATGATCGCGCGGCGCGCCTCGTCGTCTTCGAAAAGGGCAGCGTGCGCCGGGGCGCACAGGGCGCCCGCGAGCGCGCAGACCAGCGCGGCCGCCGCGCCTTGGGTTCGCTTGAAAACCATTGCTTAGCGGTAAACGAGTTCTGCGCGGCGGTTCTGCGCGTAGGCGTCTTCGTTCATGGCGTCCACGGCAGGCTTTTCCTTGCCGAAGCTCACGGCCTCCATCTGGCTGTCGGGTACGCCCAGCAGAGCCAGGGCGCGGCGCACGGCTTCGGCGCGCTTCTGGCCCAGCGCCAGGTTGTATTCCCGGCCGCCGCGCTGGTCGGTGTTGCCTTCGATCATGAGCTTGCGCGCCTGGTTCGCCTTGAGAAAGCGGGCGTGCCCTTCGATGAGCGACTGGAACTCGGGCCGGATGACGTAGCTGTCGTAATCGAAATACACGATGCGTGCCACGCCCACCGGGCCGGCGGCGTCGCGCGCCGAAGCGTTCAGGTCCACGCCTTGCACACCGCTCTGGCCGGCATTTCCGGAGTTGGCCCCGTTGCCCGTCGTGGCGAGTGGCGCGCCGGCCTTGTCGTCCACCGGCACGTTGTCGAGGTCCACGCCTGAGCTGCAGCCAGCGAGCACCACAAGGGCTGCAGCAAGATAGGAAACACGCTTGATCATCTAAAGGCTCCTGGAATATTGCTAGAGGGTAGACAGGTATACAAAGTTCACGGTTTTTGGAACGGGCCCCAGTCGGGTTCGCGGATATCCCCGCCCTGCCCCGCAAGCCGCGCCTTGATGCGGCCGTCCAGGGTGGTGGTCATGAGCGATTCGCGGCCTTGTTGCTGGGTGGCATACACGATCAGACGGCTGTTCGGGGCAAAGCTCGGGTTTTCGTCGGCGCTGGTGTCGGTGATGGCGCGGACCGTGCCGCTCGCCAATTCCATCACGTGCAGCTTAAACGCACCGTTGACGCGGGAAACGTAGGCCATCGCGCTGCCATCGGGGCTGAGTGCGGGCGAAATGTTGTAGCTCCCGGTGAAGGTGACGCGTTCTGCCCCGCCGCCCGCCGCTGGCACGCGGTAGATTTGCGGCGCGCCGCCCCGGTCGCTGACGAAATAGATGCTGCGGCCGTCTGCGCTGTAGACGGGCTCGGTGTCGATGCCTGCGCTTTGCATCAGGCGGCGCGGCTCCCCTCCGTTGGCGTCGATCGTGTAGAGCTGCGAATTGCCGTCGCGGCTGAGCGTGACGGCCAGGCTGCGGCCGTCCGGTGCCCACGCCGGTGCGCTGTTGGAACCACGGAAGTTGGCGATGAGTCGGCGGCGACCGCTGGCCACTTCGTGCACGTAAACAACCGGCTTGCGCGATTCGAACGACACGTAGGCGATCTGCCCGCCACCCGGCGACCACGCGGGCGAGATGATGGGTTCCGGGCTCGCCAACGCGGCCTGGGCGTTCTCGCCATCCGCGTCAGCCACCCACAGCGTGTAGCGCGCGCCGGCCTTGGTGACATAGGCCAGGCGCGTGGAAAAGATGCCCTTCTCGCCGGTGAGCTTTTCATAGACGAAATCGGCGATGCGGTGCGCCACCAGGCGCAGGTCTGCCTGCACCACGATGTAGCTCTGGCCCCCCAGATCCTGCCCACGCACCACGTCCCAGAGGCGAAAACGTATGTCGTAGCGGCCGTCCGCCAGGCGGGTCATGCTGCCGCTGACCAGGGAATCGGCCGCCTTTTGCCGCCACAGCGCGACATCGGGGCGGGTGGTTTCGTCCAGCTGAGCGCCGGAGGCGTCCACGGCGCGGAACTGGCCGCTGCGTTCCAGGTCGGCCTGGACGATGGCGGCGGCCTTCTGTGGGGCTTGCGCTTCGCCGCGAAACGGCGCCACCGCGATCGGTAGCTGCGTCAGGCCCACGCCCGAGACTTCAACACGAAATTGGCCCAAGGCGGGCATGGTGGCTGCGGCGGCACCGGCCGCTAGCAAGGCGCGCCGCGATGCGGCGAAACGGGGCGGGGTATGGGAGCTTTGGAGTGTCATGCGCAAAAGGCAGCAGCCGGTCAGGGGCCGGCTGTCAGGCGCTCATGTTACACACTGCGCAGGCCCGGCCTTGTCACAAAACGTTGACGAAACGGCAAAACGTAGAATTGCCGGCCCATGCTTCCCAACAACCCTGCTGCTGCCGCGCAGAATCCCCATCCACCCCCCCTGGCTTCCGCTTCGTTGCCGGCCCGCCTGGCGCGGCTCTCGGGGTATTTCGGCGGCCAGCGCCTTACCTGGGCTGTGGCCATGGTCGCCACCCTGGTGGGTGCGATCACCGAGCCCCTGATTCCTGCGCTGCTGAAACCCCTGCTGGACCAAGGGTTTACCCAGGGAAGCTTGCCTTTGTGGGTGGTGCCGTTGGCCATCATGGGGGTGTTCCTGGTACGCGGCGTGGCGCAGTTCATCGGCCAGTACGCCCTGGCGCGCATCGCCAACGAGGGCATGCTGTTGCTGCGCCAAACCCTGTTCGCACGGCTCCTGGCGGCGGACATGGGGCTGTTCGCGCGCCAGTCCGCCAGCAGCCTGTCGAACACCGTGGTGTACGAGGTGCAGACCGGTGCCACGCTGCTGGTGCAGGCGATGCTCGGGCTCTCGCGCGACGGCTTCACCCTGGTCGCGCTGCTGGTGTACCTGCTGTACCTCAACTGGCAGCTGACCTTGATCGTCGCCGTGGTGGTGCCCGGCGTGGCGTGGATCATGAAGACACTCTCGCGGCGCCTGTACCGCATCACCAAAACCAGCCAGCAGGCCACCGACGCACTCGCCTACGTGGTCGAGGAAAACGTTCTGGCGCACCGCATGGTGCGTCTGCATGCGGCGCAGGCCGGTCAGACCGAACGGTTTGGCGGACTCAGCCGCAACCTGCGCGGCCTGGCCATCAAGGCAACCATTGCATCCGCGGCAATGACGCCGCTGACCCAGCTTCTGGCCGCGGCTGCTCTCTCGGCGGTCATCTGCACGGCGCTATGGCAAAGCCGCGCCGAAGCCGTGGCGCAGAACGTGACGGTGGGAGGCTTCGTTGCCTTCATCACCGCCATGCTGATGCTGATCGCGCCCATCCGGCGCCTGGCCGATGTCGCCAACCCCATCACCCGGGGCGTTGCGGCTCTGGAGCGGGGCCTTGCCCTGCTCGGCGAGACCCCCGCAGAAACCGGTGGCAACCACGTGAGTGCCCGGGCCCAGGGCGCCATCGAGTTCCAGGAGGTGAGCGTGTCCTTCGCACCCGACCGCCCGCCCGCGCTCGACCGCATCCATTTTTCCGTCCGCCCAGGAGAAATCGTGGCCCTAGTGGGACCCTCGGGCGCCGGCAAGACCACCCTGGTCAACCTGCTGCCGCGTTTCGTCGCCTGCGATTCCGGCCGGGTGCTGCTCGACGGACACCCGCTCCCGGAATGGGACCTGGCCAGCCTGCGCGCCCAGTTCGCCTTCGTCAGCCAGGACGTGGTGATGTTCAACGACACGCTGGCCGCCAACGTCGCACTGGGTGCTGCGCCCGATCCCCAGCGGGTGCGCGACTGCCTGGCCGCCGCCAACCTGGCCGAGCACGTCGATGCCCTGCCGCAAGGGATCGACACACCCGTAGGGCACAACGCGGCGCAGCTCTCCGGCGGCCAGCGCCAGCGCCTGGCCATTGCCCGGGCGCTCTACAAGGACGCACCGATCCTCATCCTCGACGAAGCCACCTCCGCGCTGGACACCGAATCCGAGCGCCTGGTACAGGATGCGCTGGCCCGCCTGATGCGCGGGCGCACCACCATCGTGATCGCGCACCGCCTCTCGACCATCGAACACGCCGACCGGGTGGTGGTCATGGACCGTGGCCGTGTCGTCGAGCAGGGCACGCACCAGGAATTGCTGGCGACGGGCGGGCTGTATGCGCGCCTGCAGGCGCGGCCCGCTGCCACGTAGCGCGGCCTACCAGCGCCCGCGCTGTGGCTGGCGCCGACGGATGGCGTCGGCAATGCTTTGGGCCATATCCTTGCGTTCGGCGCGCAACGCGAAATCGATGGCCGACAGGCGCAACTGATTGCGCAGCGACGGGTCGGCGCCCTCGCGCAGCAGCAAGGCGACGGATTCGCGCGTGCCGTACTGCGCCGCCATCATGAGCGGTGTGCTGCCGTTGGGCGACGCGGCGTCGATGTACGCAGACTCCTCCAGCAGCAGCGCGATGATCTCGGGCTGGTAGTTGCTCGTCCCCGACGCGGCATAGTGCAGCGGCGTCCAGCCCGGGTGGTTGATTTCCGCATCACGCGCCAGCAAGGCACGCACCATGTCCGGCTGGCCGCGCAGTGCGGCGAACATGAGGGGCGTTTCCTGGTGGGCATTGCGCCGGTTGACATCGGTTGCCGGCGTCTGGATCAGGAGCGCGGCGACGCGCAGCGCATCGGCTTGCAGAGCGACGGACAGCCCGGGCGTGCCCTTGGCATCGGTGGTGTTCGGATCAAAGCCACGGCGCAGCAGGGCCTGCACCGCGCCCGGATCGTCGCGCTGGATGGCGACAAAAAAGTCTTCGTACGAGCCGGCCCGCGCCGCGCCTGCGAGGAGCAGCGCGCACCAGGCCAGGGCGCCGCGCCGTGCTAGCACGCCGCCACCCGGGTGA
>MEDL01000098.1 GCA_001724785.1 Acidovorax sp. SCN 68-22 | reverse complement strand
GCCAGCGGGTTGGATGTGAGAGAGGTCCCAGAGGTTAGACATGTTCGATCATCTCCAGGTCTTCTTTTTCTTCCACCGGCGCTCACCGCGCACGCCTTCGTCCTTCATGCCGAGGTAAAACTCCTTGATGTCGTCCTTCTCGCGCAGGCGCTCGCAGCTGTCTTCCATCACGATGCGGCCGTTCTCCAGCACATAGCCGTAGTCCGAGGCGTTCAGGGCCATGTTGGCGTTCTGCTCCACCAGCAGGATGGTGGTGCCGCGCTCGCGGTTGATGCGCACCACGATCTCGAAGATTTCCTTGGTGAGCTTGGGCGACAGGCCCAGGCTGGGCTCGTCAAGCAGGATGAGTTCGGGCTGGGCCATGAGCGCACGCGAGATCGCCAGCATCTGTTGCTGCCCGCCCGAGAGCAGGCCCGCCTCCTGCGCCGCACGCTCCTGGAGGATGGGGAAGTAGCCGAACACGGTCTCGATGTCGCGCCCCACCGCGTCCTTGTCGGCCCGGGTGTAGGCGCCCATCAGCAGGTTGTCGCGCACCGACAGCAGCGGGAACACCTCGCGCCCCTCGGGTACGTGCATCAGGCCCCGGCGCACGATGGCCGCCGGGTCGTGGGCGGTGATGTCCTGGCCCTTGAATTCGACGCTGCCCTTGCGCGGGTCGATGATGCCGCTGATGGTCTTGAGGATCGTCGTCTTGCCCGCGCCGTTGCTGCCCAGCACGGCGGCAATCTCGCCGCGCCGCACCTGCAGGCTCACGCCGCGAATCGCCTTGATGGGGCCGTAGGCGCTTTCCACGTTCTGCAGGCGCAGCAGTGCGTCACCGTTGGCGGTTGCCATCGCGTCGCTCATGCGCGCACCCCCATGCCGGAGCCCGCCGGTCGGCGCAGGTTGCTCACATCGTCGATGCTGCCCAGATACGCCTCCACCACGCCGGGGTGCGTCTGCACTTCGCGCGGCGTGCCCAGGGCCACCACCTCGCCCTGGTTCATGGCCAGCACGCGGTCGGACACCTTGGAGACCAGCGACATGTCGTGCTCCACCATCAGCACCGTGATGCCCAGCTCGTGCTGGATGTCCTGGATCCAGAAGGCCATGTCGTCGGTTTCCTCCACGTTCAGGCCCGACGAGGGCTCGTCGAGCAGCAACAGCTGCGGTTCGGTGCACAGCGCGCGCGCCAGCTCCACCACCTTGCGCACGCCGTAGGGCAGGCCGGCCACCAGGGTGTCGCGGTAGTGCTGCAGGTCGAGGAAGTCGATGACCTGCTCGGCTTTCTCGCGCGCGCGGATCTCGGCGGCGCGCACCTTGGGCGTGAAGAACATGTCCGCCCACAGGCCCGTCTCGCGCCGCGTGTGGCGGCCGATCAGCAGGTTGTGCAACACGCTCGCGTGCTCGAACAGCTCGATGTTCTGGAAGGTGCGCGCAATCCCCAGGCCCGCCACCTTGTGCGGGGGCTGGTCGGTCAGCGGCAGCAGCGCGCCGCCCGGCCCGGCGTAGGCGATGGTGCCGGTGGTGGGCGTGTAAATGCGGCTGATGAGGTTGAACACCGTCGTCTTGCCTGCGCCGTTGGGGCCGATGAGCGTGAACACCTCGCCGCGCCGCACGTCGAAGCTCACGTTGTTCACCGCCAGCACGCCGCCAAAGCGCACGCTGAGGTTCTGGGCCGAAAGGAGCACGTCGTTGCTGGTCATTTCAACCGATCGGACTTCTGGAACGATTTCTGCCGCTTGAACATGCCCTGGCGGTAGAACGGGAACATCTGCAGCCAGGTGCGCACCTTCAGCCAGCGGCCGTACAGGCCCATGGGCTCGAACAGCACGAAGGTGATCAGCACGGCGCCGTAGACCACGCTTTGCAGGCCGGGCGACTGGCCGATGGATTCGGGCAGCCAGTCCTTGCCCATCGCAATGAGCTGCGGCATGGTGATGAGGAAGATGGCGCCGAGAAACGCGCCGTGTACCGAGCCCAGCCCGCCGATGACGATCATGAGCAGCAGGTCGATGGACTGCAGGATGCTGAACTGGTCCGGCGAGATGAACTGCAGCTTGTGCGCGTACAGCGCCCCGCCGATGCCGGCGAACGCCGCCGAGAGCGAGAACGACAGCGTCTTGTAGCGCGCCAGGTGGATGCCCATGCTCTGCGCGGAAATCTCCGAATCGCGGATGGCGACGAAGGCGCGGCCCGTGGGCGAGCGCAGCAGGTTCAGGATGGCCAGCGTGCAGACCACGGTGATGGCCAGGCACAGCAGGTAGAACGAACCGGTGGTTTCAAACGCGTAGCCGCCGATCTGCGGGGCGAGCATGCTCTTGCCGGCGTTGCCGCCCGTCACCGACTCCCAGCGCGCGAACACCTCCTCGACGATGAAGCCGAACGACAACGTGGCGATGCCCAGGTAGATGCCCTTGACGCGCAGTGCGGGCAGCCCCACCACCACGCCCACGGCGGCCGACAGCCCCGCCGCGCAGGCCAGCGACAGCATGAACGGCCAGCCCATGCCGGTGAGCACCGCCTGGGTGTACGCCCCCACGCCCAGGAAGGCCGCGTGCCCCAGCGAAAACTGCCCGGTGAAGCCGGCCAGCAGCATCAGCCCGAGGCCGACGATGGAATAGATGAGCACGAAGGTGAGCTGCGCCAGCCAGTATTCGGCCACCACCCAGGGCGCGGCCAGCAGCGCCAGGCAGAGCAGGCTGTACCAGAACACCTGGCCGCCGTGCTTGGCCAGGCGGATGTCTTGCGCGTAGCTGGTCTTGAAGATGAACCGCATGCGTCAGACCTTTTTTTTCAGCTTCTCACCGAACAAGCCGTTCGGTTTGACCATCAGCATCACCAGCACCACGATGTAGGCGGCCGTGTCCTTGAAACCGTCGGGCAGGTAAAAGCCCGAGAGCGACTCGACGATGCCGATGAGCAACCCGCCCACGATGGCGCCGGGCAGGCTGCCGAAGCCTCCCACCACGGCGGCAGGAAACGCCTTGAGCCCGATGAAGCCCATGTTGGCGTGCACGAAGGTGATGGGCGCCAGCAGCAGGCCCGCCACTGCCGCCACCGCGGCTGCGAGGCCCCAGGCCAGGCCGTTGAGGCGCTGCACCGGGATGCCCATGTAGTAGGCGGCGAGCTGGTTCTGCGACGAGGCCTGCATGGCGATGCCGAGCTTGCTGTAGCGAAACAGCGCGAACAGCAGGGCGCACAGCACGGCCGTGGCGGCGATCACCACCAGTTGCTCGGCGGCCACCACCAGCTCGCCCAGGCGCAGCGCCTGGTCCTTGTAGGGCACGGGCAGGGAGTGCGTCTCGGTGCCGATGTTGGGGATCATGGTGACCAGGCCGCGCAGCACATAGCCGATGCCGATGGTGAGCATGACGATGGAAAACGCGGGCTGGCCGAGGATGGGGCGGATCACCGCGCGCTCGAGCAGCACGCCGAAGCCGCCCATGGCCAGGATGCTGGCGAGCACCGCCACCCAGAAGGGAAAGCCCAGCACCGTCATCAACGCCAGGCCGCAGAAGGCGCCCAGCATCATCAACTCGCCCTGCGCGAAGCTCACGGCTTCGGTCGCCTTGTAGATCAGGACGAAGCCGAGTGCGATCAATCCGTAGATGCAGCCCTGTGAAATGCCGCTGACCACCAATTGCAGGAACTGCACGAAGTCTCCGGTAGTTGTACGAAGCAAGCGCTTTGCTCAAATAATGTGCCTGCCCGCCGCTTGTGCCACAAGCGGGGGCTAACCCGAAGTTCTGCAGGGCGCCATGTCGCGCATCAAACAATGGCCGTCCACACGGAAAAACTCGAACGCGTCACGCTGGTGACGCTGGACCGCCCCCAGGTGCGCAACGCCGTCGATGCGGCCACCGCCCGGGCGCTGCACCAGGCCTTCGTCGACTTCGAGCACGACGACACGGCCGACGTCGCCGTGTTCCATGGCGCCGGCGGGCACTTCTGCGCCGGCTGGGACTTGCAGGCCGGTGCGAAGCTGCTGGCAGACGGCATCGCGCCCGAGGTACTGGCCCAAGGGCTCGACTTTTCGGCAGGCGATGCCGAGCCGCTCGCGCCCATGGGGCCGACGCGGCTCGTGCTCAGCAAGCCCGTGGTCGCCGCCATCAGCGGCGCGGCCGTGGCCGGTGGCATGGAGCTGGCCCTGTGGTGCGACCTGCGCGTGATGGAGGAAGACGCCTACTTCGGCGTCTTCTGCCGGCGCTTTGGCGTGCCGCTGATCGACGGTGGCACGCTGCGCCTGCCCGGCCTGATTGGCCGCGCGCGGGCGCTCGACCTCATCCTGACCGGCCGCCAGGTCGATGCCGAAGAAGCCCTGCGCATCGGCCTGTGCACGCGCGTCGTTCCCAAGGGGAGTGCGCGGGAGCAGGCCCTGGCGCTGGCGCGCCAGTTGGCCGCGTTTCCCCAGGGCGCTTTGCGTGCCGACCGCGCCAGCGCCTTGGCGCAGGAAGGCCTGGCCGAACGCGCCGCGCTGCTGCAGGAATGGCAGGGCGGCCGCGCCTGCCTGGCCGACGCCTTGCGCGGCGCAGCGCGCTTCGCGCAAGGCGCGGGCCGGCACGGAAAATTTGAATGAAAATGGCCTTCAGCGCTTATCCTGTCTAATAAGATTGCTATAAAAATAGGATTTACCCCGACCCGACCACGCCCACCTTGGGCGTTTTGCTTCTTTCCTGGACCCCTCATGACCCCACCAAGCACCGCCCATCCGCCGGCGTTCGAGCCCGAATTCGTTGCCGCCTTGACCCAGTTGTTCGAGGAAAAAATCGTTTTCAACCAGGTGCTGGGCCTCAAGGTGACCGAGCTGCGTGCCGACGGCGCCACCGGCCGCATCGCCATGCGCCCCGAGCTCGTCGGCCACTTTGCCTACAACCGCATCCACGGCGGCGCCATCAGTGCCGGGCTGGACGCCATGGGCGGCCTGGCCGTGATGGCCGCGCTCGGCACCAAGCACATGGACGAAGCGCCCGAGCAGCGCCTGCACCGCTTTTCGCGCCTGGGCACCATCGACCTGCGCATCGACTACCTGCGCCCCGGTGTCGGTAGCCATTTCGAGCTGCACGCGCACGTGCTGCGCCTGGGCTCGCGCGTCGCCAGCACGCGCATGGAATTCCTCGGCCCCGACGGCCGCTTGATGGCCACCGGAGCGGGCGCTTACATCGTGTCGTAAGTGGTTACGCGGCGTGAGCGCTCGCAATGCCTGCAAGTGTTTGCAAGCACCGAACCGTTTGCTTACGTCTCTTGCGAATGCATGCGCCGCGCGCGACCCCTGGCTTTCTACGATCGGCGCCTTAGCAACAAGGAGGTCCGATGGCCGTGCAAACCCCGTTCTTTGGCAAACGTGAACCCGAAAGCTTTCAGCGCCACAGCAGTGCGCCCGTGATGCCGCAGCACGCTGCGCCCGCCGCCGCGCCCGTGGCGCCCACCGCCACCGCCGCGGCCGCGCCCGGCAGCGCCGGCAGCAAGCTGACCGTCGGGCCCAACATCAAGCTCAAGGGCGTGGAGATCACCGACTGCGACACCCTGGTGGTCGAGGGCACGGTGGAGGCGACCATGGATTCGCGCGTGATCCAGATCTCCGAGGAAGGCGCCTTCCGCGGCTCGGCCGAAATCGACATCGCCGAGATCCGCGGCGCGTTCGACGGCGCGCTCACGGTGCGCCAGAAGCTCGTCATCTTCAGCACCGGCAAGGTAAGCGGCAAGATACGCTACGGCAAACTGGTGATCGAAGAGGGTGGCCAGCTCTCCGGAGAAATCGCCGTGGGCACCGGCGGGGCCAGCGCCCGGCCTGCCGCCACGCGCACGCGCCAGGGCGAACCGGCTGCCGCCCTGGCCTAGCGCGGCCCGACCTGGCGCGGCCCGACCGACCGCGAGATTTTCACGAAGCATTTGCTTGCTCAAAAGCGCCGGGCTTGCTATGTTCCCGGCATGAGCAAGCCGCCCGAACCGCTGCCCGCCGCCCCCGCCAGTGCGCCTGCGCGCCGGCGCGGCCGCCCACCCAAGACGCTGGCCGACCCCGACGAAGGCAACCGCCGCCGCCCCTTGATCGAGGCGGCGGCGCGCCTCTTTCGCACCCGGGGCTTTGCCGCCACCAGCACGCGCGATATCGCGGCCGCCGCCGGCATGCAAAGCGGTTCGCCGTTCTACCATTTCGAGAGCAAGGGCGCCCTGCTGTTCGTCGTCGTGCAGGAAGGCATGGCGTTCGCCACGCAGAGCCAGCGCGACGCGCTGGCGCGCCTGCCCGACGGCGCCAGCCCGCGCGAACAGCTCAAGAGCCTGGTGCGCCAGCATTTCGAGGTGCTGCACGGGCCGCGCGCCGATTTCATTCCCGTGATGCTCTACGAATGGCGCTCGCTGAGCAGCACCCAGCGCGAGCAGATCGCCGCCATCAAGGACGCCTACGAAGCCTGCTGGGCGCCGGCCTTGCAGGCCCTGCACCTCCAGGGCGTGCTCAAGGCCGACCCGGGCACGGCGCGCCTGTTCATCCTCGGCGCGCTCAACTGGTCGGTGCAGTGGTTCAATCCCCGGGGCGCGTATTCGCTTGACGACCTGACGGAGCAGGCGCTGGCGCTGTTCCTGGGCGATGTGGCCTAGGTTCCGGTCACACGATTCTTAGTTCTTATCACTGGCAAAGAAAGGCCGGTGCGCTGTCCCAGGGGGCGCACGGCCGCTGGAGGGCGCAAGGGCATTCGTCTGCCATCCGGCTCTTGTTGCGCCTACGGATGGGCCGCCGGTACCACACCACCACCGGCCGGGGCCGCCCCTCGGCATCGAGCGCCACGTAGGTCAGGCGCGCCTCGGTCACCTTGACATACCGCCCCTGGCCGGCGAAGCGCTCGGAGTACACCTCGACCTCGACCGTCACCGAGGTGCGGCCGATGCGCGTGACATGGGCGAAGAACGAGCAGATGTCGCCGACCCGCACCGGGTGCTTGAAGACGAATTCGTTCACCGCCACCGTGGCCATGCGCCCCTGCACCAGGCGCGCCGGCAGCACCGAGCCGGCCAGGTCCACCTGGGCCATGACCCAGCCGCCGAAGATGTCGCCATTGCCGTTGGTGTCGGCCGGCATGGGGATGACTTTGAGCACCAGCTCGTGCCCGCACGGCGGGGCGGGAATGGGCAGGCGCGGCGGGGCGGGCAGTTCGCTCATGGGCAACAATCCGGGTTGGTTCAACGCGTCGAATTCTCCCCCATGCGCCACCACGGCGATTCCCCACCCCCCGCACCCAACGACGGCCGGCCGCGCACGCGCTCCGACTGGGCCACGCTGGCCCGCCTCCTGCCCTACCTCTGGCGCTACAAATGGCGCGTGGCGGCGGCGCTGGCCTTCATGCTGGGTGCCAAGCTCGCCAATGTCGGCGTACCCCTGGTGCTCAAGCGCCTGGTCGATGCCATGCAGTTGCCGGCTGGCGCGGCGACGGCGCTGCTGGTCGTTCCGGTGGCGCTGCTGCTGGGCTACGGTGCGCTGCGGCTCATGACCTCGCTGTTCACCGAACTGCGCGAGCTGGTGTTCGCCAAGGCCACGCAGGGCGCGGCGCGCTCGATCGCGCTGGAAACCTTCCGCCACCTGCACGGGCTGTCGCTGCGCTTCCATCTGGAGCGCCAGACCGGCGGCATGACGCGCGACATCGAGCGCGGCGTGCGCGGCATCGAATCGCTGGTGTCGTTCGCGCTGTTCAACATCCTGGCCACGCTGGTCGAGGTGGTGCTGGTGCTCACGGTGCTGGGCCGGCAATTCGACATGTGGTTCGTCTGGATCACGCTGGCTGCGCTGGTGCTCTACATCAGCTACACCGTGGTGGTGACCGAGTGGCGCACCAAGTTCCGGCGCGAGGCCAACCTGCTCGACTCGGCCGCGCACACCAAGGCGGTGGATTCGCTGCTGAACTACGAAACGGTGAAGTACTTCAACAACGAAGACTTCGAAGCGCGCCGCTACGACGAAAGCCTGGAGGGCCTGCGCCGCGCGCGCCTCAAGAGCCAGAGCACGCTGTCGATGCTCAACGCCGGGCAGCAGGCCATCATCGCCAGCACGCTGGTCGCCATGCTCTGGCGCGCGACGCAGGGCGTGGCCGACGGGCACATGACGCTCGGTGACCTGGTCATGGTCAACGCCTTCATGATCCAGCTCTACATCCCGCTGAACTTCTTCGGCGTGATCTACCGCGAAATCAAGCAGAACCTGACCGACCTGGACAAGATGTTCACGCTGATGGACCGCGAGCGCGAAGTGGCCGACGTGCCGGACGCGCAGCCCCTGCACATCGCTGCCGGCAGCAGCCCGGAGGTGCGGTTCGAGGACGTGCACTTTGGCTACGAGGGCGACCGGCCCATCCTGCGCGGCGTGAGCTTCGAGATTCCCGCCGGCAAGACGGTGGCCGTGGTCGGGCCGTCCGGCGCCGGGAAATCGACCCTGGCGCGCCTGCTGTTTCGCTTCTACGACATCCAGCAGGGCCACATTTCCCTGGCCGGGCAGGACATGCAAAGCCTCACGCAGGCGAGCGTGCGCGCCGCCATCGGCATCGTGCCGCAGGACACCGTGCTGTTCAACGACACCGTGGCCTACAACATCGCCTACGGCCGGCCCGGCGCCACGCAGGAGGAGGTCGAGCAGGCGGCGCGCGCGGCGCACATCCACGCCTTCATCGCCGCCACGCCCAAGGGCTACGCCACCATGGTGGGCGAGCGCGGGCTCAAGCTCTCGGGCGGCGAGAAGCAGCGCGTGGCGATTGCGCGCACGCTGCTCAAGAACCCGCCCATCCTGATCTTCGACGAAGCCACCTCGGCGCTGGATTCGGCGAACGAGCGCGCCATCCAGGCGGAATTGCGCAGCGTGGCGCGCGGCAAGACCACGCTGGTCATCGCGCACCGCCTCTCGACCGTGGTCGACGCGCACGAGATCCTGGTCATGGACGCCGGCCGCATCGTGGAGCGTGGCACGCACGCCGCGCTGCTGGCGGCGGGCGGGCGCTACGCAGCGATGTGGGCGCTGCAGCAGTCGGGCGAGGGGTCGGAAATTTGAGGTTTTTTTGGCCTCCAGCGCTTGCTGGGTAAGGCGTTATAGCTATCAATCCAATAGAAAACCCCGCCGCAGCGGGGTTGTGGACCATGCCCCGTGGCGGGGCTGGGAGCGTGCTCAGTGCTTGCGCGCGGCGATCGATTTTTCCGCCATGTTCACCAGGTCGGCGCCGATCTGGCCCTTCCACTTGGTGTACACGGGGCGCGTGGCCTTGACGAATTCCTCGCGTTCGGCGGGGGTCAGTTGCGTCACGGTCACGCCGTTGGCGGCGATGTCCTTGAGCAGGGGCTTGTCGGCTTCCACCACGCCCTTGCGCGCCAGGGCGATCTGCTCCTTGCCGGCGTCGATGGCGGCCTGCTTGACGATTTCGCGATCGGCCGGCGTCCAGGAATTCCAGACGTCCTTGTTCACCACGAACACCAGCGGGTCGGCGATGTAGCCCCACAGCGTCAGGTACTTCTGCGAGACGGTGTGCAGCTTGGCGGCGGTGAAGATGGACAGCGGGTTCTCCTGGCCATCGACGGCGCCGCTGGCCATGGCGGGCTGGGCGTCGGACCAGCTCATCTGCGTCGGGTTGGCGCCGAGCGCGGTGAAGGTGTCGAGGAACAGCGGCGAGCCGACGACGCGGATCTTCAGGCCCTTCAGGTCGGCCGGCGTCTTGATGGGGTGCTTGCTGTTGCTGATCTCGCGGTAGCCGTTTTCGCCCCAGGCGAGCGGCACCACGCCGGCCTTGTCCAGGGTCTGGAACAGGCTCTTGCCGACTTCGCCCTGGGTCAGCGCATCGATGGCGGCGTAGTCGGGCATCAGGAAGGGCAGGGAGAACAGGTTGAGCTGCTTGACCTGGGGCGACCAGTTGATGGTCG
The DNA here is from genome assembly GCA_001724785.1 of Acidovorax sp. SCN 68-22. GTDB lineage: Bacteria > Pseudomonadota > Gammaproteobacteria > Burkholderiales > Burkholderiaceae_C > Simplicispira. Next base: position 6,352 of record MEDL01000098.1, on the reverse strand, counting down.
AGCCGATGGCCATGTCGATCACGCCCTGGCGCAGCGCGGAAAATTCGCGCGTCTGGTCGCCCTGGATGAGCGAGACGCCGGGATAGAGCTTGATGTTGATGCGGCCGTTGGTCCGCTCGCGCACCTTGTTGGCCCACAGCTCGCCGCCCTTGCCCCAGGGGAAGGCGGGGCCGAGCACCAGCGACATGCGGTATTCGCTCTTGTAGGCGGTCTGCGCCAGGGCGGCGGGTGCGCTGAACGCCAGGGCGGCGGCCGCGGCGACGGCGGAGGTGAGGAAGGTACGCAGTTTCATGGGGTCTCCTTGCTACAAAAAAACGAGCTAAAAAAGCTTATGGGTCAGCCGTTAGGGCCGATTTTCTTAATAACCCAGCTTCGCCGGCAGCCACAGCGCCAGCTGCGGGAAGGCGATCACCAGCACCATCACCAGGAACATCGCCAGCAGCATGGGCCCGACCCAGCGCACGGTGGACTCCATGCGCACGCCGGCGATGCGGCACGAGACCATCAGGTTCACGGCCAGCGGCGGCGTGAACTGGCCGAGCGCCACCTTGAGCGTGAGGATCACGCCGAACCATACCGGGTCCCAGTGGTAGTGGTTCATGATGGGCATGAGCAGCGGCACGAAGATCAGGAAGATGGAGATGCCGTCGAGGAACATGCCGACGGTGACGAGCAGCAGGATGAGCAGCGACAGCACGCCGTACTCACCCAGGCCGGAGTTCACGATGGCGGCGGCGACCGGGTCGATCACGCCCAGTGTGGAGAGCGAGAAGGCGAAGATCCCGGCGAGCGAGACCACCAGCAGGATCACGGCCGACAGCTCGCCCGATTCGCGCAGGATGGGGAACAGGTCGCGCACCGTCATCGTGCGGTGCACCACCATGCCCACGAACAGGCCGTAGAACACCGCCACCACGGCCGCCTCGGTGGGCGTGAACCAGCCGGCGCGCATGCCGCCCAGGATCAGCACCGGTGCGGCGAGGCCCCACAGGGCTTCGCGCAGGCTCTTCCAGAAAGGTGGGCGCGGCAGAGTGGCTTCGAACGCGCCCATCTTGTGGCGGCGCGCCATCCACACGGCGGGCACGATGAGCGCGATGCCGGCCAGCACGCCCGGCACCATGCCGGCGGCGAACAGCGCCGGCACCGAAGCGCCTGGCACCAGCACCGAATACACGATGAAGGCGACCGAGGGCGGGATCAGGATGTCGGTGGCTGCCGCCGCGCCCACCACGCTGGCCGAGAAGCTGCCCGGGTAGCCGGCGCGGTTCATGGCGGCGATCATCACGCCGCCCACGGCGGCCGCGTTCGCCGGGCCCGAGCCCGAGATGCCGCCCAGGAACATGGCCACGGCAATGGCGACGAGCGGCAGCATGCCGGGGCCGCGCCCGACGATGGCCACGGCGAAATTCACCAGGCGCAGCGCCACGCCGGAGCGGTCGAAGATCGAGCCCACCAGCACGAACATCGGGATGGCGAGCAGCGGGTACTTGCCCAGGCCGGCGTAGAAGTTCTGCGGCACGGCCAGCAGTCCGTACCACTGGCTGTCGGCATTGGCCAGCGCGATGGCGGCGGCGCCTGCCAGCCCCAGCGCAGCGCCGATGGGCACGCCCGCGAACATCAGGCCCAGGAAGGCCACGAACAACAAGGTGGCGATCATGGCTGCTGCTCGGGTGGGTCGATGAATTCCACGTCCGCCGGGCGGCTGCGCCGGCGCAGCAAGCCGATGGCGCGCCAGGTGATCAGGGTGGAGAACACCGGCAGCCAGATCGAATACCACCACTGGGGCACCCCGATGCCGGGGGAAGTCTCCCCATAGCGGTAGTCGTCCCAGACCACGCGCAGGCTGAGCACGGCGATGGCGGTGAACAGCAGCGCCACCAGCAGCGCGCCGAGCTGCGCCAGGCGTCTGCGCCGCGCCAGCGAGCCGCTCTCGGCAAAGAACTCGATGCGGATGTGGCGGTCGCGCGCCACGGCGGCCGAGCCGGCCACCATGGCCAGCACGATCATCAGGAAGACGGAGATCTCCTCCGTCCAGGCGATCGACGAATCGGTGAAATAGCGCGCCAGCACGTTGGCGAAAGTGATCAGCGCCAACGCCGCCATGACGATGACGGTGAGCCAGTCTTCCAGGGCGAGCGAGCGTGGTTCGGAGTCGGGCGCGGCCTCGGGCTGCGCGGGCGGTTCGGAAGAGGACATGCGGGAGAAAATTGGCGAGAGGACGGCGCCCGGGCCGGTGGACGGGGACGCGTTGCGTGTACGCAAAACATTATGCGTGCAACGCAAGGGCAGGGCCTGCCCTGTGCATGGACCGGTGGCGCGGGCGGATAATCCGGCCGATGGAAACCAAGTGGCTCGAGGATTTTGTCAGCCTGGCCGAGACGCGCAGCTTCAGCCGCTCGGCCCAGTTGCGCCATGTGACCCAGCCGGCGTTTTCGCGCCGCATCCAGGCCCTGGAGGCCTGGGCCGGGACCGACCTGGTCGACCGCAGCTCCTACCCCACGCGCCTCACCCCGGCCGGCCGCACGCTCTACGACCAGTCGCTGGAGACGTTGCAGGCGCTGCACAGCACGCGCGCCGCGCTGCGCGCGCACGGCAGTTCCAGCCAGGACATGATCGAGTTCGCCGTGCCGCACACGCTGGCGTTCACTTTCTTCCCCGAATGGGTCTCGCGCATGCGCGAGCGCTTCGGGCCGTTCAAGAGCCGCTTGATCGCACTCAACGTGCACGACGCCGTGATGCGCCTGGTCGAGGGCAGCTGCGACCTGCTCGTCACCTACCACCACGAGTCGCAGCCGTTCCAGCTCGACACCCACCGCTACGAAATGCTCACCCTGGGCCAGGAGGTGCTGGCGCCCTACGTGCGCCCGGGCGCGGATGGCCGGCCCCTGTACTGCCTGCCCGGGAGCAGCACCGAGCCGCTGCCCTACCTGGCCTATGCGCCCGGCGCCTACCTCGGGCGCGTGACGGAGCTGATCCTGAAGGAATCGCCCCTGGCGCTGCACCTGGACCGGGTGTACGAAACCGACATGGCCGAGGGCCTCAAGGCCATGGCGCTCGAAGGCCACGGCGTCGCCTTCCTGCCGCTCAGCGCCGTGCGCAAGGACCTGCGCGCGCGCCGCCTGGTCAGCGCCGCGCCGCCCGAGTTGCCGCACCTGCAGATGACCATGGACGTGCGCATCTGCCGCGAGCGGCGTGGCCCACGCGAGGGCGGGCGCGACAAGATCGACGCCCTCTGGGATTTCCTGGTGGAAAGAAATTCGGCCGCGCAAGCCTCATGATTCTTTTGCATGACACGGCCAACAATAGGCATTGGATGCACGCATTGCGCGCCGTTACATTCGCCCGCTGCAGTAGTTTTACGTACCGCCCATGAACTTCTTCTCGCCACTCGTTTCCTGCCTGCTCGTCCTCGCCAGCGGCACGAGCGCCGTGGCGGCACAAGGCGTGCTGGACCGGGTGCGCGAGGGCGGCGCCCTGGTGATCGCCCACCGCGATTCGTCGGTACCGTTCTCCTACCTGGACACCAAGACCGGCAAGCCCATCGGCTACGCGATGGACCTGTGCCTGCACCTGGCCGACGTGGTGCGCCGCGCGACCGGCAGGAAGGACATGGCCGTCGAGTTCGTGGCGGTCACCTCGGCCAACCGCGTCGCCACCGTCGCCGAGGGCCGCGCCGACCTGGAGTGCGGCTCCACCACCAACAACGCCGAACGCCGCAAGTCGGTGGCGTTCACCATTCCGCACTACATCACCGGCGCGCGCCTGCTGGTGCAAGCGTCGAGTTCCATCACCCGTCTGGAAGACCTGGCCGGCAAGAAGCTCGTATCCACCAAGGGCTCGACGCCGCTGCGCGCCGCGCAGCAGGCCAACCGCGAACGCCTGATGGGCCTGAACATCGTCGAGGCGCCGGACCACGCCCGCGCGGTGGAAATGGTGGAAAAGGGCGAGGCGGATGCCTTCGTCATGGACGATGTGCTGTTGTACGGCCTGGCCTCCGGGCGCCCCGATCCCAAGGCGCTGAAAGTCGTGGGGCGTTTCGTCACGACCGAGCCGCTGGCCATCATGCTGCCGCCGGGCGATCCGCAGTTCAAGAAATTGGTGGACGACGAGATGCGCCGCCTCATCACCAGCCGCGAGATCTATGCCATCTACGACAAATGGTTCATGCAGCCGATTCCTCCGCAAAACCGCTCGCTCGACTTGCCGGTCAATTACCTGATGCGCGATTTCTGGAAGTACCCGACCGATCAGGTTCCTTTCTAGAACGGCAAGCCGCGTTGCCTGCAAACCGGTTACCGTATCGTTCTTCCGCTCCCACGGAGCGCTGAATTTTCCCTTTGCCCCACACGGGCGCCATAAAATCCGCCGTTTTCGGCATACACCCAAGGAGACACGCATGAAGAAGCAACTTTTGGCCGCCGCCGTCCTGGCGCTTGCCGCTGGCACGACGTTCGCGCAGGCCGGCGACACGCTGGCGAAGATCAAGTCGTCGGGCAGCATCACGCTGGGCGTGCGCGAGTCCTCCGGCCTGTCCTACACCCTGGGCAACGGCAAGTACGTGGGCTTCCACACCGAGATGGCCGAGCACATCATCGGCGACCTGCAAAAGCAGCTCGGCCTGGCCAAGCTGGACATCAAGTACCAGCCCGTGACCTCGCAGAACCGCATCCCCCTGGTGACCAACGGCACCGTGGACCTGGAATGCGGTTCCACCACCAACAACACGGCGCGCCAGAAGGACGTGGCCTTCGCCGTCACCACCTACGTGGAAGAAGTGCGCATGGCCGTCAAGGCGAACTCGGACATCAAGTCCATCAAGGACCTGAACGGCAAGACCGTGGCCACCACCACCGGCACCACCTCGGTGCAGACCCTGCGCAAGAACGAGCGCGCCGGCGGCATCGACTTCAAGGAGGTCTATGGCAAGGACCACGCCGACAGCTTCCTGATGGTCGAGACCGGCCGCGCCGATGCTTTCGTGATGGACGGTTCCATCCTGGCGGCCAACATCTCCAAGGCCAAGAACCCGGCCGACTACAAGATCGTCGGCGAAGTGCTGTCGGTCGAACCCATCGCCTGCATGCTGCGCAAGGACGACCCGGCCTTCAAGAAGGCCGTGGACGACTCCATCAAGCGCCAGATTGCCGACGGTTCGCTCGCCAAGCTGTACGACAAGTGGTTCATGCAGCCCGTGCCCCCGACCAACGTGAAGATCGGCCTGCCCATGTCCGAAGCCACCAAGGACGCCTGGGCCCACCCGAACGACAAGCCCATGGAAGCGTATAGCGTCAAGTAAAGGCGGCCAGCGGCTTCACGCCCCCTCGGAGCCAACGGTTCGGGGGGGCTTTTTCGTGGTGCGGCAGGGCCGTTGAAAGGATTGCTATGACTTGGGATTGGCAGGTGTTCTGTCAGGACACGCTGGATCAAACCGTCGCGGCCGGGTGTTTTGGCAAGGGCGGCGATATCACCTACCTGGATTGGCTGCTCTCGGCCTGGGGCTGGACGGTGTCGGTGTCGCTGCTCTCGCTCGCCCTGGCGCTGGTGCTGGGCGGCGTCGTCGGCACGCTGCGCACCCTGCAGGGCCACGCCTGGGTGGTGCGCCTGGGGAACGCCTGGGTGGAGTTGTTCCGCAACATTCCGCTGCTGGTGCAGATCTTCCTCTGGTACCACGTACTGCCGTCCATGTTCCCGGCGCTGCAGCAGGTGCCGGGCTTCGTGCTGGTGGTGTTCGCGCTGGGCCTGTTCACTTCGGCGCGCATTGCCGAACAGGTGCGCTCCGGCCTGGAGTCGCTGCCGCGCGGCCAGCGCTACGCGGGCATGGCGGTGGGCTTCACCACGGCCCAGACGTACCGCTACGTGCTGCTGCCCATGGCGCTGCGCATCATCATTCCGCCGCTCACCAGCGAGACCATGAACATCTTCAAGAACTCGTCCGTCGCCTTCGCGGTCTCGGTGGCCGAGCTGACCATGTTCGCCATGCAGGCGCAGGAGGAAACCTCGCGCGGCGTCGAGATCTACCTGGCGGTGACGGCGCTGTACGTGGTGTCGGCCTTTGCCATCAACCGGCTCATGGCCTTCATCGAGCGCCGTTCGCGCGTGCCGGGCTTCATCGCTGCGGCCAGCTCCGGAGGGCACTGAGCATGAACCTCGCCCTCGACTTCTCTTTCTACAACTGGGACCTGGTGAGCAATTTCGTGCTCAAGGGCCTGTATTTCAGCCTCATGCTGACGGCCGTCGCCACGCTCGGCGGCGTGTTCTTCGGCACCCTGCTGGCGCTGATGCGCCTGTCGGGCCGCAGCTGGCTGGTGCTGCCGGCCACCGTGTACGTCAACGGCATGCGCAGCATTCCGCT
>MEDL01000097.1 GCA_001724785.1 Acidovorax sp. SCN 68-22 | reverse complement strand
ACGAGCTGCCTCGAGATCACCCAGTCGCGCCCGTTCTCCGCGCAGAAGCTCGGTGTCATCACCGGCATCTTCCACGTCTACCAGAACTACCAGAGCCTGCTCGACTACAGCGAGCGCGACGCACTCACCGGGCTGTTCAACCGCAAGACGTTCGACGAGCAGTTCGCGCGCCAGCTCGACAACGCGCAGTCCATGCCGACGCGCACCGAGTCCATGGACCACGAGCGCGACCACCGCGCCAGCACCAGCGATAGCGGCGCCCGGCACTGGCTGGGCGTGGTGGACATCGACCACTTCAAGCAGGTCAACGACCGCTTTGGCCATCTGTACGGCGACGAGGTGCTCATCCTGGTCGCCAACATCCTGCGCAGTTCTTTCCGTGCCCAGGACCGCATTTTCCGCTTCGGCGGCGAGGAATTTGTCGTGTTGCTGCGCGCCACGACGTTGGAGAACGCGCGCCTGGTGTTCAACCGCTTCCGCACGACGGTGGAAAACCATGTCTTCCCCCAGGTGGGTCGCATCACCGTCAGTCTGGGCTTTGTAGGCACGGGCACGGGCGCCCCGGTGGAAATCCTGGGCCAGGCCGACCAGGCGCTGTACTACGCCAAGGAAAACGGCCGCAACCGGGTGTGCTACTACGACGACCTCATCGCCAGCGGCGCACTGGCAGCCAAGGTGAGCAACGAAGACGTCGAACTCTTCTGAAGCAGCCGCCCGGTTAGCCCAGCGAAGCCACCAGCGCGTCTACGTCCACGGCATCGCGCTGTGCCGGGGTCAGAAAGCGCTCTGCGTAGCCGCGCCAGACTCCACTGGTGAGGAAGAAGCGGAACACGTCGGCATCCAAATGCCGCTCGCGCACCATGTGGGACATGATGTTGAGCGATTCGGACAAGGTCTTGGGCGACTTGTAGGGGCGATCTGCCGCCGTCAGCGCCTCGAAAATGTCGGCCAGCGTCCTCACCCGGTCGGCCAGGGTCAGGTCGGCCTCTTTCAAACGTCGGGGATACCCCGTTCCGTCAAGTTTCTCGTGGTGCGAACCCGCAATCAAGGGCACGCGCGCCAGTTGCGGTGGGAACGGCAGGCCGCTGAGCATGACGATGGTCTGCACGATATGGTCATTGATCTTGAACCTGTCCTCGGCGGTGAGCGTGCCGCGCCGGATCGAGAGATTGTGCAGCTCGCCCAGGTGTGCCTCGTAGGGCGGCAGCTCCATGTCAAAACCCCAACGGTTGGCCGGATTGTCCGCCTCCACCGGCGGCTTTCGCGCGCCCCAGGGCACCATGTGCTCGGGCCGGTCTGAGAGCAAGGGCTCGTTGGCTGGCAGGCTGCGAGCGGGTACGCTCACCAGCCGGCCCCTCTCTGCCTGCGACAGGCCGATGCGGTCGTCGAAATGCCGCTGCCACACCTGCTGCCCAATGGTGGCGAGACGCTCCACGTCCGCCTCTGCCATGAATTCGCCGCCCACATTGCTGCGCGCGACAAACGCAAAATCGTCCTGCAGACGCTCCCGCCGCTGGAGCAGTTCGTTGTGCAGACGCTCCCGGTCCACGCCCGCAACATGCTGCTTCCAGTAGTCGAGTTCGGCATCGCGCCACAAGACTTCAAAGCGCATGCGAATCTCGTGGATGCGGTTGTAGAGCGCCTCCAGCTTGGTGGCCTTGTCGATGATGTGCTCCGGGCTGGTGACCTTGCCACAGTCGTGCAGCCAGGCACCCAGGCGAAATTCATAGCGTTCAGCGTCGGTCATGGTCACCAGGGCGAATGGTCCTTCCCTGGCGTCGCACATCCGCTGCATCAGGGACTCCGCCAACTGAGGCACCCGCTCGCAGTGCCCGCCGGTGTAGGGGCTCTTGGCGTCGATCGCGTCGGCGAGAAGGCGGATGACCGCATCAAACAGCTTCTTTTGCCCTTCGATCAGGCTGCGCGTCTCGATGGCCACCGACAGCGTGCCCGAGAGCTTCTCGACAAACGCCCGGAAGTGCACGTCGTCCTGCTGCTGGTTCGCGCGGTAGCGCAGCACCAGCAGACCCAGGGGCTGGCCATCGCGGGTACGCAGTTGTACGCGCAGCACGCGCTGCGGCCTGGCCAGGTCATCGTCCGCATGATCGCCGTCCTGCGGATCTGCGTGGTTGATGAAAAAGGCCATGGGCAGATGCTGCGGGTAGCGCATCTGCTGCTCCGGGTCTTCGCAGTATCTTGCCGTTCGTACAAGACCCGCGCGCTGTGCCTCAACCAGGTACACCGCCCCCCCGTGCAACTGGTTGCGCGCACCAGCTCGTACAGCACGTTCGACAGCATGACGTCCATGCGCGACTCGGCGCTGATATGGTGGGTAATGTGCAGGAACTCCTGAATGGTGTCGGACATGCGGTCCATGACCTGGCCGAGCGCCCGCACCTCGCGCACGGGTGACACGCGGAGCTTCGGACGCCGGAAATCAAACCTCGCCAGCGCCTGTGCCTGCAGGGCCAGCCCCGACAGGCTGCGCCCCACGCGCCTGCCGGCCAGCCAACCCAAGAGCAGCATGAGCGCAATCAGTGCCAGGGACAACCACACCTGTCGCCGAAGGTTCTCATTCACGTCCGCCAGCAGTTCCCGGCTAGGGATGGCCATCAGGATGTGCAGCCCCTCCCACCGCTGCGACTTGAGCGACATGACCTTGAACAACCACTCTTCGCCACCCACCACGAACCGGCGCGACGGCCCTTCCTTGAGGTCGAAAACGTGCAGGGCCTGGAGGCTGGCGACGCCCAGGTCATCGAGGGTGCGCAGCTTGAGGCTGGTTGCGTCGCCGTCGCGCACCAGCATGCGGGACATGTCCGGGTAGGCCAGCACCCGGCGGTCCTGGTCCACCACCGCGATTTCGGTACGGGGCACCAGGCGGAGTTCGCCGATCTCGTGACCCAGATCGGTAAGCGCCACATCCAGGCCGATCACGGCGCGACCGTCCTCGCTGGGCTGGCTCAGCGTAATCCCGACCTCCTGCGTCGTGAAGAACACGTAGGGAGCGGTGAGAATCTGGGTCTTCTTTTCGGCCGCCTCCGCATACCAGGGGCGGGGCCGGGGGTCGAAACGGTAGTCAGGGCGTACAGACGATCGGAGCAGACCCAGCTGCGCATCGTAGTAGTTCCACCGGCCTGTCAGGCCGGTCGTACCGCGCTCCCGGGCCATCGACTGCACCAGGAAGGCCGCCTCCGCAGGCGCCTCCATCCGGGCACGGAAAGCTGCATCGCGCAGTGGACGCACCAGCAAGAACTGCCCGTCGGAATACCCGATGTACACCGCCGACAACAAGGGGTTCTGCTCCAGCAGGCGCACGAACACCGGCAGACGGCGCAGGCGGGCCTGCAGGCTGGTGGCAGCAGCAACGGGGTCAAACGCCAGCAGCCGCAGCGTGGCATCGGCCGGGTCCACGATGTGGTGCACCCGTTCGCTGATCAGCTGGCTGATGTGCTGCGCGCTGTCGTCCGACGCAGTGATGATGGCCTGCCGGGCACTGGTGCCCACCTGGTAGATCAGCAAGCCCGCGAGCAGGACCATGGCAGCCACCACGACCGAAGCGATGACCACCTCGAACGGAACGGTCAGACGCCGCCACCACGGCGGCTTCGCGACGTCCGGATCAGACAAGCCGGAACGGGTGCCATCGGGCCGCGCCGGCTCGTGCAGGCTTTCACGCACGGGGTCCATGCGCCTGAATGTAGGGGGTAGACGGTGTTCCGTCACCCTCTACGTGGCGGAAATGGCTGCCACGCCACGGCAGCCTAGGCCGCCGCCATGGCGCCCCGCGGCGATCAGCCCAGTTGCTGTGCGACCCAGCCCGTTACCGAGGCCAGCGCGGTTGCCAGCTTGGAGGCATCGGTGCCGCCCGCCATCGCCATGTCGGGTTTGCCGCCGCCCTTGCCGCCGACCTGCTGGGCGACGAAATTCACCAGTTCTCCCGCCTTGACGCGGCCCACGGCGTCCTGGGTCACGCCGGCGGCCAGTTGCACCTTGCCGCCGTCGACGGCGGCGAGCACGATGGCGGCGGATTTCAGCTTGTCCTTGAGCTTGTCCATGGTATCGCGCAGGGTCTTGGCATCGGCGCCGGGCAGCGCGGCCGCCAGCACCTTCAGGCCCTTGACATCCACCGCCTGGCTGACGAGCTCGTCGCCCTGGCTGGAGGCAAGCTTGCCCTTGAGCGCCGCCACTTCCTTTTCCAGCGCGCGGGCATGTTCCAGCGCCTGGGCGATGCGCGCGTTGAGTTCGGCCACCGGGGCCCTGAGGGCGCCGGCGGCCTGGTTCACGGTATCTTCCAGGCTTTGCACGTAGGCCAGCGCATTGCTCCCGGTGATGGCCTCGATACGGCGCACCCCCGCGGCGACGCCGCCTTCGGCAACCACCTTGAACAGGCCGATATCGCCGGTGCGCTGCACGTGCGTGCCGCCGCACAGCTCGCGGCTCGAGCCGATGTCGAGCACGCGCACCGTCTCGCCGTACTTCTCGCCGAACAGCATCATGGCGCCGGTTTTTTGCGCCGACTCGATGTCCATCACACGCGCCTGCGTTGCCTCGTTGGCCAGGATTTCCGCGTTCACGCGGCGCTCGATCTCGCGGATCTCGGCATCGGTGACGGGTGCGTTGTGCGCAAAGTCGAAGCGCGTGCGCTCGGCGTTCACCAGGCTGCCCTTTTGCTGCACATGGCTGCCCAGCACTTCGCGCAGGGCCTTGTGCATGAGGTGGGTGACCGAGTGGTTGCGCATGGTGGCGGCGCGCGCCGCCGTGTTGACCTCGGCCTGCACCGTGTCGCCCACGTTGAGCGTGCCTTCTTCGAGCGTGCCGTGGTGGCCGAACACGTCGGCCTTGATCTTGAGCGTGTCGCCCACCGCAAAGCGCGCCGAGCCACTGGTGATGACGCCCTCGTCGCCCACCTGGCCGCCGCTTTCGGCGTAGAAAGGCGTCGTGTCCAGCACCACCACGCCGCTTTGGCCCGCTTTCAGGGCTGCAGCGCTTACTCCATCTACGTAGAGCGCTACGATTTTTGCAGTCTCCGCCAGGTGCTCGTAGCCCGTAAAGCGGTTGATGTCGCCAGAGTAATCCAGCGCCTTGTCCATCTTGAACTTGCCTGCGGCGCGGGCCTGGGACTTCTGCTTGTCCATGGCGGCGGCAAAGCCCGCCTCGTCCACGGCCACGGCACGCTCGCGGCACACGTCGTTGGTCAGGTCGAGCGGGAAGCCGTAGGTGTCGTGCAGCTTGAAGGCCACTTCGCCCGGCAGCACCTTGGCACCGCCGTCCAGCGCTGCGTCCAGGATCGCCATGCCATTGGCCAAGGTCTCGAAGAACCGCTCTTCCTCGGCCTTGAGCACCTCGGTGATGCGCTCCTGCTGCTCGCGCAGTTTGGGGTAGGCGTCGCCCATGACCCGCGCCAGCTCGGCCACCAGCTTGTGGAAGAACGGCGTCTTCTGCCCCAGCTTGTAGCCGTGGCGGATGGCGCGGCGGACGATGCGCCGCTGCACGTAGCCGCGCCCTTCGTTGCCGGGAATGACGCCGTCGGCCACCAGGAAGGCGGTGGCGCGGATGTGGTCGGCAATCACCTTGAGCGAGGGGTTGGCCAGGTCAGAGGTACCGGTCTCGCGTGCAGCGGCTTGGATCAGCGCATCAAAAAGGTCGATCTCGTAGTTGCTGTGCACGTGCTGCAGGATGGCGGCCAGGCGCTCCAGGCCCATGCCGGTGTCCACGCAGGGCGCGGGCAACGGGCTCACCGACCCGTCCTCGGCCATGTCGAACTGCATGAACACGTTGTTCCAGATTTCGATGAAGCGGTCCCCGTCTTCATCGGGGCTGCCCGGTGGGCCGCCGGGAATGTGGTCGCCGTGGTCGTAGAAGATTTCGCTGCACGGGCCGCAAGGGCCGGTGTCGGCCATCATCCAGAAGTTGTCCGACTTGTAGCGACCGCCCTTGTTGTCGCCGATGCGGATGACGCGCTCAGGCGGCAGGCCGATTTCCTTGGTCCAGATGTCGTAGGCCTCGTCGTCTTCCATGTACACCGTCGCGAGCAGGCGTTCGGGCGGCAGCATATAGACGGTGGTGAGCAGCTCCCAGGCCCACTTGAGCGATTCGCGCTTGAAGTAGTCGCCAAACGACCAGTTGCCCAGCATCTCGAAGAAGGTGTGGTGGCGCGCGGTGTAGCCCACGTTCTCCAGGTCGTTGTGCTTGCCGCCGGCGCGCAGACAGGCCTGCACGGACACCGCGCGGTTGTACGGGCGCTTGTCGGTGCCTAGGAACACATCCTTGAACTGCACCATGCCCGAATTGGTGAACATCAGGGTCGGGTCGTTGGCGGGCACCAGCGAGCTGGATGCGACGACGGTGTGGCCCTTGGAGACAAAGAAATCCAGAAAGCTCTTGCGGATGTCGGCGACGGAAGCTGGGCGGGTCATGGAGGGTTCTCAGAGGAAATGGGGGGCGACGCCGGGCGTGGACGAAGCAACCGGGCATTTTAAGGGGCCGAGTGCCGCACCGCTCCCGCGCGCCAACCGCATGGCATCCCGCCTTTGAACAGGGCGCCGCAGCGGACAAAGCAGCAGCCCATTCGCCCAGGGTTTACCCGGTAGACGTTTTGATATCTTATTAATATATTAACAGCCATCGCAGCGACCAAGCGTTCTGCCGCCCCCGCGTTTTCACCCCAACCCACCGGAGTCCCCATGAGCCAACCGCGCTGGCAAGGCGTTTTCCCCGCCGTCACCACCAAGTTCCACGCCGACGAAACCATCGATGCCGAAGGCACGGCGCGGCACATTGATTTCCAGATTCGCAACGGCATCCATGGCCTCGTCACCTGCGGCTCGCTGGGCGAAGCGAGCACGCTCACCCTGGAAGAAAAGCTGGAAGTCAACCGCATCGCACTCGACGCCGCGAAAGGCCGCATCCCGGTGTTGGCCAACGTGTCGGAAACCAGCACCCGCGAGGCCTTGCGCTTCATCCGCCAAGCCAATGCCCTGGGCGTGGACGGCTACATGGTGATGCCTTCGGTCATTTACGTCGCCGACGCGCGCGAGGCCATCGCCAACGTGCGTGCCATGGCCGAGGCGGCGCAAAAACCCGTGATGGTCTACAACAACCCGATCGCCTACCGGGTGGATTTGAAGCCCGAACACTTCGCCGAACTGGCCGATTGCGAATGGGTCGTGGCGATCAAGGAAAGTTGCGGCGACATCCGCCGCATCACCGACCTGCGCCTGGCGCTGGGCAAGCGCTTCCAGCTCTTCCTGGGCGTGGACGACCTGGCCTTTGAAGGCCTGGCATTGGGCTGCGACGGCCTGCTGGCCGGCGTCGGCTGCACCTTCCCACGCGAAACCGTGGCGCTGTACGACCTGATGAAGGCCGGACAGTACGAAGAAGCCCTGGCGCTCTACCAATGGATGACGCCCATGTTGCATCTGGACGTCTCGACCAAGCTGGTGCAGAACCTCAAGCTCATCGACGTCCTCGCGGGCACGGGAACCGAGCACATGCGCCTGCCCCGCATGCCGCTGATCGGCGAGGAGCGCGCCCATATCGAACGCATCGTGCGCCAGGCGCTGGCAACGCGCCCGGAAAAGTACCGCTCTGTGGCGTGAGCAGATGCTTCACCAGCAAAAGCATTTCTAATGAAACATCAACAATTGATGCTTCTTTGAATGCTGTTTGTATCCTGAAACCTTCTCAACGAAAGGATTTCCGATGAAATTTGCCATTTCCAGCACCGCGTTCCTCGTCGCCCTCGCCTGCGCCGGCGCCGCCCATGCGCAAACCCAGGTCGTCACCATCGGCCACAGCGGCCCGCTCTCCGGCCCGAACGCCTTTGCCGGCAAGGACAACGAGAACGGCGTGCGCATGGCGGTGGAAGAACTCAACGCCAAGAAGCTGGTCGTGGGCGGCAAGACGCTGGAATTCAAGCTGGTCTCCGAAGACGACCAGTGCGATGCGCGCGCCGGCGTGAGCGTGGCGCAGAAGTTCGTCGACGACGGCGTGAAGTACGTCCTTGGCCCCTACTGCTCGGGCGTCGCCATCCCCGCTTCGCGCGTCTACAGCCAGGGCGGCACCATGGTCTCGACCGTGGGCACCAATCCCAAGGTGACCGACGGCGGCTACAAGAACCTGTTCCGCATCATCGCGAGCGACACGCAGATCGGTGCCAACATGGCCATCTACGCCGCCAACGTGATGAAGGTCAAGAACGTCGGCGTGATCGACGACCGCACGGCCTTCGGTCAGGGCGTGGCCGATGAATTCACCAAGGAAGCCAAGAAGCTCGGCCTGAACATCGTCGGGCAGGAGTTCACCACCGACAAGTCCACCGACTTCCTGGCCATCCTGACCAACCTCAAGGCCAAGAACCCCGAAGCCATCTTCTTCGGCGGCTACGCCCCCCAGGCCGCGCCGATGGCACGGCAGATGAAGCAGCTCGGCCTGAAGGCCAAGCTGCTGGGCGGCGACACGCTGTGCAGCCCCGAAGTCGGCAAGCTGGGTGGCGACGCCGTGAACGACACCGTGTTCTGCGCGCAAGGCGGCACCATGCTGGACAAGATCGACGCCGGCGCCGCCTTCAAGGCCAAGTACAAGGAGCGTTTCAAGCGCGACCCCGACGCCTACGCAGCCTCCTACTACGACCAGACCATGCTCATCGGCAACGCCATGGCCAAGGCCGAATCGGTGGACCCGAAGAAGGTCGGCGAAACGATCTACGCCACCAGCTACAAGGGCGTGGCCGGCACCTACGCCTACGACGCCAAGGGCAACCTCAAGCAGGCGCCCATCACGGTCAGCACCTTCCGGGGCGCAGCACCCGTGCCGCTCGCAAGCTATTGATAGGCCCGGCCTCCCGCCGCGCGGGGGCCTCCGGCCTGCACGCGCTGCAGGCCATTTTTTTGATGAAATCCACGCCATGCACCGCATCCAGATCATCGACTCACACACCGGCGGCGAACCCACGCGGCTGGTGCTGGACGGCTTCCCCGACCTGGGCGCGGGCAGCATGGCCGAGCGCCGCGCCCTGCTGGCGGCCGAACACGACCGCTGGCGCGCCGCCACGGTGCTGGAGCCGCGCGGCAACGACGTCATCGTCGGCGCCCTGCTTTGCCCGCCCACAGACCCACGCAACGCCGCCGGCGTGGTGTTCTTCAACAACACGGGGTACCTCGGCATGTGCGGCCACGGCACCATCGGCCTGGTGGCCTCGCTCGCGCACCTGGGCCGCATCCAGCCCGGCGTGCATGGCATCGAGACGCCCGTGGGTACGGTGCAGACCACGCTGCACGACGACGGCTCGGTCAGCGTACGCAATGTGCCGGCTTACCGCCTGCACCACCAGTTGACAGTCGAGGTGCCCGGCCATGGCACGGTGACCGGCGACGTGGCCTGGGGCGGCAACTGGTTCTTCCTGGTCACGGCGCACCAGCAACGTGTGCAGAGCAACAACCTCGCAGCACTCACGGCCTTCGCCCTCGCTGTGCAACAGGCGCTGGAAATGCAAGGCGTGCGCGGCAGCGACGGGGCCCCCATCGACCACATCGAGCTGTTCGCCGACGACAACCAG
>MEDL01000096.1 GCA_001724785.1 Acidovorax sp. SCN 68-22 | reverse complement strand
AACACCGAACAGGAGCAAGGCATTGAACGCGGCGGCCAGGATCTCAAATCGGTGGTAGCCAAAGGTGCGCCGGTCGTCGACAGCCCGGCGCCCGACCCGAATGGCCGCCAGCGCAATGGCCAACGCCGCCACGTCGGTGAACATGTGTGCGGCATCGGACAGCAGAGCCAGGCTGTTGAGCATGACGCCACCAATGACCTCTGCCAGCATGAAGCCGCCGGTGAGCATCAGCGCGTAGCGCAATGCGTTTTCGTTTCCCGCCGCTGGCAAGGCGTGGTCGGAACCTTTTCCCATGGTCTGTCTCCTCAGATTCAGTCTGGTGATGTCATCGACCGCGTTCAGTCCGCGGTCCTCGTCCGGCCTTGGCGCTCAATGACGTCGCCGATGCCGAGGCTTGCCCGTGGTTCGGCACTTCAAGCGCGTTATTTGCCGGTCCCTCAGTCTCTTGGCCAGTCTCCGGCTGTACTTGGTTCGAACGTCCATCGGGGGATGACGCTTGAGCCACATGTGCCGCAGCCGCCAGAACACAAACACAGAGACCAACAAGCTGATCCAGATCCAGAACAGCTTGGCGAAAAGCCCACCCTGGGCCGCCTGCATTGACATGGATCGCTCCTTTTTGCCTCTAAGGGCAAGGACATGCACAGCGCCGAGGGGCGGTCCGGACCCGCCACTGCGGGGTCGTTCGCATGGACTTGAGCGATGCTTCGGGCGGCGTTGGTGTTACTTCAGCGTGAAGCGGACCGAGGCGACCGACTTGCCGGCCTTCGAGACGGCGACCACGGCTTTGGTACCAGCGGGGACCTTGAAGCTACCCGCGGCTTCCAACTTGCCCTCACCGGCTTGGAGTTGAACCTCCTGCTTCTCGCTGCCGGCCAGCAGGGTGACCTTGGCGGTCATCCCCGCCACGGCAACGGGTTTTCCGTGGTCGCGCATGTAGAGCTGCAGCTTGTCGGCACTGGCGACGAATTCGTACTCGACGTCCTTGGCTTCCGCCACAGCACCACCGTGCATCGGTTTGACGTCGTGGCCGTGGTTGTCAGCCGCGATGGCTGCGCCAGAGATCGATACCGTGAGGGCGAGAATGAGGTGGGAGAGTTTCATGGCAGTTCCTTTGGGGTTGGAGAAAAGGGAAGGTCCCGCGATCAGCGGGACCGTCTTCGACTACACAGGCTTCGGTGCGTCCGGGTGGGAGGGCTCGGCAGACACGTCCTCGGCTTCTTCATCGGGCCTGTGGGCCAGCCGGTAAAGAATCGGCAGCACGAGCAGCGTGAGCAGCGTGGATGAAAGAATTCCACCGATCACCACAGTGGCCAGAGGACGCTGGACTTCCGCGCCGGTGCCTGTGGCGATGGCCATGGGAATGAAGCCCAGCGAGGCCACCAGGGCGGTCATCAGTACCGGGCGTAACCGAGTCAGGGCGCCATCCCGGATCGCTTCATCCAGGCCGACGCCGCCTTCCCTCAGGCTGCGGATGTAGGAAATCATCACCAGTCCGTTGAGCACCGCCACCCCGGACAGCGCAATAAAGCCAACGGCTGCGGAGATGGACATCGGGATGTCCCGAAGCCACAGGGCCAGAATGCCCCCTGTCAATGCGAATGGGATGCCGGTGAAGACCAGCAGACCATCCTTGGCATTGCCGAACATCGCGAACAGCAGCACGAAGACCAGCAGCAAGGAGACCGGCACAACGATCTGCAGGCGCTTGGTAGCCGACTGCAGGTTCTCAAAGGTGCCACCCCAGCTCGTCCAGTAGCCGGTGGGGATCTTGATCTGCGCCAGACCTTGCTCCGCCTCTGCCACGAAGGAGCCCACATCGCGCCCGCGCACGTTCGTGCTCACGACGATGCGGCGCTTGCCGTTTTCTCGGCTGACCTGGTTGGGGCCGGGTGCCAGCTCGAACGTTGCGACCTCACCCAGCGGGATGAAGTTCGTCTTGGCTTCCGTTGCACCGGCAGAGCGCGGCAGCGGTATGGGTAGCCGCTTCATGCCTTCCAGGTCGTTGCGAAGCGTCTCAGGCAGGCGAACGAGGATATCGAACCGGCGGTCTCCCTCGAACATGGTGCCGGCCTCACGACCACCAATGGCTGTGGCCACGGTGTCCTGGATGTCGGCAACGTTCAACCCGTAGCGCGCTGCCTTCTGGCGGTCAATGTTCACCGTGAGCATCGGAAGGCCCGTCGTCTGCTCGACCTTCACCTCAGAGGAGCCCTGGATCTTTTGCAGCATGGCGGAGACTTCTTCCGCGGACTTGTTCAACACGTCCATGTCGTCACCGAAGATCTTCACTGCCACGTCGCTGCGCACCCCTGAGATCAGCTCGTTGAAGCGCAACTGAATGGGCTGGGAGAACTCGTAGTTGTTGCCGGGGATCTTGCCAATGACTTCCTGGATCGCAGCGAGCAGTTCATCACGGGTCTTTCGAGGCTCGGGCCATTCATCCATCGGCTTGAGCATGATGTACCCGTCAGAAATGTTCGGCGGCATGGGGTCCGATGCGATTTCCGCCGTCCCAGTTCNTTCTGGCGAAGATGCGCTCGATTTCGGGGAACTTCGCTTTCAGCGTCTTTTCGATCTGCTGCTGCATCGCCACCGACTGGGAAAGGCTGGTGCCCGGAATGCGCAGTGCCTGAATAGCGAAGTCGCCTTCATTGAGGTTGGGCACAAACTCGCTGCCCATGCGGGTCGCGATCAATCCGCACAGGACCACTGCAACCGCGGCAATGGTGAGAACCAGCGTCTTGGCGCCCATCACGCGATCAAGCATGGGGCCGTACAGGCGCTTGGCGTGGCCCAGCAGAAAGTTTTCCTTCTCGCTGACACGATTGCCGATGAAGAGGGCCACCGCTGCCGGGATGAAGGTTACCGACAGGATCATCGCGCCCACCAAGGCGGCGACCACCGTGAAGGCCATGGGGTGGAACATCTTCCCTTCAACGCCCGTCAGCGCAAAGATAGGCAGGTACACCACCATGATGATGAGCTGTCCGAACAGCAATGGGCGGCGTGACTCCTGGGATGCCAGGAACACTTCATGAAAGCGCTCTGCCCGGGTCAGCGGCCGGCCGTGGTGCGCCTGCGCATGGGCGAGCCGCCGAACGCAGTTCTCCACGATCACCACAGCGCCGTCAATGATGATGCCGAAGTCCAGGGCCCCCAGGCTCATCAGATTGGCACTCACCTTGTAGTGGACCATCCCGGTGAACGTGAAGAGCATCGACAAGGGGATGACCATTGCCGTGATGACTGCGGCCCGGATATTGCCCAGAAAGAGGAACAGGATCACGATCACCAGTACCGCGCCTTCCAGCAGGTTCTTCTTGACGGTATTGATGGCCTTGTCGACGAGCACGGTACGGTCATAGACCGTCACCGCGTGCACGCCCTCTGGGAGGCTCTTGTTGACCTCCAGCATCTTCTTGTCCACTGCCTGCGAGACGGTCCGGCTGTTTTCTCCGATCAGCATGAACACCGTGCCGAGAACCACCTCGCGCCCGTTGTCAGTTGCGGCACCCGTTCGCAGTTCCCGGCCAATGCCCACCTCGGCCACGTCGCGCACGCGCACAGGGACACCGTTGGCACTGCTCAGGATCACGTTGCCAATGTCCTCCAGCGACTTGACCTGTCCAGGGGCACGAATCAGGTACTGCTCGCCGCGCTTTTCGATATACCCAGCGCCCACGTTGCCGTTGTTGCGGTCCAGTGCCGTGACGACGTCTTGCAGCGTCACGCCCAGCGAGGCAAGTCGTTCCGGGATGGGGGCGATCTGATACTCCTTGGCAAAGCCGCCAATGGAGTTGATTTCGGTCACGCCAGGAACGTTTCGCAGCTGCGGCTTGATGATCCAGTCCTGGATCTCGCGCAGGTCGGTCGGGGTGTAGGGACTTCCATCGGGCTTCCTGGCCCCATCCTTGGTTTCGACGGTCCACAGATAGATCTCGCCCAAACCGGTTGAGATGGGCCCCAGGGCTGGCGTGATGCCGGCGGGCAGCCGGTCTCTGGCTTCCTGGATGCGCTCATTGACCAACTGGCGCGCGAAATAGATGTCGGTTCCGTCTTTGAAAATGACGGTCACTTGCGACAGTCCGTACCGTGACAGCGACCTGGTCTGCTCCAGGTTCGGCAGGCCGGCCATGACTGTCTCGATGGGATACGTGACCCGCTGCTCGGTCTCCAGAGGCGAATAACCGGCGGCCTGGGTGTTGATCTGAACCTGGACGTTGGTGATGTCGGGGACCGCGTCGATGGGCAGCTTCTGGTAGCTGAAGACGCCCAGCGCCGCCATGCCCAGGGCCGCCAGCAGCACCAGCCATCGCTGCTCGATCGAGAATCGGATGAGTTTTTCAAACATGTATGCGCTCCGGGATCAGTGCGTGTGTTCGGCAGATCCCTTGCCGAGTTCGGACTTCACGACGAAGCTGCCTGTCGAGGCGTAGGGCATGCCGGGCTTGAGGCCCGACAGGACCTCGATGCGCTTGCCATCGCTTCGGCCCAGCTTCACAGGTTGGGCGATGAAGCCGCCGTCGACCTTGAGGAAGACCACGGGCTTTTCTCCGACGTTCTGGACTGCGTCGGCCGAGATGGTCACAGGCGCTGCCGTTTCTTCGGACACCACCTCGACATTGACGAACAGGCCGGGGCGCCAGGCGCCCTTGGGGTTATCAAGAACGACGCGGGCCTTGGCGGTACGAGTCTGCTCACCGATCAACGCGCCCACGAAAGCGACAGTGCCCGTGGCGGAGGCATCGAAGGCGGTGGCCTTGATGGTGACTTTCTCGCCCACCCGCACCGACGGCAGATCCTTTGCAGGAACATTGATCTCAGCCCACACCGTGGAAAGGTCCGAGATGGTGAACACCGCCGCATCTTCCTTGACGGCCTCGCCAAGACTCAGGTGCTTCTCGATGACGATGCCGTCAAAGGGCGCGCGCAGTTCGATACGGTTTAGTCCGGACACGGACGAGGTGGACAGGCCCAGCGCACTGAGCTTCTGATTGGCGTTGGCGACAGCGACCTCCGCTTCGCTCAACGCCTGCCTGGCCTGCAGGTAGTCCTGTTCGGCAGAGACCTTTTGCTCCCACAGCTTCTTTTCCCGCTCGTAGGTGGTCTTGGCCAGCGCCAGGCGCTTTTGCGCCGTCTGCAGCTCGCTGCGCTGCTCCGAAGCGGTCGGGCTCGCGATGGCGGCCAGAACCTGCCCCTTTTTGACGACCTGGCCCAGGCTGGCGCTGACACTCTCCACCACACCCGCCAGACGGGGAACCACGTGCGAAGTCCGGTCCTCGTTCAGCCGGATTTCGCCGGGCAAAAGCAGCGCCGTCTTGATGTTGGCTGCCGACGCAGAGTCCACCGTAATGGAGGCGGCCTTGATCTGGGCATCGGTCAGTTCGATCTTTCCCTCTTCCTTGCTCATCACGAACATGAAAGGTTCGGTGGCCGTCTGCGCAATGATCTCGATGTCGAACGCGTGGGGTTCGGCCACGATCTCGCGGCTGACCAGGCTGTCCTTTTCTGCGGCAAACGTCAGCTTCTGCTTGTCGTCTGTCGGGCGTGTCACTGTTGCCGTGACCGTTGCCGCGGTCAGGGGGAGCGGCTTGTCCTTGTCGGACAGCCAGATCCGCAGCCGAGGCTCGCCACCGTCTTCGGACAGCAACGCTTCCAGGCTGAAGTCGCCTTCCTTGAACACGGTACCGCCGTGGGGGCCCTTGGCCTGGCTCTTTTCATGGTGCTCGCCATCGGCGTGGCCTTTGTCGTCGTCGTGGCCTTTTTCACCGCCCTTGCCGTGGTGTTCTCCATCACCGTGCCCCTTGGCCTCGGTATGGCTGCCGTGGCCGTGGCCATCGCCCTCGGCAGCGACTGCTTTGGGCTTGCCGCCGCCTTGCAGGATGAAGGCTCCGGCCCCGACCCCTAGCGCGAGGACAACGGCAATAGCGATGAGATGCTTTTTGCTGATGGTGGATGTGCTGGTGTTCATGGTCATGCTCAGTTGTGCGTTGCGATCAAGCCGGAAACCGTGCTGGCCCCGAGCAGGCGGTCGACATCCGCCGCCGCGCGGTGTGCCTCGCCCAGGGCTTTGAGGTACTGGGATTTGGCGGTGAAGTAGGTGCGCTGGGCATCGAGCACCTCCAGGAAGTTGAACTTTCCGTTCTCGAAGCCAATGGTGGCCGCGTCGTATGCCGACTTCGCGCCGGGCAGGACGTCCTGTTGCAGCGACTGGATCTCCGCAGTGATGGTCGAAAGGCGTTCGCGCGCCTGCGCCACTTCGCTGTGCAGGCGCACCGTGGCCCCTTGCAACTCGTCACGGGCCTTGTCCTCAAGCTTGAGCGCTTCCAGCAGGTTGCCCTGGTTGCGGTCAAACACAGGCAGAGGCACGGAGACACCAAACAGCAGGACGTTGCGTTGGGTCTCGTTGCTGCGCTGCATGCCGACGCTGACGGTGACATCGGGCACGCGCTTGCTTTGCTCCAGTTCAGTCAGGGCCTGGCGCCGATCCACCTCGATCCGGGCGAGGACAACGCCTGGCGAAGAAGATATCAAGGGCTGAAGATCGGCGAGGGGCGGTACCGCGGGAAGGTTGTCGGCTTTGCCCTCGAGGACGGTGAACGGCGCGTTGATCTGTCCCACCAGCGCAAACAGGCGAGACAGTGCATTGCGTTGTTCGCTGGCTGCCTGGGCGAGCTCGACGCGAACGCCGGCTTCCGCAACGCGGGCCTTGGACTCTTCCACAGGTGACACCTTGCCAGCGGCTACGCGCTTGGCCACGGTATCCGTCGACGACTTGGCCAATGCCACGCTGTCTTTGGCGAGCGCCAATCGCTCCTGCGCCGTCAGGACATCGAAGTAGGCTGCGGCCACATTGGCCCGCACGGTCGCCTTCAGCTCAGCGAGCTGGGCCGCCGCCTGCTCGCGTGACTTTTCGGCCGCTTTGGTACGCGCTGCACGCTTTCCCCCCAATTCCACGGGAAGGTTGAGCTGCCAGCTTTGCGTACGTGTTTTGGACCGTGCGTCCTCCAGCGAGTAGGCAAGCTCGGGATTGGGGCGTGAACGCCCTTGAAGAATCTGCCCCTCTGTTGCCTCCAACTGGCGCGTAGCGGCAGCCACCTCTGGATTCCCTTCCAAGGCCAACTCGATGGCCTTGGCCAGCGACAGAGGCCCAGCGGGAGACACCGCGGCAGTCTGGGGATCCTGTGCTCCAACGACTGGATCTTGCGACGTGCCCTGAGAAAAGGCCCCGCCCGAGAAGGTCAGCAATATGGCCGCGGCACCTGCCGCGAGCCTGAATTTAGTGCGGCCGCGCCATGCGTGCGGCTTTCCTTGAAGGTAAATACCCTTGAACATCCGATTCTCCAGTGGTTTCAAAACACGAGGGAATCGGCGGGGTGGCAACCGTGCAGCTGCCTGGCAAATCGTCAGTCAATGCAGCCGCGACAAGCGCAACTGCATCCGCCAGGAGGCGGACACGAAGGACTGAAAGAAGGAGAGATGCCCCCGCCGATCAGGCGAGGACGGGCCACTGTGGGCGGTCGGGGGGGGTGGGCGTTACAGCCGCCAAGCGCTCACCTGACGGTGAGTCCACACGGCTGTCATGGCAGATGCGATGTTTTGCACAAGACCAGTTGAGGGCCCCGATGCCAGCACCATGGCAAACCGAGCAGTCGACATCGGACATGTCTGCGCCTTGGCCGGTCTTGTCGGCTTGGCCGATCCCGCTTTTGGCTTCGTGCTTGTGTTCGTGATGCCCCAGATGCTGCGCCTGGGCGGTCGAGTTCTCGTGCATGCAATAAGCAGCCACCGCGGACCAGCTGAACTGGAACGGGAGCAATGCAAGCATAAAAACGACGATCAGGCGGCGCATTTTTTGAGTCTAGCACGCGGTCCGGAAAACTTCGTGTGACGATCAGCCGCCCGAGCCGTACAGTTCCTGGATGCGCTGTTTTTCAGCGGCTGACATGTTCAGATATTCCTGCTGCACCTGCTCACGCGTCTTGGAGCCGCCCGTTGCCTTGACAGGCAGTGCACCACCCCGTGACAGGATCGCCAGCGTACCGTCCTTGCGCGCGACGTCGACCGACCGGAGCACGTCGCCACGGGACATGTTGCTTTGCACGTGGTCGGGATGGGTGGTCATTCCCACTTCACCGCCGGCGGGATGGTAGAGCGCCGAAGCAGATGCCAGGCCTGGGGCCGCAATGGCAAGGGCAAGGGCAATCAGGGAGAGTGGGAGGGGTTTGCGAACGGTCATGGTGTGGTCCCTTGATTCGGATGAGCCAGCGGCGACTTGCCCGGGCTATGCCTTTCGACACGGTGGGACTGTAGAAATCGGCGCGCGACAAGGCGCCAACAGCCAGATGACAAATTCGTAATCTACGAACAGGAGGCATTCTTCGAGAATGGCACCATGAAAATTCTGCTCATCGAAGACGAAGTCAAGCTGGCGGAGTACCTGCGCAAGGGCCTCGAGAGGTCGGCTATGTGGTGGACGTCGCCCACAACGGCGTGGACGGCCTGCACATGGCCCTTGAAGGCGGCCACGATCTGCTGGTGTTGGACGCGATGCTCCCAGGGATCGACGGCTTCAGCCTGCTGACGGCCTTTCGCAAGACCAGGCAGACCCCTGTCTTGATGCTCACAGCCAGGGTCAGTGTCGAGGATCGGGTGCTCGGACTTCAGACGGGTGCCGATGACTATCTGGTCAAGCCCTTTGCGTTTTCCGAGTTGAGCGCCCGCATCCAGGTTCTGCTCAGGCGTAGCCACGGAGCACGGGACACGGCAGAGCCCACGCAACTGCGTTTGGCCGACCTGGAGATCGACCTGGTGCGGCGCAAGGCGACACGAGGCGGTCAGCGCTTGGAGTTGACTGCCAAAGAGTTCCTGCTGCTGACCCTTTTTCTGAGAAGGAAGGGAGAAGTGCTGTCTCGCACGGAGATCGCCGAGCAGGTCTGGGACATGAACTTCGACAGCGATACCAACGTGGTGGAGGTCGCCATACGGCGCCTGCGTACCAAGATCGATGTGCCCTTTGACACCGCGCTTCTGCACACCATCCGCGGTATGGGGTACGTCATGGAAGAGCGCAACGGATGAAGGCCCTGGTCCAACATCGCTCATTGCGCCAGCGGTTGTCGTGGTGGCTGGCACTTCAGAGCTTTGCCGGGCTCGGGCTGGTCTGTCTGGCCGTCTACCTGGTGACCGAATTCAACTTCCGAGATCGACAGGAGGAAACGCTGGCGCAAAAGGAAAACGTCATCCGGCACTTGCTGGCGGACGGCAAGGAGCACGGGGATTCGGAAGACCTTGCTCACAAGCTCGATGATTTCCTGGTGGGGCACGGAGATCTTTCGCTTGAAGTAGCGCAGGCCGATGGGGCCGTCCTCTACGCCCATACCCGCAACCAGAATGAAAAGACGGTCTGGCGCCAGCGGCAGTTCGAAGTGGCGCAGTCTGCAGGCCAGACACCCTCAAAGAGTCTGCGCGTCCAGCTGTCGCTGGACATCCAGACCGACAACCAGTTGCTGCACCGGCTTGCAGTCACATTGCTGGTGGCAGCCATTGGCGGGGCCGTCGTGGTTTCGCTAGGCGGCTTCTCCCTGGTCAACCTGGGCCTGGCGCCCGTTCGAAGACTGGCCAGCCAGACGCGCGCCGTTTCGGCGGACAACCTCCACCAGCGGCTCGATGGCGCGGAGCAGCCCCTTGAACTCGTGCCGCTGATCGACCAGTTCAATGCACTCCTGGCTCGCATTGAAAAGGCCTACTCCCAGATGGAGGGCTTCAATGCGGACGTGGCGCACGAGTTGTGCACGCCTTTGGCCACGCTCATTGCCAACAATGAACTGGCGCTGCGGCGCCCCGAGCAGGCGGATATTCGCGAGGTGCTGGCGTCCAATCTGGAGGAGCTGCATCGCCTGACCGGTATCGTCAACGACATGCTGTTCCTGTCCCAGGCGGATCGGGGCGTGGGAGTGCGTCGCGTGCCCGTGGCAAGCCTGGCATCGGTGGCAGCCGACGTGCTGGACTACCACGAGGCGGCGCTGGCCGAGGCGGGTCTCACCGCGAAAGTAGTCGGCGATGCGCATGGCACCTTCGACGTGCCGTTGTTGCGCCGGGCTTTGTCCAACCTGCTGGGAAACGCAACCCGCTACGCGAGCACTGGCTCCATCGTGCAGATCAACTTGAGAACTGTTGACGAGGACCGCGTGCTGATCAGCGTCACCAACTACGGCAACACCATCGATCCCGAAATACTTCCCCAGCTGTTTGACCGGTTTTTCCGGGCAGATCCTGCTCGCAGCCATGGGCAGAGCAACCATGGCCTGGGCCTGGCCATCGTGGGCGCGATTGCCCGCATGCACCAGGGCAAGCCGGTGGCCAGGTCAGAGAACGGAGTGACAAGTGTCGGGATAGAGATTCGCGCTCACTGAAAATCAGCGTCGTTTGTTGGCCCGCTGCCTCGGAGCCACGCCAATATCATGATGAGCACCTGGCGGGTGGGCTTCGCTGGGCTGCATGTGATTGTGTTGAAGTGCCGCATTGGCCAAGCCGCCCAAGATGCCGCACTCACCGGCGGGATGGCCTGGTGAGTACTGTTGTTGCAAGCTGCGCAATTCCGACTCCAGTGCCTGGAGTTCCCGGATGCGAGAGACCACGTGCCCGATGTGCTCCCGAAGAAGCGCGTCCACTGCGCCGCAGTTTTCATCCGGAGCGTCCTTGAAATGCAACAGCACCCGGATCTCATCGAGCGTCATGTCCAGGCAGCGGCAATGGCGGATGAAGGCCAGGCGCTCGACATGGCTGCTGTCGTAGACCCTGTAGTTGCTTTCTGTGCGCATCGCGATCGGCAGCAGGTTCTCGCGCTCGTAGTAGCGGATGGTCTCTGTCTGCGTGCCTGTGGCCTTGGCAAGTTCGCCGATTTTCATGAAGCGTCCTTCGCAAAATCTGGTTTACGTAGGACAAGGCGGCGACGTCTCGAAAGTCGCTTGACTTTAAGGTCACTACAGGGTTTCCAATTAGGCCATGAAAACAGAAACCAGCACTTCCTCCAGCGTTGTTGACACCTGCTGCTCCTCGGGCTGCTCCAGTACCGTTGCCTCGGCTTCTGCCGCCGCAAGCAGCCCAGGCCAGGGCACGCTGTTCCGAATCCCCACCATGGACTGCAGCGCCGAGGAGTCGGAGATCCGGCGGGCGCTGGAACCTCTGGAGGGAATCAGGTCCTTGGGTTTTCAGCTCGGCGCGCGCACGCTGAAGATCGATGCGGACGATCGCGCCTTGCCCCTGGCGCTGGATGCTATCCGCAAGGCGGGCTTCGATCCACAGCCGGTCGCCACTGCGGCAAGCACCCAGGGTGGCCAGGGCCGGGTGTTTCGCATTGCGACCATGGACTGCAGTGCCGAGGAGGCGGAGATTCGCCGGGCGCTGGAGCCTCTGGATGGAATCCACTCGCTGGGTTTTCAGCTTGGCGCACGGACGCTAAAGATCGACGCTGAGGAAAGCACCTACCCGTTGACACTCGACGCCATCCGGAAAGCGGGCTTCGATCCGCAGCCTGTGGCCGGTTCTGACGGCGGACAGGCGGGTGCATCAGCCGACGACCACGACCAAGGACATGGTTTTGCAGGCGGCATTTCCCGGTTGGTGGCTGCGCTGGTGTTCGCGACTGGGGCTGAGGTCCTTTCCTTCTTTGCACCCGACCAGATGGCCTGGAAGGTGGCCGGCATGGCCATCGCTGCCGTGGCCATCTGGCTGGCGGGTATCGACACCTACAAAAAAGGCATTGCGGCACTGCTGCGCGGCAAGCTCAACATCAATGCGCTGATGTCGGTGGCCGTCACGGGCGCATTCCTCATCGGTCAGTGGCCTGAGGCTGCCATGGTGATGGCCCTGTACGCGATTGCTGAACTCATCGAGGCCAAAGCCGTGGACCGGGCCCGCAACGCCATCAAGGGCTTGCTGGAACTGGCCCCAGAAGAGGCACTGGTTCTGGGAGCAAATGGGTCGTGGTCTGCTACACCGGTGGCTTCGGTGGCCATTGGAGCAACCGTGCGCATCAAGCCAGGCGAACGGGTGCCGCTGGACGGCAAGGTGACCAAGGGCAACGGGGCCATCAACCAGGCGCCGGTGACTGGCGAGAGCATTCCCGTGGACAAGGCGCCTGGCGACCAGGTGT
>MEDL01000095.1 GCA_001724785.1 Acidovorax sp. SCN 68-22 | reverse complement strand
CAACGTTCGGTCACATCGCGCAATTCGGCGCACATTGTCTCCGACAGAGCATTCATCGCATCGGGCCGGTTCAGCGTGATCCACGCCACAGCACCACGTTGCTCAAAGCGGATGGTCAACGGGGGTTGCATCTTCAAGGCATCCTTGCTTATGTGGGGGTCAGCTGCGCTTGCCATGCGGGTTTGGGAATCAACCGCGCAGGAGTTCTTCGGCAATGATCATCTTGCGCACCTCGGATGTGCCTGCACCGATCTCGAGGATCTTGATGCAACGGAACAGGCGGTTGATCTCGGACTCCCAGATGTAGCCGCTACCGCCATGCACTTGAACGGCCTTGTTGAGCACCCGGTTGCTGGCTTCGCCAGCGTAGAGGATGGACGCTGCGGTGAGCTTGTGCGCATCGCCGCAGCCACCGCCGCCCACTTCCAGATCATTGACCTCGGCCAGGGTGCGCCAGACCAGGGTTTTCATGGCTTCGATCTCGGTGTACATCTCGGCCAGCATGGCCTGCACCATCTGGAAGCTGCCGATGGGTTTGCCGAACTGCACGCGCGTCCTGGCGTACTCGACGCTCAATTCGAGCGCACGTTCGCAGATGCCCACGCACAAGCCAGCCACCAGCGCGCGCTCCAGATCGAGCCCGCTCATGACGATTTTGACGCCTTCGTTTTCCTTGCCCACCAGGTTGGCTGCCGGCACGCGGCAGTTGTCGAACACCAGCTCGCCGGTCTGGCTGCCGCGAAAACCCATCTTGATGAGCTTTTGAGCCACCTTGAAGCCGGGAAAATTCTTCTCGACGATGAAGGCCGAAATGCCCTTGGCACCCAACTCCGGCGCGGTCTTGGCGTAAACCAGCAGCACGTCGGCCACCGGGCCGTTGGTGATGTAGATCTTGGTGCCGTTGAGGATGTAGTGGTCGCCCTCGCGGCGCGCGCTAGTGCGCATCGCGCCCAGCGCATCCGAGCCGGCGCCGGGTTCGGTCAGGCCGAGCGCGCCGATTTTTGTGCCGTTGCACAGATCGGGCAGGTATTGGCGGCGCTGCGCCTCGTTGGCGTTGCGGTAGATGTTGTTGACGCACAGGTTGTCGTGCGCCGCCCAGGACAAGGCGATGGCGGGGTTCCAGCGCGCAAAGGCCTGGCAGATCAGGCCCGAGCTGAACAGGTCCATGCCCGCGCCACCATGCTCGGCAGGCACGGTGGCCCCCATGAAGCCAGCCGCTCCAATTCTCTGAAAGATATCAGATGGCCACCACTCCTCGTCGTCCATGCGGCGCGCGAGTGGCACGAATTCCTTGCGCGCGAACTTGTCGGCGGCTTCGAGCACGGCACGGTCGTCGGCGGAGAGGGCAAAACTGCGAGGCGTGGACATAAAGGGTGCCTATCAATGCGTGGGCTGCGGGTCAAGGTGTCACGGCGCGCGCCCAAGCTGCGGGGACGAGGTCTCTTTGGGTTTGCGCGAATTTAATGAGGGATTGCCAAACTGTCAAGCGTTAGGTAGGATTCGTTGCAGGCGCTCACCTGAAGTGCCAGAGATCTGGAGACTTCGGCCATGGGAGGCGGAATCGGTGCGGATTCATTGGCGGGGGCCGACCTGTTGCTCAAGCAGGTGGTCACCCGTGCCGCATTCACCCGTGACACCTATCGGATCACGCCGCTCGCGGCGCGACCCTTCATCAGTGACAAACGACGCTTCGACCTAAGGAAACAGCCTTGACCCACGAACGCGGGATGAACCTGCTGCGCCGCCAAAACGTGGGCGACAACTTGCGCCGCGCGGTGAAGGCAACCGGAGAAAAACATACGGTCATCTTCGAGTTCTGTCGTGGCCGCCTGCCCGGCTTCGAGGCGCCGAAGCGGATTCACTTCCGAAGCTCGCTGCCAATCAGTGCGGCCAACAAGATCCTCAAGAAGGACCTCAAAACCGAGTATGCCAACGCGGACAAGGGCGGCTGAGGCCGTCGGCCTCCCGGTGTCCGAGTCCAAAACGTTTCGATCGAAACATTTCAACCCAAGGAGTCAGTGCGATGAACCAGAAAGTTATTGTTGCCGGTGTGGGCATGATCCCGTTCACCAAACCGGGCGCCAGCGAGCCCTATCACGTGATGGGAGAAAAGGCGGTGCGCCAGGCCATGGCCGATGCGCGCGTCGAATACCCCATGATCCAGCAAGCCTATGTGGGCTATGTGTATGGCGATTCCACCTGCGGCCAGCGGGCGCTCTACCCGGTGGGCATGAGTGGCATCCCCATCGTCAACGTCAACAACAATTGCTCCACCGGCTCGTCGGCGCTGTTCCTGGCGCGCCAGGCGGTCGAAAGCGGTGCCGCCGAGTGCGTGCTGGCCCTGGGCTTCGAGCAGATGGCCGCCGGAGCCATCAAGGCCCAGTTCGAGGACCGGCCGACACCGTTCGAGGAGTTTGACCGGGCCACCGCCGAGCTTGTGGGTCATCCGGAAATCCCGCTGGCCATTCGCTACTTCGGCGGTGCCGGCAAGGCGCACATGGACAAGTACGGCACCCAACTGGCAACCTTTGCCAGCATTCGCGCCAAGGCCAGCCGCCATGCCGCCAACAACCCGCTGGCGCTGTTTCGCAAGGAGGTCTCGGTCGATGACGTGATGAACGCACCGATGCTGTGGGAGGGCGTGATGACCCGCCTGATGGCTTGCCCGCCGACCTGCGGCGCCGCTGCTGCGGTGATTTGCTCCGAAGCCTTCGCCAAAAAGCATGGGCTCGACACCCGCGTGTCGATTACCGCCCAGGCAATGACGACCGATTTCCCCAGCACCTTCGAGTCGCACGACATGATGCGCGTGGTCGGCTTCGACATGGCGCGCGATGCGGCGCAAAAGGTCTACAAGCAGGCCGGCATCGGGCCGCAGGACGTGAACGTGGTTGAGCTGCACGACTGCTTCGCGCAGAACGAACTGATCACCTACGAGGCGTTGGGCCTGTGCCCGGAGGGCGGCGCGGAGAAGTTCGTGCTCGATGGCGACAACACCTATGGCGGCAAGGTGGTGACCAACCCGTCGGGCGGCCTGTTGTCGAAAGGTCATCCGCTGGGCGCGACCGGCCTGGCGCAATGTTTCGAGCTGACCCATCAACTGCGCGGCACGGCGGAGCAACGCCAGGTCAAGGGTGCGCGTGTGGCCTTGCAGCACAACCTCGGGCTGGGCGGCGCTTGCGTCGTCACGCTTTACCAAGCCGGCTGAGCGCAGGCGCAGCAAACCAGAAGCTGGAGTCCCATGATTGACAAGCAATTCATCGGTTACGAGGTGCCGCCCACGCTGTGGGATGTGGAGAAGGGGCGCATCCGCTTTTTCGCCGAGGTGATCGGTGCCACCGACCCGATCTACTTCGACGCGAGCGCCGCCCAGGCCGCTGGCTACCGCAACGTCGTGGCACCACCGACCTTCATCTTTGGCGCCGAGAGCGATTCGGGGGTGTTGATGACGTTGCTCGACACGCTCAAGATCGACTTGCGCAAGGTCTTGCACGGCGAGCAACGCATTGACTACCACGCCCCGGTGTGCGCTGGCGACACGCTGCGCTTCCAGACCCGCGTCACCGACATCTACGACAAGAAGGGCGGCGCGCTCGAGTTTGTCGTCAACGACACGAAAGTCACCAATCAGCTCGGCGAGCATGTCTCTGACCTGCATTCGGTGGTCGTCGTGCGCCACGCCTGAAGGACTATTCATGAACACTCAAGTAAAAATCCTGGATGTTGGTGACGAAATGCCTGTACTGGAATTGCCACCGATCAGCCGCACCACACTGGCACTGTTCGCCGGTGCGTCGGGTGACCACAACCCGATCCACATCGACATCGACTTCGCCCGCAGCGCGGGTATGAAGGATGTGTTCGCGCAGGGTATGTTGTCGATGGCCTACCTCGGGCGTGCGCTCACCGAATGGGTGCCGCAGCGCCAGCTCCTCAGCTATGGCGTTCGCTTCGCGGCCATGACCCACCTCGGCGACCGCATACGCTGCACGGGCAAGGTGCTTGAAAAGATTGAGCATGCAGGTCGGCCCTGCGTGCGCGTTCAAATCAGCGCGACGAAGGCGACAGGCGAAATCACGCTGGCCGGCGAGGCACTGGTTGCCTTGAACTGAGGCCTCCGTTTGGCGGCCCGACTTTTTATTTATTTCCTTTTAATCACAAGCAAGGACACACCATGAAAACACTTGAAGGCAAAGTAGCCATCGTCTCCGGATCGGGTCGCGGCATCGGCCGCGCCATCGCCATGAAACTCGCCCGCGAAGGCGCCAAGGTGGTCGTCAATGACCTGGACGCCGGCCCGGCCGAGCAGACCGTGGCCGACATCAAGGCCGCTGGCGGCATGGCGCTGGCTTGTGCCGGCAGCGTCACTGCCGACGGCTTCGCTGAAAAGTTCGTCAAGACCGCAATCGACGGCTTCGGCGGCCTGGACATCATCATCAACAACGCCGGCTACACCTGGGACAACGTGGTTCAGAAGATGACGGACGAGCAATGGAACGCGATCATCGACGTGCATCTGACCGCGCCGTTCAAGATTTTGCGCGCTGCTTCGGAGTTCATCCGCGTCGCCTCGCGCAAGGAAGCCGAAGCGGGGCAGGAGGTGTTTCGCAAGGTGGTCAACATTTCGTCCATCGCCGGCACCGGTGGCAACGCCGGTCAGGCCAACTACTCGGCGGGCAAGGCCGGCATCATTGGTCTGACCAAGGCCCTGTCCAAGGAGTGGGGTCGCTACAAGGTGAACGTCAACGCCGTTGCTTTTGGCATGATCAAGACGCGGCTGACCGAGGCACCAGCCAGTGGCGATGCCTCCATCGACGTCGAGGGTCGCAAGATCAAGGTCGGCGTCAACCCCGAGCTGCTGGAAATGATGGAGCGCACCATTCCGTTGGGTCGCGGCGGCACGCCCGAGGAGGCAGCCGGGTCGGTCTACCTGCTGTGCATTCCCGAGTCGAACTACGTCAGCGGACAGACGCTGATCTGCGGCGGCGGCATCTCGATCTAAAGCGCAAGCCGAACGCAGAAAGGCCCACGATGGACATCGATTTCAGCCCGGAAGACATGGCGTTCCAGCAAGAGGTTCGCACCTGGTTCAAAGCCCACACACCGTCCGATCTCAAGCGCAAGGCCGTCACCGGAGAGATGCTGCAGAAGAACGACATCGTTCAATGGCAGCGCCGACTCGATGGCCAGGGCTGGCTGGTCACCGGCTGGCCCAAGGAGCATGGAGGGCCGGGCTGGACGCCGACGCAGCGCTACATTTTCGACCTGGAGCGCGCGGCGGCCAGCGCGCCGGTGGGGCTGTCGATGGGCGTCATCATGCTCGGACCGGTGCTGATTGCCTTCGGCACGCCAGAGCAAAAGGCGCAGTACCTGCCGCGCATCCGCCGCTGCGAGGACTGGTGGTGCCAGGGCTATTCCGAGCCCGGCGCCGGCTCCGACCTGGCCAGCCTGAAGACCACGGCCGTGGCCGATGGCGATGATTACGTCATCAACGGCTCCAAGATCTGGACCACCTACGCGCACTGGGCCACGCACATGTTCTGCCTGGTGCGCACCGCCAACAGCGGCAAAAAGCAAGAGGGCATTTCCTTCCTGTTGATCGAGATGGACCGCCCCGGCATCGATGTCAAACCTATTGTATCGATCGACGGCGAACACCACCTGAACCAGGTTTTTCTGACCGATGTGCGCGTGCCCAAGAGTAATCTGGTGGGTCGCGAAGGTCAGGGCTGGGACATTGCCAAGTACCTGCTCACACACGAGCGCACCAGCATTGCCGGCGTGGCCGACTGCAAGGCGCACCTGTCCAACCTGCGCGTGGCCGCCGCCGAGCGCCGCTCGGGTGGCCAACCGCTGATGGAGGACGCGGCGATGCGGCTCAAGCTGGCGCGCGCCGAGATCGAACTGATGGCGCTCGAATACACCAACTTCCGCGTGCTGGCCGCCACCGCCTCGGGCAAGGCGCCGGGGCCGGAATCCTCGCTGCTCAAGACCATGGGCACTGCGGTGCAACAGACCTTGGCCGAGTTGGGCGTCGAGATCGCCGCCGAGCAAGCCTGGCCCTGGCATGACGGCGGCGAGTTTGGCAGCGGACGCCATGCCCATGCAATGCCGCACTACTGTTTCTCGCGCGCTGCCACGATTTACGGCGGCAGCGACGAGGTGCAAAAGAATGTATTGGCCAAGATGCTGCTGGCCGGCGGCACGCGCTAAGGATCGTCATGAACTTTGATCTCTCCGAAGAACAAAAGATGCTGCGCGACGCGGCACAGAAATTTCTGCGCACCGAATACCGTTTCGATGCCCGCAACCAGATCGTTGCGTCAGCGTCCGGCATGAGCCGGGAGCACTGGCAGCGATTCGGCGAATTCGGCTGGCTTGGGCTCGGGCTGCCCGAGGCGCATGGCGGCTTTGGCGGCGTGGTCGAGTTGATCCAGATCGCCGAGGCGATGGGGGCTGCGCTGGTGGTCGAGCCCTACCTGGCCAGCACGGTGCTGGGCGCGCAGGCGCTGACGCGCGCGGGCAGTGCTGCGCAGCAGGCGGCCTGGCTGCCCGGGCTCGCGTCCGGCCAGCGGATACTCGCATTGGCGCACGGCGAGGCCGATGCCCGTCATGAACTCAGCTATGTGATCACGCGTGCCACGGCCAAGGACGGTGGCTGGCTGCTGTCGGGTCGCAAGAGCGGCGTGCTGGGCGCCCCTTGGGCCGATGGCTTCGTGGTCGTCGCCAGAACCTCGGGCGCAGCGGACGAGCGCCAGGGCATCAGCCTGTTTCTAGTGAGTGCCAAAACGCCGGGCGTGCAGGTGGCGGGCTACCGGTCCTACGACGGCAGTCGCGCCGGTGATCTGATACTCGAACAGGTCGTGCTCGGGGCCGACGCACTGCTGGGCACGGAAGGCGAGGGCCTGGGGCTGCTTGAGCACCTGGTTGATCTTGGCATTGTTGCCGCCTGCGCCGACGCCCTGGGTGCCATGGGCGCGCTGTTGCGCAAAACTGGCGAATACGTCAGCACGCGCAAACAATTTGACGTGCCGATTGCCAGCTTCCAGGTCATCCAGCACCGGCTGGTCGACATGTTCGCCGCGGTCGAGGCCAGCCGCTCCCTGGTGCTGATGGCGGCCCTGCATGCCGATCATGCTGATGCGGCCACCCGCTCGCGTGCCGTGTCGGCGGCCAAGTCGGCCATCGGCGAACGCGCACGGTATGTGGCGCAGCAAGCGGTGCAGCTGCACGGCGGCGTGGGCATGACCGATGAGCTGGACATCGGCCATTACTTTCGCCGCCTCACGCTCTTTTGCAACCTGTTGGGCAGCACCGACCACCACCTGCAGCGCTTTGCGGCGCTGCGTGCGGAGGCCTGATCGCCTGATGACCGACCCACACTGAGCCACTTTAGGGGCTGCCAAAATGAGCTTGATGACATCCACCGCCGCGCCGAACTCGCCCGAGTTCCAGCGCAACCGTGAAGCCTACGAGGCGCGCATTGTTGATCTGCATGAACGCCGCACGCGTGCCCTGGTCGGCGGCCCCGAAAAGGCGCGCCTGCTGCACAAGAAGCGCAAGCAATTGCTGCCGCGCGAGCGCCTGGCTGCCGTACTCGACCCCGGCTCGCCCTTCCTCGAGTTCGGGCAGCTTGCCGGCGACGGCCTGTACGAGGGCGTGCCGCCGGGCGGCAGCATCATCACCGGCGTGGGGCTGGTGTGCGGGCGCGCCTGCATGCTGATGATCCACGATGCCACGGTCAAGGGCGGCACCTACTACGGCATCACCGCTAAAAAGCATGTGCGGGCCCAGATGTTCGCCTGGCAGCACCGGCTGCCGTGCATCACCATGGTCCAGTCGGGCGGCGCCAACCTGCCGGAGCAGGCGCATATTTTCCCCGACGACGGCCAGTTCGGCTCCATTTTCTACAACCAGATCCGCATGTCGGCCGAGGGCATCACCCAGATCGCGACCGTGCACGGGCCGTCTACCGCTGGCGGCGCCTATCTCCCGGCGCTGTGCGACGAAGCGGTGATCGTGCGCAACCAGGGTGCGATGTTCCTCGCCGGGCCCGAGCTGGTGTACGCCGCCACCAAGGAAGAGGTTGACATTGAAACCCTGGGCGGCGGCGAGATGCACAGCCGCATCAGCGGCGTCACTGACCACCTGGCCGAGAACGATGGCCATGCCATCGCCATCGTGCGCGGCATCGTGGCCAACCTCGGTACCGCAGCCAAGCAGCGCTGGGACGTGGTGCCGCCGCTGCCGCCGCGCCATGACCCGCGCGAGATCTACGGCATTGTCAGCGCCGACAACCGGCATCCGACCGACAACCGCGAAGTGCTGCTGCGGTTGATCGACGACAGTGACCTGCAGGAGTTCAAACCCCTGTACGGCGACACCATGATCTGCGGCTTTGCTCGCATCAAGGGCTTTCAGATCGGCATTCTAGCCAACAACGGCGTGATCTTCTCCGAGAGCGCGCTCAAGGGCGCGCACTTCATTGAGTTGTGCTGCCAGCGCGACATTCCGCTGCTGTTCATGGCCGATGTGTCGGGCTTCATGGTCGGCAAAGCCGTGGAGCAGCAGGGCATTGCCAAGCACGGCGCCAAGTTCATGACGGCCATGGCCTCGGCCAACGTGCCGCGCTACACGCTGATCACCGGAGGCTCGTACGCGGCGGCCTACCTGGCGATGTGCGGGCGCCCGTTCAAGCCCAACGTGATGATGATGTGGCCTACCGGCCGCGCCGCGCTGATGGGCCCAGAGCAGGCCGCCACCACCCTGGGCCTGGTGCGCGAGAACATCCACCGGCGCGAGGGCACTAGCTGGAGCGACGAAGAACGCGAGCAATTCAAGCAACCGATACGCGAGCAGTTCGAGAGCTTTTCCAGTCCCTACAACTACGCCTCCAACCTGTGGTGCGACATGGTGATTGACCCGCTGGAAACACGCGACACCATGGCTTTGCTGCTGGAGCTGGCGGGCCGCGTGCCGGCGCGCGACACGCACTTCGGCGTGTTCCGCATGTAATCCTTTGGCCCACCGAATTGAACATGCTCGACGCCATTCTCTCCGGTTGCCGCGTGCTCGACCTGACCCAAAACGTGGCCGGCCCGTTTTGTACCCAGACCCTCGGCGACCTCGGCGCCGAGGTTATCAAGATCGAACGCCCCAGCAGCGGCGACGATGCGCGCCAGTGGAAACCGCCCGAAGTGGCCGGCGTCTCGACCGGCTTCGCGGCGCTGAACCGCAACAAGAAGAGCGTCTGCATCGACCTCGACAGCGCGGCCGGCCAGCAGCTGGTTGCGCGCCTGGCGGCCGGTACCGACGTGCTGGTGCATTCGCTCAAGCCCGGCAGCGCCGAAGCGCGCGGCCTCGGCGACGAACACCTGCGACCGACCAATCCTCGCCTCGTGTACTGCGCGATCAGCGCCTTCGGCGAGGTCGGCCCGATGCGCGCGCTGCCCGGCTACGACCCGCTGATGCAGGCCTTCACCGGCATCATGAGCGTCAGCGGCCACGAAGGTGACGAGCCGGCGCGCGTCGGCGTGTCGCTCATCGACATGGGCACCGGCATGTGGGCCACGATGGCCATCCTGGCCGCGCTGCTGCGCCGCGCCACCACGGGCGAAGGCATGCGCGTGCACGCCAGCCTGCTCGAGACCGGGCTGTCGTGGATGACGGTGCCGGTGGCGAACTACCTGGCCACCCAGCGCCTACCGCGCAAGATGGGTTCGGCCATGGCGATGATGGCGCCCTACGAGCTCTTCGACAGTGCCGACGGCAAGGTCTTCATCGCCGCGGCCAACGACCGGCTGTTCGGCCGCATCTGCAGCGCGCTGGCTTGCCTAGAGCTGGCGCAGGACCCGCGCTTCATCGACATGTCGGCGCGCATCGGCCACCGCGAGGCGCTGCACG
>MEDL01000094.1 GCA_001724785.1 Acidovorax sp. SCN 68-22 | reverse complement strand
CCCAGCGAGCAGGTGGCGCAGCGCTTCGAGCTGACTTCGCTCAAGCTGCCTTTGGAGCTTCCGGTCAGCCTGCCGTCTCGCCTGGTGGAGCAGCGGCCGGACATCCGCGCAGCGGAGGCGCAACTGCATGCGGCCAGCGCACAGGTCGGCGTGGCCACGGCCGCCAGATTGCCCAGCCTCACCCTGACGGCCACATTGGGCAGTTCCGCGCTCGACTTCTCGCAGCTTTTTCGCAGTGGCGGCGGATTCTGGTCGGTCGGCGCGGACCTGCTGCAACCGATCTTCCGAGGCGGAACGCTGATGCACCAGCAACGTGCGGCGGAGGCGACCTATGACCAAGCGGCGGCGCAGTACCGCAGCACCGTGCTGACCGCCTTTCAGAACACGGCGGACACCCTGCAAGCCATTGTCAGCGACGCGGAAACCCTGCGGGCTGTCAGTTCCGCCGAAGCAGCGGCGCAGCGGAGCCTGTCTATGGCACGCCGCCAACGCGAGCTGGGGGCCGCGACGCAGGCGGAATTGATCCTCGCGCAACAGACCTATCAGCAAGCGGCATTGGCATTGGTTCAGGCCCAAGCCAGTCGCTACACGAACACCGTCGCGCTCTACTTGGCGCTCGGGGGATGGTGGCTGGAGCCCGAAGCCGCGGCCAGCCAGGTCAAGACCGACGGCCTCACCCGAGCACACGGCGGTTGACCCATTAGCGCCAGCAATAGGTATTCCAGTCCACACAGAGACGCACACTCGAAATGCACGAGGTTCTATGAACATCTTCGACAGCATGCTGAAGAATCTTTTCAGCGGATTTCTAAATCGTCGGCGCACCAGTCGCCATTTCAAGCGTCAGGCCATCCTGGAAACCCTGCGCAAGATGAATGCTGGTGACGGTCAAGCCGCCTCCGCAAGCGTCTCCCGCGACATGCGGCGAATCGCGTCCGATGATGTCGCCGCCGCAATCGTCCGCATGAATTCCCACGAGGACGGATTGACCAAATCCGAAGCGGACGACCGCCGCGCTCGCTTTGGGCCGAACGAGGTGGAACACGAGAAGCCCCTGCCATGGTGGTTGCACCTTTGGCACTGCTACAAAAATCCATTCAATCTCCTCCTGACCTTGCTGGCGGGCGTTTCCTTCTTGACGGAGGATATGAAGGCCACGGTCGTGATTGGCACGATGGTTGTGCTCAGCACCTTGATTCGGTTCGTGCAGGAAGGGCGTTCCAATCGGGCGGCCGAACGGCTCAAAGCAATGGTGAGCAATACCGCCACGGTGATTCGGCGCCAGTCGGTTGACGACCAGGTTGTCGAGGTCGGCGAGAAATACTTCGGTGTATCCATTCATGGGCGCCGAACCGCCACGCAGATCGAGCTTCCGATCAGCGACCTCGTGCCAGGCGACCATGTTGTGCTTTCTGCGGGCGACATGATCCCCGCGGACTGCCGCCTCCTGACGGCCAAGGACCTGTTCGTCTCCCAGGCAGCAATGACGGGTGAATCCCTGCCCGTGGAAAAGTTCGCGGATATCAGCCAGCCGTTCGAGACGATATTCGACGCCCCCAGCCTGGTCTTCATGGGCACCAACGTCATCTCGGGTTCGGCCACCGCGCTCGTCATCGCCACCGGCAGCCGCACCTATTTCGGCGCTCTGTCCGCGCGCGTCACTGCAACGGATCGCACCACGACCTCTTTTCAGGCCGGTGTCAACAGCGTGAGCTGGCTGCTGATCCGCTTCGCGCTGGTGATGGCGCCCGTCGTGCTGCTCATCAACGGCTTCACCAAGGGCGACTGGACGGAAGCCTTCCTGTTCGCACTGTCCGTCGCGGTTGGCCTGACGCCCGAAATGCTGCCGATGATCGTGACCTCGACGCTGGCCAAGGGCGCCGTGGTGATGTCGCGCAAGAAAGTCATCGTCAAGCGCCTGGATGCGATCCAGAACTTCGGTGCGATGGATGTCCTTTGCACCGACAAAACGGGCACGCTCACGCAGGACAAGATTGCGCTTGAGCGGCACACGGATGCGTTCGGCACCCCTTCCAACGACGTGCTGCGCTACGCCTATCTGAACAGCTACTACCAGACCGGCTTGAAGAACCTGCTCGACCATGCAGTGCTCGAACACGCCGAACTGCAAGGGGAGCTGCGGATCGCGCAGGACTATCGCAAGGTGGATGAAATTCCCTTCGATTTCGTGCGGCGTCGAATGTCGGTCGTCGTCTCCGAGCAAGATGACCACCACGAGCTGATCTGCAAAGGCGCGGTCGAGGAGATCCTGTCGGTTTGCAGCCAAATCCGTATCGAGACCACGCAAGGAGCCCGGCACGTGCCGCTCGATGGGGAATTGCTCGATCGTGTGCACGAAGTTACGCGCGAGTTGAACGAACAAGGGTTGCGTGTCGTCGCTGTAGCCATGAAGGAACTGCCGGCCTCGCAGTCCGTCTATTCTGTGGCCGATGAAGCCGGACTGATCCTGATTGGCTACATCGCCTTCCTCGACCCACCGAAGGAGTCCACTGAGCCGGCCCTGCGGGCGCTGGCCGAGCATGGCGTCCAGGTCAAAGTGTTGACCGGCGACAGCGAACTCATCGCCGCGCACGTGTGCGGTCGGGTCGGGCTGGAGCACGAGCACATCCTGCTCGGACCGCAGGTGGAGGACATGGGCGACGCTGCCCTAGCGGCGGCGGTCGAGTCGCACCAGGTCTTCGCGCGCCTCACGCCCAACGCCAAGGAGCGCATCGTGCGCGCTCTGCGAGCCAACGGCCACGTTGTCGGCTTCATGGGCGACGGCATCAACGACGCCCCCGCGCTGCGCGCCGCGGACATCGGCATTTCCGTGGACTCCGGCGTGGACATTGCCAAGGAGGCCGCCGACATCATTCTGCTCGAAAAGAGCTTGATGGTGCTCGAAGAAGGCGTGGTCGAAGGCCGCCGAACCTTCAGCAACATGCTCAAGTACATCCGCATGACGGCCAGCTCGAATTTCGGAAACGTCTTCTCCGTTCTGGTCGGCAGTGCTTTCCTGCCGTTCCTGCCCATGCTTCCATTGCAGTTGCTGGTCCAGAACCTCCTGTACGACATCTCGCAGATCGCCATTCCGTTCGATGACGTGGATCGCGAACTGGTCGCCAAGCCGCTGAAGTGGAACCCCGCTGACATCGGGCGCTTCATGATCTTCTTCGGCCCGATCAGTTCGATCTTCGACATCCTCACCTTCGTGCTCATGTGGCACGTATTCGGCGCCAACACTGTGGGCGAGCAAACGCTGTTCCAGTCCGGGTGGTTTGTCGTCGGGCTGCTGACGCAGACCTTGATCGTCCACATGATCCGCACGCCGAAGCTGCCATTCATTCAGAGTCGCGCTGCCTGGCCGCTCATGCTGATGACACTACTCATCATGGCCATCGGCGTGGCGCTACCGATGAGTCCACTGGCGGAATACTTCAAGCTCCAGGCGCTGCCATTGAGCTACTTCCCGTGGCTGGTCGGTATCTTGTTGGGCTACGCAGTGCTGACAACGATGATGAAGAAAATCTACATACGTAGGTTTGGCTGGCAGTGACATTCCATCGAACCAAGCAGGAAAGGACGTAAAAATTTGATGGACGCCATTCATTTCAGCAGCCCCCACGCGCTGGCAATTACGCTCGCAAATCTCACAGTTGCCTTCATCCTCGGCGCCTTGATCGGTCTCGAACGACAGGTACGGCAACGCACGGCCGGACTGCGTACCAACACCCTAGTGTCGGTTGGGGCTGCCATCTTCGTCTCGCTGGGCGCCCGACTGTTCGAGATCAACGGCGGCTCGCAGACCACGATCACCGTCGTCGCCTACGTCGTCTCCGGCATAGGCTTTCTAGGCGCGGGTGCCATCATGAAGGAAGGCGCGAGCATCTATGGTTTGAACACCGCGGCCACGTTATGGGGAGCTGGTGCAGTAGGCGCCTGCGCCGGTGCGGGTCTGCTGGGCGAAGCCGGCTTGGCCGCGCTGTTCGTACTGGCGAGCAATACGCTGCTGCGGCCAGTGGTCAACCGGATCAACCGCAGCCCATTCCGCGAGGAGACCAGCGAGGCCACCTACATGGTCTTCGTGATTTGCGCGAGCGAGTCCCAATCCGAGGTCAGGGAGAAGATGGCCGAGGTTCTGGAGGACGCCAGCTATCCCGCACGCCAGATCGACGACCACCCCTTTGGTGAGGGCGAAGTAGAAATCGAGTTCACCTTGTACGCGACCGCCGTGCAGGCGGAAGAACTTGATGCGGTGGTCAAGAAGGCGGAGGTCTTGCCCGGTGTCCGGCAAGCCTTCTGGAATGCAGGTGAGGACGGTTGACCGATACGCCCGTACACGACGCCTTTATTCGCGTGATAACCTATCCCCCTGGGGGGATATTGATATGAAGGTGGAATCACATTCGGCAATCGTCAACCGCCTGCGGCGCGCGGAGGGTCATCTAAAGAGCATCATCGCAATGCTCGAAGAAGGCCGCAGCAACGTGGAAGTGGCGCAGTAGCTCCTGGCCGTCGGCAATGCGATCACAAATGCCAAGAAGACGCTTGTGCATGAGCATATCAACCGCTGCCTTGAAGGGGCTGTGCGCGCCGACGGGCGCGCTGGTCGCCCCAACATCCAGGAGCTGCAAGCAATCACCAAATATCTGTAGGTCATCCTATGCACGTCGATCACACGCGGTCTTCCTCGCTACGAGCACATCGCATTCTGCGACTTGCGCTTATAGGCGTCGTCATGGCGGCTATATTCGTGGCGGACACGACCACGAGGTACGAAGTCGCCGTGGCCGTGTTCTACACGGTGGTCATCTTCACCTCGGCTCGCGTTTTACGCCGTCGTGGGTTGATTTCACTCGCCGCCGTGTGCATCGTGATGACGGTAATTAGCTTCGTCTTCACACCGCACGGTGATTTGGAGGCGGGTCTAATCAATATGGGCATCAGCATTGCGGCGATCGTTATGATCGCCTTCTTGATCCTGAAGGCGGAGGCTGCAAGAACGGCGGCGCACGACGCGCAGGCGCAGTTGATGAGAATAGCGCGCGTGAAAAGCCTGGAGGGCCTGACCACTTCCATTGCGCACGAAGTCAATCAGCCGCTCGCCGCGATCGTTACGAGCGGCAATGCGTGTCAGCGCTGGCTGGCGCAAGACCCGCCGAATCTGCACAAGGCGAACCAGGCTCTCGACAGGATACTCAGCGATGCAGGCCGCGCAAGCACGATCATCGCGCGCGTGCGCAGCCTTACCAAAGGCGCGCCGCCGCACAAAGGCGAATTTGATTTCAACAAGGCAGTCCTTGAGATCGTCGCTGTATCCCAGACCGAAATGGAACGCAACGGCACTCGCCTGGCGACGGAACTGAGTCCTGATCTTCCCCCCGCTTTTGCGGACCGAGTTCAGATACAGCAGGTGGTCGGCAACCTGGTGTTGAACGCCATCGAAGCGTTGGCATCAGTTCCGGTGTCAACGCGAAGTATTCGGATCACCTCGGACATCAAGGGCGACGCCATTGTGTTCGCCGTCTTTGATTCCGGCGTGGGTATTCCCGCCGGGGTATATGAGCACTTGTTCGAGGCTTTCTGGACCAGCAAGCAGGAAGGCATCGGAGTTGGCTTGAGCATCAGCAGGACGATCATCGAAGCCAATGGCGGTCAGATATGGGCAGAGCCAGGCGAAGGCGCTGGTGCCGTTTTCCGGTTCAGCGTACCGACCACTTTGCAGGAGAAGCGTGAATGACGACGAGTTCAAGAGTGGCATCGGACAATCCGATCGTCTATATCGTTGACGATGACAGTTCCGTTCGTGCAGCACTTGAAGACTTGCTTGCCTCGGTGGAATTGAGGTCGTTGACATTCGGCTCGGCCAAGGAGTTTCTGGCGCACACGATGGAGGACGTGCCAGGGTGCCTGGTTCTGGACGTCCGTATGCCGGGTCTAAGTGGCATGGACTTTCACCGACAAATGACCGAACTAGGGATTGGTCTTCCGGTCGTATTCATCACGGGTCACGGTGACATCGCAATGGGTGTCGAGGCGATGAAGAACGGTGCAATCGAGTTCCTTACGAAGCCCTTTAGGGATCAGAGTTTGCTCGACGCGATTCATAGCGGCATTGAGAAGGATAGTGAGCGACGAAAAAGCGCAGCTCGCACATCCGAGTTGCAAGCACGATGGGCGTCTCTAACGGCAGGCGAGCAGGATGTCACGCGCTTGGTCGTACAGGGCCTGTTGAACAAGCAGATCGCATCACGATTGAATATCAGCGAGATCACCGTGAAGGTTCGCCGCGGGCACGCCATGCGCAAGATGCAGGCAAGTTCGTTGGCGGAGTTGGTGAGAATCACCGAGAAGCTGGGAATGTAGCGCCAAGTGTTCTCAAGATCGACTTGCCGAGCACGGCGAGGCAGGTGATGCGGTGACGCTGCCCCGGCCATGCCTGGGGCATTGATGCTCGAAGATCGGTGATTGCAGGCAACGCGACAAAGGCGCTCACGCCCCACATGCGTCAGCGGCGTCGTGAAGCCCCAGGACGGCTATCACTCCGACTCGATTTGCGGCGCGCGCGAGGAAGGTCCAT
Source organism: Acidovorax sp. SCN 68-22 (assembly GCA_001724785.1). GTDB lineage: Bacteria > Pseudomonadota > Gammaproteobacteria > Burkholderiales > Burkholderiaceae_C > Simplicispira. The sequence continues at coordinate 3,381 of MEDL01000094.1, read as the reverse complement.
CGCCATCCATCTAGCTCGTTGCGATGCTCGCAGAACCAGGTGCCCGGCGCTCACAAGGCCAAGACGCCGAAGCAGGAACGCGGCGCGGAGCAGTTCGAGCGAGAGCTTGCAGAGGAAGCGATGGAGCGCGCGATTTCGCATGGTCCGCTCCCGCCGCTGGGCTATGTCGTTGGAAAAAACAAGATGCCTTGCTGAGAACGCCGTCGAAAACATACGGCTTGGGCATCATTGAACATCTGCCCATAAAACCACTTGTGTTCATCAAAACTATAGTGGATTGAATTCGGGCTTGGACATATACGGTGGTATATCCGAAGCAGACCATAGATAACTTGGCCGTCTTGTTTGCCGTGATCTACAGTCTTCTCCGCGGTAGTCCGAATGCCGTAGCAAGCGCGACAAGGGCCAGACGGAACGCGCGGCTGAATATCGCTTGTCCCGCTATTCGTTCCTGACCAGCGGGCGTCGTGCTCACAGGACCCGCTTATGGAGCTGCGCCACCTACGCTGCTTCATCGCTGTCGCCGAAGAACTACACTTTGCGCGAGCTGCGGAGAAGCTGCACATCGAACAATCGCCGCTATCGCGTGCCATCAAGGAACTGGAAGAAGACCTGGGGGCGCAACTGTTCGTGCGGACGACCCGGAGCACGCGGTTGACGCGAGCAGGACAGCTTTTCCTCGAAGGCGTGCCGCGCGTCTTCACTGCGCTTGAACAGGCTCGCGCCAGCGTCAAATCGGTTGCGGCGGGCTTCCAGGGTCAATTGCGCATTGCGTTGTCGGATGGCATCACCCCGCCACGCCTGACGGCGCTACTGGCGCAGTGTCGAGAGGATGAACCCGAGGTTGATGTTCGGCTGTTCGAGGTGCCGTTGTCGAAGCAGATCAGGGGACTGCATGACGATCTCTACGACGTTGGCTTTGCCCAATCCGCAGACGTTGGAGACGGCCTGCTGGCCGAGCCCGTATGGAGCGATCCGCTGGTGGTCGCCGTGCCGGCACGGCATCCGCTGCTGACATACAAGCGGATTCCGCTGGGCGAGGTGCTGCACTATCCACTTGTTATGTGCAGCCCTCAAGTCTGCGAGGGTTACGGGCAGCAGATCGAACGTATTCTGCGCACGGTGGACGTGGACCCGCTGATAGCCGAGGAAGTCGCATCAATCGACCTGAAACTGACCCTGGTTGCGGCGGGATATGCTCTTGCTTTAGTTGGGGCATCGCAGATAGCGACGTGGCGCAACTCTGACGTGATTGGTAGGCCGCTGGCAGGCCGTTCACCCATGCTAATCACGTACCTCTTACGACGCGATTCTGAGCCATCGGAGACGTTGAGCCGCTTCATTGATCGCGTTAGTCCGGTCAGCGCAGAAGCTGCGGCGGCGCGACCATTGCCTTCGAGCCTCGATGCAAGCAAGGAGAACGAACCATGAAAACCACTTCACTCGTTTTTGTCTGCATAACGCTGGCGGCCTGTGGCAAATCGCCACCTAGCGAGACCGTGGAATCGCTCGCGGCCAATCCCGAGCGGTTGAAGCAACTGCGCGAGCAGTGCAAGACGGATCGCGCCAAGCTGGGCGACGAACTCTGCAACCGCGTGGCCGAGGCAACGAATCGACGCTTCTTTGGCGACGGTAAGACGCCCTATAACCCCCCAAAGGAAGCACCGAAGTTCTGATCGTTACCGATTCGCACGAAACTTCGATTTCCTAACTCACTACGCCGCAATGCGCTCTCGCTTGCGGCGTTTTTCGTTAGTTCGCCCCTCCGCGAAATCTTGCTTTTTTCCCGATATATCTTCCGATAACGGTCTTTGACCGGCCCTCGACCTGACTCCGATCCTCACGTGTACGGCACGCCCTTGTGCCGCGTGTTGCACAGGAGAAAGCGGAGGCCGATATGCAAGGTCAAGGCGTGCTGTTCGGGCAGATTGCCGTCGTCTTCGGCATCGTGTTCGCCGGCGTGTGGGCCGCCACACAATGGACAGCCGCTGCCTTGGGCTACCAGCTACGCCTTGGCTCGCCCTGGTTCGACTTCTTCGGCACGCCGGTCTATCACCCGTGGCGGCTGTTCGAGTGGTGGTTCTTCTACGACGGCTACGCGCCGCGCATCTTCGACATGGGTGGCGCCATCGCGGGCGGCACCGGCCTGGTGGCCGTGCTGGTCGCCATTGTCATGTCGGTGTGGCGGTCGCGGCAGTCGCGCCTCGTTACCACCTACGGCTCGGCGCGCTGGGCCGATGCAGCCGACATCCGCAAGGCCGGCCTCGACAAGCCCGCCGGCATCTTCCTTGGCCTGCATCGCAGCCAATACCTGCGGCATGAAGGCCCGGAACACGTCCTGACGTTCGCGCCGACGCGCTCGGGCAAGGGCGTCGGCCTAGTGGTGCCGACACTGTTGAGCTGGCCGGCTTCGGCCGTCATCCACGACATCAAGGGCGAGAACTGGCAGATCACCGCCGGTTGGCGTTCGCGCTTCTCTCACTGCCTGCTGTTCAATCCGACCGATCCGAAGTCGGCCGCATATAACCCGCTGCTGGAAGTTAGGCGCGGCGCGCATGAAGTGCGCGACGTGCAGAACATCGCGGACATTCTGGTCGATCCCGAAGGCGCGCTGGAACGCCGCAACCATTGGGAGAAGACTTCGCACGCGCTGCTGGTCGGCGCCATCCTGCACGTGCTCTACGCGGGCAAGGACAAGACGCTGCGCGGCGTCGCCAACTTCCTGTCCGATCCTGCGTGCCCGTTCGAGCTGACGCTGCACCGGATGATGACGACGCGACACCTGGGCGACGTGCCGCATCCCGTCGTTGCATCCGCAGCCCGCGAAGTGCTCAACAAGTCGGACAACGAGCGGTCGGGTGTGCTGTCCACCGCCATGTCGTTCCTCGGCCTGTACCGCGATCCCACCGTGGCCGAAGTCACGTCGCGCTGCGATTGGCGTATCGCTGACCTAATCGCGTCCGAGCATCCCGTCTCGCTGTACCTCATCGTGCCGCCGTCGGACATCAGCCGCACAAAGCCGCTGGTGCGCTTGATCCTCAACCAGATCGGCCGGCGACTCACTGAATCGCTCGACGGCAGCGACGGCATCGCGCGTCGCCACAAGCTGCTGCTGATGCTCGACGAGTTCCCGGCGCTAGGCCGGCTCGATTTCTTCGAGACGGCGCTGGCGTTCATGGCCGGCTACGGCATCCGCAGTTTCCTTATCGCGCAGTCGCTCAACCAGATCGACAAAGCCTACGGGCAGAACCATTCGATCCTCGACAACTGCCATGTGCGCGTGACGTTCGCCACCAACGACGAACGCACCGCCAAGCGCATTTCCGAAACGCTCGGCACCGCGACCGAGCTGCGCGCGCAGCGCAACTACGCCGGCCATCG
>MEDL01000093.1 GCA_001724785.1 Acidovorax sp. SCN 68-22 | reverse complement strand
AATCCTAAAAAGGGAATCTCGATTGATGCCCTGACCGACGCAGTGGTAGCCCTGTGCATACAAGCCCCCCCGGCAATCCGGACTTGATTTTGTTAGCCTGAAGTCCCCTCGAATTTCTGAGCCAGTCAGATGGCATGGTCACCCCACCTATCACGTGCTGTGCAGTGCACTCGATCACGGTCTCTGGCTTGAACAGGCAGCGGATGCCAAAGTGAGGGTGTTTCCACCCCACTTTGGAGGTTCATCATGTTCGAAGCAGCATCGCTCCCCATCATTGGCCTGGATATCGCAAAGAGCGTCTTTCAGGTTTACCAGATGGATTCACAGGCGGGTGAGATTCGACGTCATCAGATCAGGCGGGCAAAGATCTTAGCAGGCTGCTGAAATACCCCTGCCGAAGCTGACCGCCTCAGCACGATGAGCCAGTTTCGGATGGTTTGGTCGGTCGCGATCGCGCCATGCGCCATCCAGGGGGGCTGTTTTACGCATTTGCAGGGCTTTTTACGCTCATCTGGCGCTCACTGCGCAACCTCCAGACGGACTTGTCCCAGGGAGCGCATGCGCACGAGGTTGTAGGCAGCCATGGTCATGGTGAAGAGCAGGCCGACCTTCTTGACCCCGCGCACCATCACCTGACGAATCGGACCAATGAGCTTGCCCCAACCAAAGCCCTGTTCAATGAGCTTGCGCTTTTCCTGCGAGATGGCGTAGCCCTCGCTGGTGGCAATGGCATCCGGGACCGCTGACGTTCTGCCCGACTTGTTCTGTGCCACATGGGGCACGACCTTCTTCTCTTGCAAGGCCTCGATGAACTCCGCTGCGTCGTAACCCTTGTCGGCACCCAGTGTGATCTCGGTCTCGGGGTTGCGTTGACGCGCTTGGGCTACCATGGCTTTGGCCGCTTCGCGTTCAGCGTAGCCATCGGCTTGCGTGACCATGGCGCCCACCACCAGGCCATGGCGGTTCTCCATCAGCGTGTGGCCCATGAAGCGCAACTCGCTGGCTGTGCCTTCCACTGGCAGCCTGTGCGCAACACAAACACGATGGCCTCGAACACCTGGCGCGCCGGCTTCGCCGGCCGACCTGCTCCAGGCTTGCGAACGTACTGTTTGCCCGGCACCAACGCGCGCTGAGGAACCAGCGGTTCCACGCGCTGCCAGAACTCATCCGTTACCACCCAGGAATCAACTCGTTTGCTCAACACCTCACTCCGACACCGCGTTCGCTGCGGCTCGGATTGCTATTTTACCTATTTACGGATAAGTTCTTAGAACTTAGCTGGCTAGACCTATGCCTGCAGAGGTACCTACTGAGTCGCGCACAGTGGCGGCGCCAGAGACCACCTTCACATCATCAGGCGTTGGCTGCAGAGCCGCAGCCTCAATGAAGTCAGCTACCGTCTGCCATCCGGCGCGCAACTGCGCTTCACTCTTGCCCACGTAGTGCCCCAAGGTCACATCCCCTGCGACCGAGTGGTTGAGCATTCGCTTCAGCAAACCACCTGACACCAGCTCTTCAGCGATGCTGGCAAATGTATCGCGCAAGCCATGTCCTTGCACATCGGTTTTTGCCTTCGCATTGATCCACTTCAGCGTTTTTCGGGCATCGGTGATCGAGAACAACACATCCTCGGGCTTCTTGCCTACGCAGTGCTTGGCAGCTATTTCCAGCGCCTGTCGGGACAGGAGCAGCTTGTGGTCGCTACGGTTCTTTGTGTCCCGCAGAACGACTTTTCCGGCATCACAGTCCACGTCACTAACCTTGATCGGCGGGTAGTTGTAGCGCTTGTCGCCATGAATCTCACCTCCACGACACCCGGTTAACAACTGAAAACGATAGTAGTCGGCTGCGACTCGTGAGGGGGCTTTGCCGCTCACCCGCCACCAGGCGCCGAGTCGTTCCGGGGGGATGGGAGAGGGATTCCCCTTCGTTGGAGTAAGCACGATCCGATCACGCCCAGCTGTATCGCGTCCCAACGGGTTGCCTGGCACCCCAACCCCATGCCATCGCATAACCGCTCGCAGCACCTGCATCGCATAGTCAGCTTGCCGCTTTGACCGCTTGAGCAGTGACGAATACTGGTCCCGAATGTCATCGGAAGTGAGCTTCACCAACAGCTTGTCTGCGAGCCGAAATAGCAACCCGTCAGCCAGTTTCTTGCCTGTCTTGGTTACTTCCCCGGGTTCGACCATGGCCAGGTAGTCGGCTTTTGTGCGGGCCTTCAGTGGCAGACCATCTTTTGCCCGCCGCTTCTTGTCGACGTACTCGCTGAGTGCCTTGGCCACGGTCATGCCCTCTTGCCGGTCCAGTTGCTCACGTTCAGCTGTTTCGGCCCGCAACCGTGCCTCCTCTTGGGCTGGCCAGTCCACGCCGTCGCGGGCCAGAGCCCGGATGCGAGCGGCCTCGGCACAGGCCGTGGCCAGCTTCATTTGGCCCGGACCTTCCCCATACTCCTGCGGTAATCGATACTGGCGCTCAACATCAGAACCTTTGACGGTATAGCGGACCAGCAATGTGCGAACGCCATCTGGCGCGATGCGTAACTGCAAGCCTCGGTCGAGCGTGAACTTGTAGGGCCGCGCTTTGGCTTTGTGGGTTTCAATCGCTCTGACAGTGAGGAGCGGCATTTGCGTGTTCCGTGTCCGACTGGTGTCCGAAAAATCCTGAGCTCAAATGCTACCCAGCGGGACTGCATGAAACAACAAATTCTTGTAACCCATTGATTTAAAATGGTTTTACGTCGTCCCAGAACGTCCCATAGCGTCCCAGAAAATCCGGTTTATACTGACTGTTAATCCGTAGGTCCCTGGTTCGAGCCCAGGTCGAGGAGCCACTTCAAAGGGGCCTGCACACGCAGGCCCCTTTTTTCGTGCGCCATCCCCGCTACGATACGTGCAGCACCACTTGCCTGCACACCGCGTGACACTCCCCTGGCTCGGCCCCAGCGACCCCTTTCCGCCCGTGACCAGCGCCTGGGACGGCACGACGCCGGCGCCCGGCCTCCTCGCCGCCGGCGGCGGCCTGGGAGTAGAGCGGCTTTGGAGTGCGTACGCCCAGGGCATCTTCCCCTGGTACAGCGAGGGCCAACCCATCCTGTGGTGGTCGCCCGACCCGCGCATGGTGCTGGAGGTCGCCCGGTTCCGCGTGCACCGGTCGCTGCGCCAGACCTTGCGGCGCTTTCGCCTCGCCCAGGACTCGGAAATCCGCATCGATTTCGATTTCCCAGGGGTGATGGCCGCCTGCGCTGCCACCCCGCGCCCCGGCCAGGACGGCACCTGGATCGGCAGCGACATGATCGCCGCCTATACGCGGCTGCACGAGGCGGGCCACGCCCACAGCGTCGAGACCTGGGTCGGAGGGCGCCGCCTGGGCGGGCTCTACGCCGTTGCCATCGGCCGGGCGGTGTTCGGCGAATCGATGTTCTCGCTGGTGCCGGATGCGTCGAAAATCGCCCTCGCCGCGCTGGTGGCGCTGTGCCGTGCACAGGGCGTGCGCTACATCGATTGCCAGCAGAACACCCCGCACCTGGCGCGCCTGGGCGCATGCGAAATGCCGCGCAGCACCTTCCTCGCGCACGTCGCACGGGCCCGCCAGGAGCCCCCGCTGGACTGGCGTTTCGAGCCCCTATACTGGGACGAGGTCCTCCGCCCTGCACCCGCAGCCGCATGACGCAACTCAACGAACTCCCCTTTCAGACGCTGCAGTTCTACGCCACGGCGCCCTATGCGTGCAGCTACCTGCCCGGGCGCGAAGCGCGCTCCCAGGTGGCCACGCCCAGCCATCTGGTGCGCAGCGACACCTATTCCGATCTGGTGGCGCGCGGGTTTCGGCGCAGCGGCATGTTCACCTACCGGCCGTATTGCGACGGCTGCCATGCCTGCATCGCGTTGCGCGTCCTGGTCAACGAATTCCAACCCGACCGCAGCCAGCGCCGGGCCCGCACCCGGCACGCCGGGCTGCAGGCGCGTGTGCTGCAACCGAGCTTCGACCCCGAGCACTACCAGCTCTACCTGCGTTACCAGACGGGGCGCCACAGCGGTGGCGGGATGGACCACGACAGCGTCGAGCAGTACACCCAGTTCCTGCTGCAAAGCCGCGTCAATTCGCGGCTGGTCGAATTCCGCGAAGCGGGCAACGGGTCCGCACCGGGGCGGCTGGTGATGGTCAGCATTCTGGACATGCTGGAAGACGCGCTCTCGGCGGTGTACACCTTCTACGACCCGGCCCCGGGCGGCAACCTGGGCACCTACGCGATCCTGTGGCAGATCGAGCAGTCGCGGGCGCTCGGCCTGTCGCACCTGTACCTGGGCTACTGGATCGAGCACAGCCCCAAGATGCACTACAAGGCGCGCTTCCTACCCCACCAGATACTCACCAATGGGCAGTGGCGGACGGTGTGCAAACGTCCTTGACCCTCAAACTGCAAGAATTTTTTCATAAAGTAAAATGGTGACCCACGTTGTGGCCACCTGATATGAAAAAATCCAAGGATTCCACACCCGCCAAGCCCAGCGTCCAGGTGCTCGAACGGGTGTTTGCGCTGATCGACGTCCTTGCCGAGCGGGAAGACGCCGTGCCGCTCAAGGAGATCAGCGAGCGCACGGGGCTGCATCCTTCCACCGCGCACCGCATCCTGAACGACCTGGCCATCGGGCGTTTCGTCGATCGCCCGGAAGCGGGCAGCTACCGCCTCGGGATGCGCTTGCTCGAACTGGGCAACGTCGTCAAGGCCCGGCTCAACGTGCGCGATGCGGCGCTGGGCCCGATGCGCGAGTTGCACCGGCTCATACAGCAACCCGTGAACCTCAGCGTGCGCCAGGGCGATGAAATCATCTACGTCGAACGCGCCTACAGCGAGCGCTCGGGCATGCAGGTGGTGCGCGCCATCGGCGGGCGCGCGCCCCTGCACCTGACTTCCACCGGCAAGCTCTTCCTGGCCGCCGACGAAGCCGCGCGTGTACGCGCCTATGCCGTGCGCACCGGCCTGGCGGGCAATACGCGCAACAGCCTGACACGCCTGCCCGATCTGGAGCGCGAGCTGGTACAGGCCCGCAAGACCGGCGTCGCCCGCGACAACGAGGAACTGGAACTCGGCGTGCGCTGCATCGCCGCCGGCATACGCGACGACCAGGGCAAGCTGGTGGCGGGGCTGTCGATTTCATCGCCGGCCGATCGGCTCGACGAGGCCTGGCTGTCCAAGCTGCAGGCCACTGCGCGCGATATTTCCCTCGCCCTGGGCCACACTGAAGACTAGGCGCCCCTGGGCGGCGCCAGGGTCGCCCCAGACCACGGCCGAACCGCCCCGGTTCAGCCCTTGATGGCCTGGAGCGCGTGGCCGGTGGCTGCGGCAGCGGGCGTCGCCTCGACCCAGGAGCGCACGCGCTCGGCGTCGGCCAGGCGGCTGAGTTTGCCGGCGGAGTCGAGGAACACCATGATCAGCTTGCGCCCGGCGATCTGCGTCTGCATCACGAGGCAACGGCCGGCCTCGGAGATGTAGCCCGTTTTTTGCAGGCCGATGTCCCACTCGGGGTTTTTCACCAGGCGGTTGGTGTTGTTGTACTGCAAGGTGCGGCGGCCCACGGCCACTTCGTAGCCGGGCGAGGTGGTGAACTCCCGCAGCAGCGGGTCGCTGTGCGAAACGTTCACCAGCGCAGCCAGGTCGCGCGCGCTCGACTGGTTCTGGCTCGACAGGCCGGTGGGCTCCACGTAGCGCGTATCGCTCATGCCCAGCAGGCGCGCCTTGAGGTTCATTTGCGTGACGAAGGCCGACATGCCGCCGGGGTAGGTGCGCCCGAGCGCGTGCGCGGCCCGGTTCTCGCTCGACATCAGTGCCAAATGCAGCATTTCACGGCGGCTGAGCGTGGTGCCCACAGCCAGGCGCGAGCGGCTGTTCTTTTCCGTGTCGATGTCGTCCTCGGTGATGGTGATCGGCTCGTCCATCGACAGGCGGGACTGGCTGATGATGAGCCCGGTCATCAGCTTGGTCAGCGAGGCGATGGGGAGCACTGCGTGGTCGTTCTTGCTGAGCAGGACTTCGTTCGTGTCCTGGTCGATGACCAACGCGACGCTGGACTTGAGGTCGAGCGGATCGTCGAGAGCGTGCAGGCCGGCAAGTTCACCAAAGGACGGGCGCGCCTTGGCGGGAGCAGCCTCCGCGCGCGGCTTGTACGCCTTGGACGTGCGCACCACCCGCTTGGCGGTCGGTTTGCGCGCCGACACCTTGGCCACGCTCACCGCACGCTTGGTGGCCGCCGGCTTTTTCGCCGTGGATGCGCGCTGCGCCGCATCGGCCGCGGGCGCTGCCAGCGCCAAGCCCAATGCGACGATGAAAAGCCCGGTGTGGATTGGAGAGAAGGCGGCGCGCAAGCGGCTGAAATTCACGGGGTGTCTCCAAACGGCAACAACGGTGTAAGAGTGTAGTCATTCGCAAAACAACACGCAAGATCAATACCTTGCGTGTTGTTTTGAAGAAGTTGCGCGAAATCGACACCGCGCCGGCGCGATCAGCCTTGTGCGGCTACTTTTTCGGCCTTGCTGTGCAGCTTGTTGAGGGCGCTGAGGTAGGCCTTTGCCGAAGCCACGACGATGTCCGGGTCCGCGCCCACGCCATTGACGACGCGGCCGCTGCTTTGCAGGCGCACCGTCACCTCGCCCTGGCTCTCGGTCGAGCCGCTGATGGCGTTGACCGAATAAAGCACCATCTCGGCGCCGCTTTGCACGTGCTGCTCGATGGCCTTGAGCGAGGCGTCCACGGGGCCGTTGCCGTCGGACGCACCCTTGATTTCCTTGCCGCCCGCCGTGAACACGATCTGCGCATGCGGGCGCTCGCCGGTTTCGCTGTGCTGCGACAGCGAGACGAACGCATATTCTTCGCCCTGGCCGGCGGCGCTCTCGTCGCTCACCAGGGCCAGGATGTCCTCGTCGAAAATCTCGCTCTTGCGATCGGCCAGCTCCTTGAAGCGGGCGAACGCGGCGTTGATGTCCGCTTCGCTGTCCATGCTCACGCCCAGCTCCTGCAGGCGCTGCTTGAAAGCATTGCGGCCGCTCAGCTTGCCGAGCACGATCTTGTTGGCGCTCCAGCCCACGTCTTCGGCGCGCATGATCTCGTAGGTGTCGCGCGCCTTGAGCACACCGTCCTGGTGGATGCCGCTGGCGTGGGCGAAGGCGTTGGCCCCCACCACGGCCTTGTTGGGCTGCACGACAAACCCCGTGGTCTGGCTGACCATGCGGCTCGCGGCGACGATGTGCTGCGTGTCGATGCCGACATTCAGGCCGAAGTAGTCCTTGCGCGTCTTCACCGCCATGACGACTTCTTCGAGCGAGCAGTTGCCGGCGCGCTCGCCCAGGCCATTGATGGTGCATTCCACCTGGCGGGCGCCGCCGATCTTCACGCCGGCAAGCGAATTGGCCACCGCCATGCCCAGGTCGTTGTGGCAGTGCACCGACCAGATCGCCTTGTCGCTGTTGGGCACACGTTCGCGCAAGGTCTTGATGAAATTGCCGTACAGTTCGGGCACGGCGTAGCCCACGGTGTCGGGAACATTGATGGTGGTCGCGCCCTCGCGGATCACGGCTTCGATGACGCGGCAGAGGAAATCCACCTCGCTGCGGTAACCGTCCTCGGGGCTGAATTCGATGTCGGCGCACAGGTTGCGCGCAAAGCGCACGGACTGCGTGGCCTGCTCCAGCACCTGCTCGGGTGTCATGCGCAGCTTCTTCTCCATGTGCAGCGGGCTGGTGGCGATGAAGGTGTGGATGCGCGCCCGGTTGGCACCCTTGAGCGCTTCGGCCGCGCGGGCGATGTCGCGGTCGTTGGCGCGCGAGAGCGAGCAGATGGTCGAATCCTGGATATTGTTGGCGATGAGCTGGACGGCTTCGAAGTCGCCGTTGGAGCTGGCCGCGAAACCCGCTTCGATGACATCGACCTTCAGGCGTTCGAGCTGGCGCGCGATGCGCAATTTTTCGTCGCGCGTCATGGAGGCGCCGGGCGATTGCTCGCCATCGCGCAAGGTGGTGTCGAAAATGATGAGTTGGTCGGTCATGGGGCTTCTCGCGGTTGCTGTGTCAAAAGAGTAGCGTCTCGCCAGCAACGCATGCACGCAAAAACGGCCCGCTGCTGGTGCAAACGGGCCGAAATTGGAAAAGGAACGCGCGCGCTACCCAACCTGCCCGTGGGACTTCGGTAGTAGTAGCGCAAGGTTTTGCATGCGCCAACTGTAGCATGAACCAGCGTCAGTTGTGCAAGCCACGCTCGTCCGGCTCGTCCGTGGAGGTGCTGATCACACTGGTCTGCAAGCCCTTGGCGCGCCGCCACAGGTAGATGCCGTAGCCGCTGAAGCCGTAGAACACGAACACGCAGAACAGCACCAGCGACGGGCGGATGCTGATCATCGCCAGGCCCAGCGCAATCAGCACGATGACGAAGAACGGCACCGTCTTCTTCATCTGTATGTCCTTGAAGCTGTAGAACGGCACGTTCGTCACCATGGTGAGCCCGGCGTACAGCGTGAGCGCGAACATGGTCCACGACACCACCCCCCACCCCAGCGCAACGCTCTGGCCGCGTACCACGCCGAATTCGGTAAGGAGCCAGATGAACCCCGCCACCAGCGCCGCAGCGGCCGGCGAAGGCAGGCCCTGGAAGAAGCGCTTGTCCACCACGCTGGTGTTGACGTTGAAGCGCGCCAGGCGCAGCGCCGCACAAGCGCAGTACACGAAGGCGGCGATCCAGCCCCAGCGGCCGAGGTCCTTGAGCGCCCACTCGTAGGCAATCAGCGCCGGCGCCGCGCCGAAGGACACCATGTCCGAGAGCGAATCCATCTGCTCGCCGAAAGCGCTTTGCGTGTTCGTCATGCGGGCCACGCGGCCGTCGAGGCTGTCGAGCACCATGGCGCAGAAGATACCGATGCCCGCCAGGTCGAAATGCCCGTTCATGGCCATGACGATGGCGTAGAAGCCGCCGAACAGCGCCGCGAGCGTGAACAGGTTGGGCAGGATGTAGATGCCCTTGCGGCGTTTGCGCACGAGCACGCCCTGCGCCGCTTCGCTCTGGTCGATTTCATGCATCAAAAACACCTCCAGCGCTCGTCCCTATTGGGTTTAAAGCTATATTTTTTGTAGTTCAAGGGAGACCCGCCAGCAGGAAGTGTAGTCGTCACACGGAGGCGCCCGAAACAGCAAGGGCCACCGAAGTGGCCCTGTTTCCGCTGGCGGAGCGTTTATCAGTTGCGCGTCTGGTCGACCAGCTTGTTCTTGGCGATCCAGGGCATCATGGCGCGCAGCTGGCCACCGACCTTTTCAATCGAGTGGTCGGCGGTGTTGCGGCGGCGGGCCGTCATGCCGGGGTAGCCGGTGCGGCCTTCCAGGATGAACATCTTGGCGTAGTCGCCGTTCTGGATGCGCTTCAAGGCATTGCGCATGGCCGCGCGCGACTGCTCGTTGATGACTTCCGGGCCCGTGACGTACTCGCCGTACTCGGCGTTGTTCGAGATCGAGTAGTTCATGTTGGCGATGCCGCCTTCGTAGATCAGGTCGACGATGAGCTTGAGCTCATGCAGGCATTCGAAGTAGGCCATCTCGGGGGCGTAGCCGGCTTCCACGAGGGTTTCGTAACCCATCTTGATCAGCTCGACGGCGCCGCCGCACAGCACGGCCTGTTCGCCGAACAGGTCGGTCTCGGTCTCTTCCTTGAAGTTGGTCTCGATGATGCCGGCCTTGCCGCCACCGTTGGCCATGGCGTAGCTCAGGGCCAGGTCACGCGCCTTGCCGGACTTGTCCTGGTGCACGGCAACGAGGTGGGGCACACCACCGCCTTGCGTGTAGGTGTTGCGCACGGTGTGGCCAGGGGCCTTGGGCGCGACCATCCACACGTCCAGATCGGCGCGCGGCACCACCTGGTTGTAGTGGACGTTGAAGCCGTGGGCGAAGGCCAGCGAAGCGCCCTGCTTGATATTGGGCTCGACGTTGTTCTTGTAGACCGAGGCGATGTCTTCGTCGGGCAGCAGGATCATGACCACATCCGCCGACTTGACGGCGTCGTTCACTTCCATCACCTTCAGGCCCGCTTTTTCGACCTTGGGC
>MEDL01000092.1 GCA_001724785.1 Acidovorax sp. SCN 68-22 | reverse complement strand
GGCAAGAAGCTCGCGGAACTCGCCATCAAGGCCGCGCAGACGCGCCAGAAGGCCGGCCAGAAGGTGGAAAAGCGCAAGGGCTCGGGCGTCGCCGTCCTGCCCGGCAAGCTGACGGACTGCGAAAGCCGGGACCTGGCGCACAACGAAGTCTTCCTGGTCGAGGGCGACTCGGCCGGCGGCAGCGCCAAGATGGGCCGCGACAAGGAAAGCCAGGCCATCCTGCCGCTGCGCGGCAAGGTGCTCAACACCTGGGAGGTGGACCGCGACCGCCTGTTTGCCAACACCGAAATCCACGACATCTCGGTCGCCATCGGCGTCGATCCGCACGGCCCCAACGATTCGCCCGACCTCTCGGGCCTGCGCTACGGCAAAGTCTGCATCCTGTCGGACGCCGACGTGGACGGCTCGCACATCCAGGTGCTGCTGCTCACGCTCTTCTTCCGCCACTTCCCCAAGCTCATCGAGGCCGGCCACATCTACGTGGCGCGCCCGCCGCTGTTCCGCGTGGACGTGCCGGCGCGCGGCAAGAAGCCGGCCGCCAAGCAATATGCGCTGGACGAGGGCGAGCTGCAGGCCATCCTCGACAAGGCCGAGAAAGACGGTGTGGCGCGCGAGAAATGCCAGATCAGCCGCTTCAAGGGCCTGGGCGAGATGAACGCCGAGCAGCTGTGGGAGACCACGCTGAACCCCGACACCCGGCGCCTGCTCCCCGTGCAGCTGGGCGGCATGGACTTTGCCGCCACCGAGGCGCTCATCACCCGGCTCATGGGCAAGGGCGAGGCGGCGTCGCGCCGCGAGCTGATGGAGCTGCACGGCGATGCGGTGGAGATCGACGTCTGAAAATATTGGTCAAATTGGCCTCTAGCGCTTATCTGGTAAGCGTTAACAGCTATCAAAATATTAGTAAATACCCATGAGTGAGCAACCCGGCCTTGCCTTTGCCGAACCCGAGACGCCCGACGAACCGGGCCTGGCCAGCTACGCCCAGCGCGCCTACCTCGAATACGCCCTGAGCGTCGTCAAGGGCCGGGCGCTGCCCGACGTGTGCGATGGCCTCAAGCCCGTGCAGCGCCGCATCCTGTACGCCATGGACCGCATGGGCCTCTCTTACAGCGGCCCCAACCGCAACGTGGCGGCCAAGCCGGTCAAGAGCGCCCGCGTGGTGGGCGACGTGCTCGGGCGCTTCCACCCGCACGGCGACCAGTCGGCCTACGACGCGCTGGTGCGCCTGGCGCAGGACTTCGCGCAGCGCTACCCGCTGATCGACGGCCAGGGCAACTTCGGCAGCCGCGATGGCGACGGCGCCGCCGCCATGCGCTACACCGAGGCGCGCCTGTCGAAAATCACCGGCCTGCTGCTCGATGAAATCGACGAAGGCACGGTCGATTTCATGCCCAACTACGACGGCAGCACGCAGGAGCCGCGCCAGCTGCCCGCGCGCCTGCCGTTCGCCCTGCTCAACGGCGCCAGCGGCATTGCCGTGGGCCTGGCCACCGAGAGTCCCAGCCACAACCTGCGTGAGGTGGCCGACGCCTGCGTGGCCCTGGTGAAGAACCCGCAACTGCCCGAGGCCGAGCTGCTCGCGCTGATCCCCGGTCCCGACTATCCGGGCGGCGGACAGATCATCAGCAGCGCGGCGGACATCGCCGACGCCTACCGCAGCGGGCGCGGCAGCCTGAAGGTGCGCGCGCGCTGGAAGATCGAGGACCTTGCGCGCGGCCAGTGGCAGATGGTGGTCACCGAGTTGCCGCCGGGCGTCAGCAGCCAGAAGGTGCTTGAAGAAATCGAGGAAATCACCAACCCCAAGCTCAAGGCCGGCAAGAAGGCGCTTTCGCAGGAACAAAACCAGCTCAAGGCCAGCATGCTCGCGGTGCTCGACGGCGTGCGCGACGAATCGAGCAAGGACGCGCCCGTGCGCCTGGTGTTCGAGCCCAAGACCGGCAAGGTGCCGCAGCAGGAGCTGAGCACGGCGCTGCTGGCACACACCAGCCTGGAAACCTCGGCGCCCATCAACCTCACCATGGTGGGCATCGATGGCCGGCCGGTGCAGAAGTCGCTGCGCCAGATGCTGGAGGAATGGATCGCGTTCCGGCAGACCACCATCACGCGGCGCAGCCAGCACCGCCTGGACAAGGTGCTGGACCGCATCCACATCCTCGAAGGGCGGCAGACCGTGCTGCTCAACATCGACGAGGTGATCGCCATCATCCGCCAGTCGGACGAGCCCAAGGCCGCGCTGATCGCGCGCTTTGCCCTGAGCGACCGGCAGGCCGAGGACATCCTCGAAATCCGCCTGCGCCAACTGGCGCGCCTGGAAGCCATCAAGATCGAGCAGGAGCTGAAGGAACTGCGCGAAAGCCGGGGCAAGCTCGAAGAGATCCTGGGCAGCCCGGCCGCGCTGCGCCGCCTGATGGTCAAGGAGATCGAGCAGGACGCCAAACAGTTTGCCGATGCCCGCCGCACGCTCATCCAGGCCGAGAAGAAGGCCGTGGTCTCGGCGCGCGTGGTGGACGAGCCCGTCACCGTGGTGGTGTCGCAGAAGGGCTGGGTGCGCGCGCGCACCGGCCACGGCCACGAAGCTGCCAGCTTCGCCTTCAAGGCGGGCGACGGGCTGTACGGCACCTTCGAGTGCCGCTCGGTCGACCAACTGATCGTCTTCGGCAGCAACGGCCGTGTCTATTCGGTGCCGGTGGCGCAACTGCCCGGCGCGCGCGGCGACGGCCAGCCCGTCACCACACTGATCGACCTGGAGCCCGGCAGCCAGATCGCGCACTACTTCGCCGGCCCGGGCGCGGCGCAGCTCTTGCTGGCCAGCACGGGCGGCTACGGCTTCCTGGCCACGGTGGAGGCCTTGGTCTCGCGCCAGCGCGGCGGCAAGGCCTTCATCACCCTGGGCGAGGGCGAGACGGTGTGCGCGCCCTCGCACGCCGCACACACGAGCGGCAGCGCACCGCTGGCCCCCGCCACGCACGTGGTGTGTGCCTCGGTGGGCGGGCGCATCCTCACCTTCGAGATCGGCGAGCTCAAGCAGATGGACAAGGGCGGGCGCGGCCTGATGCTGATCGACCTCGAAGCCAAGGACCAGCTCGCCGGGGCGGCGGCCTACACGCGCAGCATCCGCATCGCAGGCGTGGGCCGCGGCGGCAAGGCGCGCGAGGAGCAGCTGGAAATCCGCTCGCTCAACAACGCCCGCGCGGCGCGCGGACGCAAGGGCAAGGCGGCCGACCTGGGCTTCAAGCCGGCGTCTGTGGTGCGTCTGCAATAGGGAGGCCGGCCTAACGGGTTTCCGGGCCCAGGCGCGGAAATTGGTAGTACGCTCGCAAGGCGTTTACATTTTCCTACAAGGTTCCCGAGATGCAGTTCCGAATTGCCCACAAGCTTTGGTTGTCGGTGCTGGTGCTGGTTCTTTTGCTGGCCACCGTGGTGGGGTTTGCCGGCCTGCGGTCGGCCCGGGCCCAGGTCGAGAGCGATGCCATCCGCGCCGCCATGAAGGAGCGGGTGGATACGGCCATGGTGTGGATGGGCCTCACGCGCGACAACGCCACGCGCACGCTGGCCACGGTCATCAGCAGCGATCCGGCGGTCGAGGCGGCGCTCAAGGACGACATGGCGAGCACGTCCGAGCAGATCAGCGCGCTGCAGAAAAAAATGCAGACTCTGGCGGATTCCGACACCGACCGGGCGCAGATCGCGAAGATTGCGCAGGCCCGCAGCGCCATGGCCCAGGCGCGCGATCAGGTGCGCAAGCTCAAGGCCGACGGCCAGCAGGCAGAGGCCGTCGCTTTTGTCGAAAAAACCTACCGCCCTGCGTCCGACGCCTACCTCAAGACCCTGGGCGACTTCTTGCGCCTGCAGCAGCAGGCCGAGCAGGACCAGCTCCAGCGCGTGGCCGATTCGCGCGCCACCACCATCCGCGTGGGCGTCAGTGCCATGGTCCTGCTGATGCTGGCCATCGGCGCCGGCGCCTTCGTGCTGATCCGCAGCATCCAGCAGCCGCTGCAAAAAGCCAACGCGCTGGCCGGCCGCATCGCCGCCGGCGACCTCAGCCAGCACGAAGAGATCGCAAGGCAGGACGAGTTCGGCGAACTCCTGCGCTCGCTCTACGCCATGAGCGCGGCGCTGGCCCGCACCGTGCAGCAGGTGCGCCACAGCACCGACAGCATCGCCACGGCCAGCGCGGAAATCGCCTCCGGCAACCACGACCTGTCGGCGCGCACCGAGCAAACTTCGAGCAACCTGCAGCAGACGGCTGCGGCCATGGACCAGTTCACCAGCACCATTCAGCAGAGCGCGGCCAGCGCGCAGCAGGCCAGCAGCCTCGCGGCCAGCGCCACCGGCGTGGCGCGGCGCGGCGGCGAGGTGGTGACCCAGGTCGTGGCGACCATGGACGAGATCACGCAGAGCAGCAAGAAGATCGCGGACATCATCGGTGTCATCGACGGCATCGCCTTCCAGACCAACATCCTGGCGCTCAACGCCGCCGTCGAGGCGGCGCGCGCTGGCGAGCAGGGGCGGGGTTTCGCCGTCGTGGCGAGCGAGGTGCGCAGCCTCGCCGGGCGCAGCGCCGAGGCGGCCAAGGAAATCAAGCAGCTCATCGGCACCTCGGTGGACCGGGTCGAGGCCGGCTCGCGCCTGGTGCAGGATGCGGGCACCACCATGCAGGACATCGTGCAGTCGGTTCAGCGCGTGACCGACATGATCGGCGAAATCACCGCCGCCTCCACGGAGCAGAGCGCGGGCATCGCACAGGTGAACCAGTCGGTCGGCAACCTCGACCAGATGACGCAGCAGAACGCCGCCCTGGTCGAGGAAAGTGCGGCGGCAGCGCAAAGCCTGCGCGAGCAGGCCGAGCAGCTGGCGCAGGTGGTGGCGACGTTCAAGTTGGCCGGCGGCCCCGCCGCCATGGCCGCTGCTCCAGCACCGCGCCCGGCTCCGCGGCCGCCCGCGGTGGCGCGCCCGTCCGCGCCGGTGCGCCTCCCGGCCGCTGCCGCGCCCGCGGCGCGTCCGGCTCCGGCCCGGCCCCCTGCGGCCCGGCCGCTGCCCAGGCCCGCCCCCCCGTCCGCGGCGAAGGCGCCGTCGGCCGGCGCGGAAGGCGACTGGGAGTCGTTCTAGATCACACCAGTTCGGCGATGAGTTCGATTTCCACGCAGGCGCCCAGGGGAATCTGCGCCACGCCGAAGGCGCTGCGCGCATGCACGCCGGCCTCGCCGAAAACCTGACCCAGCAGTTCGCTCGCGCCATTCGTCACCAGGTGCTGCTCGGTGTAGGTGGCGGTGGAATTGACCAGGCTCATCAGCTTGACGATGCGCTTGACGCGGTTGAGGTCGCCGCCGGCGGCCGCCTGCAGCGTGCCCATGAGGTCGATCGCCACGGCGCGGGCGGCGGCCTTGCCCTCTTCGGTGGAAATGTCGCGGCCGAACTGCGCCACCCAGGGCTTGCCGTCCTTGCGTGCGATGTGGCCGCTCAGGAACACGAGCTTGCCGGTCTGCACGTAGGGCACGTAGGCGGCGGCGGGGACAGACACCGGGGGCAGGGTGATCTGGAGTTGCTGGAGTTGGTCGTACACGTTCATGGGAAGCGCTCTTGTGTATGGGAAACCGCGCATGGTACACAGGCGCCGGCGGTGCCCGGCCCGGGCCGCGCAGAACGCCGTCCCGTATGCCCCTGATCTCCCCGATGAGCTCCCGCACGCCGCCGGCGCGCCCTGCGCCCGCGCGCAGCCTGGCGCCGCTGCTGCTGGGCGTGGTGTTGGGGTCGGCGCTGCAACTGCGCCAGCCGGGCTTGTGGAGCACGCCGGCCTATGCGATCGCCGCCGCCGCCGGTGGCGCGCTGGCACTGGCCGGGGCCCATGCCGCCGGGCGCTGGCGGCGGGTGGCGCCGTGGGCACTGTGCGTGGCGGCGGCGCTGGCGGTGTTCGCACTGTGCGGCCTGCGCGCCGTGCACCATGCCCGCTCGGCCCTGCCTGCTGCCCTGGAAGGGCAGGACGTGCGCGTCGTCGGCACAGTGGCCGGCCTGCCCGAAAGCTCCGTGGTGGGGCTGCGTTTTCGTTTCCAGGTGGACTCCGCGAGCCATGCTGGCGAGGGGGTATCCGTGCCGCCGCTGATCGACCTGGCGTGGTACCACGAGGCCGGTGCCGGCGGCTCCGACCCGCCGCCGCAGCCGGCGCGCATGCCGCACGCGGGCGAGCGCTGGAGCCTGCTGGTGCGGCTCAAGGCGCCGCACGGCGCGCGCAACCCGCACGGCTTCGACTACGAACTGCGGCAATGGGAGCAGGGCGTGCAGGCCGTGGGCTACGTACGCGCCGGACCGGCCGATGCCGCGCCCGAGCGCCTGGACGCGCGCTGGCGCTACCCCGTGCTGCAGCTGCGCGAGCGCGTGCGCGACGCCATCCTGGCCACGCTGGGCGCCACCGCCGACGGGCCCGCAGACCTGCGCGCCGCCGGTGTGGTGGCAGCGCTCGTCACCGGCGACCAGCGCGCCATCGACCGGGGCGACTGGGACGTGTTCCGGGCGACGGGGGTGGCGCACCTCATGAGCATCTCCGGCTTGCACATCACCCTGTTCGCCTGGCTGGCCGCGCAGGTGGTGGGCGCGCTGTGGCGGCGCGCACCGCGCCTGTGCCTGCTGTGGCCGGCGCAGTCGGCCGCGCTGCTCGGCGGCCTGGCGCTGGCCACACTGTATGCGGTGTTCAGCGGTTGGGGCATTCCGGCGCAGCGCACGGTGCTGATGCTGGGCGTGGTGATGCTGCTGCGGCTGGCCGGGCGGCGCTGGCCGTGGCCGCAGGTCTGGCTGCTGGCCTGTGCGGTGGTGGTGCTGGCCGACCCCTGGGCCTTGCTGCAGCCCGGCTTCTGGCTGAGCTTCGTCGCGGTGGGGGTGTTGTTTGCTCTCAATCCAATAGCTGAAAACATAGGTGGAATAAGCGCGAAGGGCCGATTTGTCTCATTGTTTCGGGAGCAGGGCACGGTCACCGTGGCGCTGGCGCCGCTGAGCCTGCTGCTGTTCGGCCAGGTGTCGCTGGTGGGTTTCGTTGCCAACCTCGTGGCCATTCCCTGGATCACCTTGGTGGTGACGCCGCTCGCCTTCCTCGGCGTGCTGTGGGCGCCGTGCTGGCAACTCGCGGCCTGGTGCATCCAGCTGCTCGGCGCCTGGCTGGGATGGCTCGCCGGTTTTCCCTGGGCGCAACTGAACGTGGCGGCCGCGCCCCTGTGGGCTGCGCTGGCGGCCTTGGCCGGAGGCGTGCTGCTGGCGGCGCGGCTGCCTTGGTCGCTGCGCCTGGCCGGCCTGCCGCTGCTCCTGCCGGCACTGCTGTGGCAGGACGCGCTACCGCCGCCCGGCCATTTCGAGCTGTTGGCGGCCGACGTTGGCCAGGGCAATGCCGTGCTGTTGCGCACTGCCCGGCACGCGCTGCTGTACGACACCGGGCCGCGCTACAGCCTGGCGAGCGACGCCGGCGACCGCGTGCTGGTGCCGCTGCTGCGCGCGCTCGGCGTGCGCCTGGACACCGTCGTGCTGAGCCACCGCGACAGCGACCACACCGGGGGCGCGCCGGCGGTGCTGGCCCAGCAGCCGCAGGCGGCGTTGACCGGCTCCATCGCTGGCGAAGCGGCGCTGCTGGCGCTGCGCCCGGCCACGCCGTGCCTCGCCGGGCAGGCCTGGGAATGGGACGGCGTGCGTTTCGAGCTGCTGCATCCCGCCAGCGCCGCGCCGGAAGCGCCGCCCCCCGGAGACAAGCCCAACGCGCACAGCTGCGTGCTGCTGGTGCGCGCCGCAGGCGGCGCCAGCGCGCTCCTGGCGGGCGACATCGAGCGGGCGCAGGAGCAGGCGCTGCTCGACGCGGGAGCGCCGCTCGCGGCCGATCTGCTGCTGGTGCCGCACCACGGCAGCAAGACGTCTTCGAGCGATGGCTTCCTGGCGGCGGTGCGGCCGCGGGTCGCACTGGTGCAGGCGGCGTACCGCAGCCGCTTCGGCCACCCGGCGCCCGAGGTGGTGGCGCGCCTGCAAACGCACGGCGCGCGCGTGGTCGATTCGGCGCATTGCGGCGCAGCGACCTGGCGATCGGACACGCCCGGCCAGGTGCGTTGCGAGCGGGAAGCCGCGCGGCGCTACTGGCAGCACACCGCGCCGTAGCGCCTCAGGTCTGGAACAGCCTTGCCTCAGCGGGCGGCGCGGCGCTGCTCGCGCAGCAGGAACAGGTACAGGCTTTCCACCTTGGCGCGTGCCCAGGGCGTCTTGCGCAGGAACTTGAGGCTGGAGCCCAGGCTGGGCTCGTGCTCGAAGCAGCGCATGGGAAGCTGCTCTGCCAGGCCGTCCCAGCCGTAGTGCGCGTGCAGCGCGCGCAGCATGGCTTCGAGGGTCACGCCGTGCAGGGGGTTGCGCGGCTGGGCCGGGGCGGCCGGCGCGGCAGCGGCCGGTTCAGCTTCGGCTGGTGGCGTGCTTTCCTCCATGGGCAGCGCTCAGCTGGCCTCGCCCATCTGCGATTGCAGGTAATTCTGCAGGCCCACCTTGTCGATGAGTTCGATCTGCGTCTCCAGGAAGTCGATGTGTTCCTCGGTGTCGTCGAGGATTTTTTGCAGCAGGTCGCGCGAGACGTAGTCGCGCACGGTTTCGCAGTGCGCCATGCCTTCCTTGACGGTGGCCTGGGCGCCGCGTTCGAGATTCAGGTCGCAGGCGAGGATTTCCGGCACGTCCTCGCCGACCTGGAGCTTGCCCAGGTCCTGCAGGTTGGGCAGGCCGTCGAGCATGAAGATGCGGTCCATCAGCCAGTCGGCGTGCTTCATCTCGCCCATGGACTCGTCGTATTCCTTCTTCGCCAGCTTGCCAAAGCCCCAGTGCTTGAGCATGCGGTAGTGCAGGAAGTACTGGTTGATGGCGGTCAGCTCGTTCTTGAGCTGGGCCTGGAGGTAGCCGATCGCTTGTGCATCGCCTTGCATGGGGGCTCCTTGTGGATGTACGGGAACGTGCGCCATTGTGGGCCAGGTGCAGACAGCGGGCCGGGATCGGGGGTGTATAATAGTTAAAAACCATCGATAACATCGAATCAATTGATTGGATTTATTTATGTTTTCTGCCTAGACTTGTCCCCGTGATCAGTTCAACAACGAAAGGAAGCATCCCAATGTCCCTCATCAACACGTCCGTCCAGCCGTTCAAGGCCCAGGCTTTCCACAACGGCAAGTTCGTCGAAGTGACCGAGCAGACCCTCAAGGGCAAGTGGTCGGTGGTGATCTTCATGCCGGCGGCCTTCACCTTCAACTGCCCTACAGAAGTCGAAGACGCTGCAGAACACTACGCCGAGTTCCAGAAGGCCGGCGCCGAGGTGTACATCGTCACGACGGACACCCATTTCTCGCACAAGGTGTGGCACGAAACCTCGCCGGCCGTCGGCAAGGCCAAGTTCCCGCTGGTCGGCGACCCGACGCACCAGCTGACGAACGCCTTCGGCGTGCACATCGCCGAGGAAGGCCTGGCGCTGCGTGGCACCTTCGTCATCAACCCGGACGGCGTGATCAAGACCATGGAAGTGCATTCCAACGAGATCGCCCGCGACGTGACGGAAACCTTGCGCAAGCTCAAGGCCGCCCAGTACACCGCAGCGCACCCTGGTGAAGTCTGCCCGGCCAAGTGGAAGGAAGGCGAGAAGACGCTGGCTCCTTCGCTCGACCTGGTCGGCAAGATCTAAGCGCCCCGCGCACCGCAAGACGCCCGGGTGCCTGGCGCCCGGGTTTTTTTTCGCCCAAAAATACAACTTCAGGAGTTTGCACATGCTCGACGACACCCTCAAGACCCAGTTGAAAGCCTATCTGGAGCGCCTGCAGCGGCCGGTGGAACTGGTCGCCACGCTGGACGACAGCGCTGCGTCGGTGGAGCTGCGCGAACTGCTGGACGACATTCGCGCCCAGTCCGACAAGATCACCGTGGTCGAGAAGAACGACGCCGACGTGCGCAAGCCCTCGTTCCTCATCACCAACCCTGGGCAAGACAGCGGCGTGCGCTTCGCCGGCGTGCCCCTGGGCCACGAGTTCACCTCGCTGGTGCTGGCGCTGCTGCAGGTCGGTGGCCACCCATCGAAGGAAGCGGCCGAACTGCTGGAGCAGGTCAAGGGCCTGGACGGCGACTTCCATTTCGA
>MEDL01000091.1 GCA_001724785.1 Acidovorax sp. SCN 68-22 | reverse complement strand
GGCGCTAGCACCCGCGATCCCATGGGCGCTGGTTCCGCCATTGGGCAACCTGGATGCCTATATCTCCGCCGTCAACCGCCTGCCCCTCCTCACCCTGGAAGAAGAGCAGGCCGCCGCGCGCAGCCTGCGCCAGGACAACGACCTCGACGCCGCCGGCCGGCTGGTCATGTCGCACCTGCGCCTGGTGGTGTCGATCTCGCGCCAGTACCTGGGCTACGGCCTGCCGCACGGCGACCTGATCCAGGAAGGCAACGTGGGCCTGATGAAAGCCGTCAAGCGCTTCGACCCCGACCAGGGCGTGCGCCTGGTGAGCTACGCCATGCACTGGATCAAGGCGGAAATCCACGAATACATCCTGAAGAACTGGCGCATGGTCAAGGTGGCGACCACCAAGGCGCAGCGCAAGCTGTTCTTCAATCTGCGCTCCATGAAGCAAGGTTTCAAGGCCGGCGCCGAGGACGCGGACACGCACCGCAACACGTTGTCGGAACGCGAAATCGACCAGATGGCGGCGCAGCTCAACGTCAAGCGCGAGGAAGTCATCGAGATGGAAACGCGCATGTCGGGCGGCGACGTGCTGCTCGACCCGGCGCCCACGGACGACGCCGACCAGGCGTTCGGCCCCATCGCCTACCTCGCCGACGCCTCGCACGAGCCCACGGCGATGATCGAGTCGCGCCAGCGCGACGTACTCGCCAGCGACGGCATCGCCAACGCCCTGACCGGGCTGGACGAGCGCAGCCGCCGCATCGTGGAAGAGCGCTGGCTGAACGTGAACGACGACGGCTCCGGCGGCATGACGCTGCACGAGCTGGCGGCAGAATACGGCGTGAGCGCCGAACGCATCCGGCAGATCGAGGTCGCCGCGATGAAGAAGATGAGAAAGAGCCTGGCCGAATACGCCTGAGCCCGCACCGCCCGCCGAGCGCGCCCACTTCCGTGCGGTGCGCTTTTTCTTTTCCGCGCCCGCAGGGGCACGCTTCCTGGTCAGCGGTCCACCGGCAGGACCTGGCTTTCCTTGACTTCCTCCATCACCACGTAACTGTGCGATTGCGCGGTGACGGGGAGCTTTTTCAGCATGTCACCGAGCAGGTGGCGGTATTCGTTCATGCCGCCGAGCCGGGCTTTGACGAGGTAGTCGAAGCTGCCCGACACCAGGTGGCATTCCATCACCTCGGGCAGGTGCAGCAGTTCCTGGCGCACCTTGTCGAAGACGTCGCCCGACTTGGACGACAGCGTGATTTCGACGAACACCAGCAGCGTCTTGCCCAGGGCCGCCGGGTCCACCTTGGCGTGGTAGCCGGTGATGACCTTGTCGCGCTCCAGGCGCTTCACGCGCTCGGAGCAGGGCGAGGTCGACAGGCCGATCTGCTCGGCGAGTTCGGTCATGGAAATGCGCCCCTGGCGCTGCAGGATGTCGAGGATCTTGCGGTCGATGCGGTCGAGTTCGGTCATTTGCACGGCCCGGGAGAGGAAAGGACAACGGAATCAGCTGAAATTCGTCTCAAAACGAAAATATACAGTGAATTTTACTGAGCATGACTCCATAAACTACCCATAAATCTTGTTGATCTTGGAGTGCGCGATGAAAGTCATAGTCCTGGGCGGCGGCGTGATCGGAACCACTACGGCCTACTACCTGGCGCGCTCGGGCGCGCAGGTGGTGGTGCTCGACCGGCAAGGCAGCGCCGGCCAGGAAACCAGCTTCGCCAACGCCGGCCAGGTCTCGCCCGGCTACTCGACCCCCTGGGCCGCGCCCGGCATTCCCTTCAAGGCCATGAAGTGGATGTTCCAGCGCCACGCGCCCCTGTCCATCCGCCCGGACGGCAGCCTGTTCCAGCTGCGCTGGATGGCCGCCATGCTGAAGAACTGCTCGGCCGAGCGTTATGCGGTGAACAAGGAACGCATGATGCGTGTGGCCGAATACAGCCGCGCCTGCCTGCGCCAGCTGCGCGCGGACACCGGCATCGCCTACGAGCACCGCAGCCAGGGCACGCTGCAGCTGTTCCGCACGCAGGCCCAGCTCGACGCCGTGCAGCGCGACGTCGCGGTGCTGGAAGAATGTGGCGTCCCCTACGAACTGCTCGACCGCGACCAGCTCAGCCGCGCCGAACCGGCGTTGGCCCAGGCGCGCGATCGCCTCACCGGCGGCCTGCGCCTGCCGAACGACGAAACCGGCGACTGCCACCTCTTCACGCAACAGCTCGCCGAACTGGCGCGCGGCCTGGGGGTGGATTTCCGCTTCGACCAGACGGTGGACGGCCTGGTGACCGACGGCAGCCGCATCACCGGCGTGCGCGTGGGTGGCGAGGTGCTCACGGCCGACCGCTACGTGCTGGCCTTTGGCAGCTACTCGCGCGGCTTCCTGGAGCCGCTGGGCCTGAAGCTCCCCGTGTACCCGGTGAAGGGCTATTCGCTGACCGTGCCGCTGCTCGACCCGGCGCTGGCGCCGCAATCGACGGTGCTGGACGAGACCTACAAGGTCGCGGTGACGCGCTTCGACAAGCGCATTCGCGTCGGCGGCATGGCCGAGCTCGCCGGCTTCGACCTCTCGCTCAACCCGCGCCGGCGCGCCACGCTGGAAATGGTGGTCAGCGACCTGTTCCCCGGCGGCGACCTGCCCAAGGCAGAGTTCTGGACCGGCCTGCGCCCCATGACGCCCGACAGCACGCCCATCGTCGGCGCAACGCCCTACGCCAACCTGCTGCTCAACACGGGCCACGGCACGCTCGGCTGGACCATGGCCTGCGGCTCAGGCAAGCTGGTGGCCGACCTGGCGATGGGCCACACGCCGGACATCCGCACCGACGGTTTGGCGCTCTCACGCTACCTGCCGCCTGCGCGCGCCCGCAGCACCGGCCCGCGCTCGGCCGGGGCTCCGGCCTAGGTGGCTTCCTTCAGCAGGCTGCGCACGTCGGCCGCCACGGCCTCGGCACCGCTGCCGTAGCGGCTGTAGACGCGCAGGCGCCCCGCCGGGTCGAAGATGTAGCTGCCGGCCGAATGGTCCATGGTGTAGCTGGTCGGCGTCTGGCCCTCGGCCTTCTTGAAGTAGATCTTGAACTCCTTGGCCACGGCGGCGGTTTGCGCCGCGTCGCCGCGCAGGGCGACGAAGCTCGGGTCGAAGTTCCCCATGTAGGCCTTGAGCATCTCGGCCGTGTCGCGCTCCGGGTCCACGGTGATGAAGATCGCCTGCAGCTTGTCGCCGTCGGCGCCGAGCGCCTTCTTGACTTCTGCCAGCTCCTGCAGCGTCGTCGGGCAGACGTCGGGGCACTGGGTGTAGCCGAAGAACACCACCACCACCTTGCCGGCGAAATCCTTCATGCTGCGCATCTGGCCGTCCGCGTCCGGCAGGGCGAAGTCGCGTGCGTACTCGGCGCCGGTCACGTCCACGCCGCGAAACTCGGGCGCCGCCTTGGAACAAGCGGTAAAAATGGCTCCAGCGCTTACAGTCATTGCGCTTGCAGCTATCAATCGGAGAGCATTTCTTCGCAGCATCGGCATCACAGTACGTAGTGGTCCACCAGCAGCGCGGCAAACAGCGCGCTCAGGTGGATGAGGGAAAAGCGGAAGGTGCGCCGCGCCAGCGCATCGGAATAATTGCGCCACAAGGCAAAGCCGTAGGCGCAAAACCCGGTGCCGAGCACGATCGCCGCGATCAGGTACAGCCAGGAGCTCATGCCATAGATGTACGGCATCAGGCAGCCGGCAAAAAGAACCAGCGTATAGAGGAACACCTGCAGCCGCGTGAAAGCGTTGCCGTGCGTCACGGGCAGCATCGGCAGGCCGGACTTGCGGTAGTCCTCGACGCGGTACAGCGCCAACGCCCAGAAGTGCGGCGGCGTCCAGAGGAAGATGATGAGGAACAGGATCAGCGCCTCGGGCCCGACTTCGCCGCGCATCGCCGCCCAGCCGAGCACCGGCGGCATGGCGCCCGAGGCACCGCCGATGACGATGTTCTGCGGCGTCATCGGCTTGAGAACCAGGGTGTAGATCACGGCGTAGCCGACGAAGGTGGCAAAGGTCAGCCACATGGTGAGCGGGTTGACCCAGAGGTACAGCACCGCCGAGCCCAGGCTGGCCAGCGCCGCAGAGAACGCCAGCGCCTGCGTGTCGGACAGCTGGCCCTTGGCCGTGGGGCGCCACGCGGTGCGCTTCATGCGCGCGTCGATGCCCTTTTCGACCAGGCAGTTGAATGCGGCGGCCGCCCCCGCGACGAGCCAGATGCCCAGGCAGGCCAGCGCCATCGTGCCCCACTGCGCCGCCGTCGGCAGGCCCGGCACCGCCAGCACCATGCCGATCAGCGCGCAAAAGACGATCAGCTGGATGACGCGCGGCTTGGCCAGCGCGTAGTACTGGGCGATGCGCGAAGGCGCGCGCAGTGCCGTGGAGGCGACGCCGCCGCTCATGCGTCCGCCTTTCGCAGTGCCCCGGGCACCACCGCCGCGCGCGCCGGAGCGGCACTCGCGTCACCCTGGCGCTGGGCGATCAGCACCCAGGTGAGCACCAGGACCAGGGCCGCGGCCCCGCCGGTGTGCAGTACCGCCGCCAGCAGGGGCCAATCGAGCACCACATTGCTCAGGCCGGTGGCGAACTGCAAAGCCAGCAGGCCCGCCAGCCAGCGCGCCTGCAGCCGCGAAGCACCCGCACCGGCGCGGTGCAGCCGCAGCGCGAGCAGGCCGAGGACAACAAACACGGCGTACGCGAACAGCCGGTGCGTGTAGTGGATCGCGGTCAGCGCAGCAAAGCCGATCAGCTGCCCGTCCGGCATGGCGCCCAGCGGACGCCAGAGGGTGAACCCTTGGGAAAAATTCATCTCCGGCCACCAGCTGCCCTGGCAGGTGGGAAAGCTGGTGCACGCCAGCACGGCGTAGTTGGTGCTCACCCAGCCACCCAGCAGCACCTGCACGCTGAGCAACACCAGCGACACCCAGGCGAGCGCCCGCAGGCCGGGCGCGGCGTCCGGCAGCGCCTCGACCGCCGGGGCCGCGCCCTGACGCAGCGCCAGGGCGGCCAGCATGGCCAGGAGGATCACGCCGCCCGCCAGATGCAGGGTGACGATGGCGGGGAACAGCTTCATGGTGACGGTCAGCGCGCCGAACGCTCCCTGCACGCAGACCCAGATGAGCGTCAGCGTCGGCCAGAGTGGCCTCGGCGCCGGGGCGCCGGAAGCGTGGCCACCGCCCCGCCGCTCGCGCCAGCGCGCCCACCAGGCCCCGACCGCCAGCACGGTGATCAAGGCGCCGACGCTGGTCGCGAGGTAGCGGTGCACCATCTCGACCCAGGCCTTGCCGTGCGTCACCGGCCCGCTGGGCAGCACCGCCTGCGCCGCCGCGATGTCGGCGCGCGCGCCCAGGGGGCTGGCGTTGCCGTAGCAGCCCGGCCAGTCGGGACATCCCAGCCCGGAATCGGTCAGGCGGGTAAAGGCGCCGAAGAGGACGAGGTCGAAGGTGAGGAACAGCGTCAGCACGGCCAGCGCCTGCCAGCGGCCCGACTTGCGCGCACCGCGGTTGCGCCACACCACCCAGGCAAGCGGCAGCAGCGCGATGAGCGCGCCCAGGGCCAGCATGCGCAGCAGCGGCGCCAGGTCGTACAGCGGGGTGGCGTCGCTCATGGGTGCTCCTCGCGGCCGGGGGTGTCCCAGCCGGCGGACGCACGCAGCAGGTTCTGCAGGTCGCGCTTGGCGCGGCTTGCACCCTGGGCGTCCAGGTTGGGGGGGAAACGCATCATCCAATTGCCCATCGGGTCCACCACGTACAGATGTTCCTCCAGCGCGTGCCCGGGCTGCGGCGCCAGCCAGCCGGCCAGCGCAGTCGCATCGACGCGGCGCACCTGGGCCGCCGCCACACCCGCGAGCAAGGGTTCTGGAACGGTGGCGGCGTCGTTCACCAGCCAGACCCAGTCGACGCGGTCCTTGTCCTTGCCCAGGCTTTCGCGCATCTGGCGCTGCAGGTACAGGCGCTGCTGGCAATCCTGCGAGCAGCCCGCCGGGGCGACGCTGACCAGCAGCCACTGCTGCTTCAGATCGGTCAGGGTACCCACGTGGCCCTGCAGATCGGTCGTGGCGAGCGCTGGCATGGGGCGCTGCGGGTCGATCAACGCGCCGAAATTGCGCCGTCCCTCTGGGCGCAGCACGTAGTAGGTGAAATAGGACGCGATCACGGGCGAGGCGCAGACCAGCAGCAGCGCCAACAGCTTCCAGCGCGCGTTGCGCCCGGCCTGTGCCGCGCGCACCGCGTCCTGCACCGGCGGCAGGCCATGCACGGTCAGCCCCAAAGGGTGCGCCCTGCTGCGCTCAAGCGCGGCGGCGGCGGGGTCGGACGAATTGGAACCAGACATATAAACCCAGGATGAGTCCGCACAGCGCGAACCATTGGAAGGCGTAACCGTAATTCTTCTCTACGCCGAGGGAAACGGGCGCCCAGTCGCGCAGCAAGCCGTCCGAGGCCGGCCCTTGCTGCACCACCACCAGTGCGGCGAGCGGGAGGCCGGTCTCGGTGCGGAATGCGCCGAGCCCGAGATTTTGCCGGATGCGCAGAAACCCCGTCCCCGGCTGGTCACCCCCGAGCGAATACACCGGCTCGGGTTCGGGCGCCAGATGGCCGCTCAGCTCCACCTCGCCCGCCGGCGTTTCGACCGGCGCGAGAACCGAACGGTCCTGGAAGTTGCGCGGGATCCAGCCCCGCTGCACCATCACGGTGGCCGGCGCGCCTTGCAGCTGGAACGGCGTGAAGACGAAGAAGCCGCGCCGCCCGTCCATGGGCCGATTGTCCAAATACACCGTGTATTGCGGCAACCAATGGCCGCGCAGCAGCACCGGCCGGTAGAAGGCAGCCTGTGCGTCCGGCCCCGCCGGATCGGACGCCAGCACCTGGGCCAGCGCCGCGCCCTGCAGCGGCACGCCGCCCTGGCGCACCACCATCTCCGCAGCCAGCGCTTCCTTCTGCGCGGCACGGGCCAGCTGCCAACGGGCCAGGGCCCCGCTCACGAGCACGCCGGCGCACGCGGCCAGCGTCACCAGCCAGAACCGCAGCCGCACGCGCCACCTGTTTTCTGCACTCACCGGATAATTGCCTTCATGAAGCTGCTCGTCGCCCTGGGTTTCCTCGCCATTGTCGCCAGCCTGGCCTCGGCGCTGTTCTTCATGATGCGCACCGGCAAGGACAACCGCCAGCGCAGCCGGCGCATGGCGGGCGCCCTGGCGCTGCGCGTGGGCTTTTCCCTGGTGTTGTTCGTCTGCCTGCTGCTCGCGTGGAAGCTCGGGTACATCCGGCCCACCGGCCTGCCCCTCCAGTAAAAAAGGCGCCGCAAGGCGCCTTGTGCTGGGGTTCGGGCGCCTACATCCAGTAGACAAGCAGGTACAGACCCAGCCACACCACGTCCACGAAGTGCCAGTACCAGGCGGCACCCTCGAAACCGAAATGGCGCTCGGAGGTGAAATGGCCGCTCTGCAGGCGCAGGGTGATGAACAGAAGCATCAGCATGCCCAGGAACACGTGGAAGCCGTGAAAGCCCGTGAGCATGAAGAAGGTGGAGCCGTAGATGCCGGAACTGAGCTTCAGGTTGAGATCGGTATACAGGTGGTAGTACTCGTACCCCTGCACGCACAGGAAGATGAAACCCAGCGCCACGGTCAGCCACATGAAGGCGATGGTGCGGCCGCGCTGGTTGGCCTGCAGGGCGTGGTGGGCAATCGTCAATGTGACGCCGGAGCTGAGCAGAAGCGCCGTGTTGATGGTCGGCAGCCAGAACGGCCCCACCGTCTGGAAGGGCTCGATGATCCCGGCGGGCGACGCCGTCGCGCCTACGGCCAACGTGGGCCACACGGCCTTGAAGTCCGGCCACAGCAGAGCGTTTTCCAGGCTGCCGAGGGCCGGCACGGAATGCGCCCGCGCCCACCACAGCGCCGTGAAGAAGGCGCCGAAGAACATCACCTCCGAGAAGATGAACCAGCTCATGCTCCAGCGGTAGGACAGGTCCACCTTGTAGCTGTTGAGGCCGCGCTCGCTCTCCTGCGCTGCCTGGCGGAACCACTGGAACAGCACGGCCAGCCACCAGACCAGACCGAACAGCAGCGAGTACTTGCCCCAGGCGTGGCCGTTGATCCATTGGCTGGCCCCGAGGATGACAAAAAACAGCCCTGCCGCCGCCATGATGGGATGGCGCGATTCCGCGGGAACAAAGTAGTACGGGACGGCGCCCGGCGTGCTTGCACTCATTTCAGCTCCTGCTCTCTCTATTTTTGATCTCTATACCTTGCCGACCGCTCGGTGCCTCAGACCACCCAATGCACCAGCGCGACCAGCAGCAATACCATCAGAAGGAACCCCAGCAAGCCGGCCGCGATGACGTGCAGCGGGTTGATGCTCTCAAGGTCCCGCTGGTACTCTTTTCGCTCGCGCAAACCGAGAAACGCCCAACCCACAGCTTTCACGCTGCGCAGGAACGACCGCTTGCGCGGCGCCGGTTGCGCTGCCTCGCCCTGCGTCACGATCCCACCTGGACGGCCATAGCCGGCACCAATGCAGCGGTGGGGGCCTGCGGGACCCCCGAGCCGACCTCGAAAAAGGTGTACGACAAGGTGATGGTTTTCACGTCCTTGGACAGGCGCGGGTCAATCACGAATGCCACCGGCCATTCCTTGCGCTCGCCCGGCTCCAGCGTGTACTGATTGAAGCAAAAGCACTCCACCTTGTTGAAAAACGGCGCCGCCTGACCCGGCGCGTAACTGGGTATGGCCTGCGCGGACATGCGCCGGTCCTGCGTGTTCTGGAACTCGTACATGACCGTGGTCAACTCCCCCGGATGCACCTGCAGCGAACGCTGCGCCGGGTGGAACGACCACGGGCCTCTTGCATTCGCATCAAACTCCACCGTGATGGTGCGGCTGGTGTCGATTTGGGTATTGGCCGGCACGCGCACGTCGCGCCCCGCCGTGCCGTTGCCGGGCACCTGGCGCTCGGACAGCGCCAGGATGTTGATCCCGGTGAGTTCGCAGATGCGCTTGTAGACCGGAATCAGCCCATAGCCGAACGCGAACATGCCCAGCGCGACGATGGCGAGCTTGCCGAACATGCGGGCGTTTTGACTGCGCGCCATGGCCATGCGCTCAGAAGGGCAGGAACATCATCTTGGCGATGAAGCCTGCGAAGAAGGTCGCCGCAATGGACGCCAGGATCAGCGCCAACCGCAGGTTGCTTTTTTTCTGCTCGGAACTCTGGGCCATGGTCATGCGATCACGCGGGTGGCGGTCTCGTCCAGCTTGGGCGGCGTCTCGAAGGTGTGGAAAGGCGCCGGCGAGGGGACTTCCCACTCCAGGCCTTCCGCCCCGTCCCAGGGCCGCTGCGGCGCGGGTGCGCCGCGACCACGCATGGCGGGCCACACGACGGCCAGGAAGAAATAGACCTGCGCCAGCCCGAAACCGAACGCACCCAGGCTGACGATCATGTTGAAATCGGCGAACTGCATGGGGTAGTCGGCATAGCGGCGCGGCATGCCGGCCAGCCCCAGGAAGTGCATGGGGAAGAAGGTGATGTTGAACGAAATCATCGACCACCAGAAGTGGATCTGGCCGCGACGCTCGGAATACATCACGCCCGTCCACTTGGGCAGCCAGTAGTAGGCGCCGGCGAACATGGCGAACAGCGAGCCGGCGACCAGCACGTAGTGGAAGTGCGCGACGATGTAGTAGGTGTCCTGCAACTGCGTGTCGATGGGCGCGACCGCCGGGATCAGCCCGGTGAACCCGCCGATGGCGAACACGAAGATGAAGCCGATGGCGAAGAGCATGGGCGTTTCGAAGGTCAGCGACCCGCGCCACATGGTGGCCACCCAGTTGAAAATCTTCACCGCCGTGGGGACCGAGATCAGCATGGTGGCGTACATGAAGAACAGCTGGCCCGTCACGGGCATGCCGGTCGTGAACATGTGGTGCGCCCAGACGATGAACGACAGGATGGCGATGGCCGCCACCGCATACACCATGGACGCATAGCCGAACAGCTTCTTGCGGGCGAACGCCGGCACCACCTGGCTGATGATGCCGAAGGCCGGCAGGATCATGATGTACACCTCGGGGTGGCCGAAGAACCAGAAGATGTGCTGGTACATCACCGGGTCGCCGCCGCCGGCGGGGTTGAAGAAGCTGGTGCCGAAGTGGCGGTCGGTC
>MEDL01000090.1 GCA_001724785.1 Acidovorax sp. SCN 68-22 | reverse complement strand
GACCACCGGGGCGCAGAGCACCAGGTCGGCGCTGACCACGGGCTCCTGGGCGTAGTCGAAGGTCAGCACGTTGGTGGCGTAGTCCTTCTGGCGGTAGGCGCGGTTCAGTTCGCGGCCTTCTTCCTCGCCGACGATGCGCACCGTGATCTCGCCGGGCAGTGCGAGCGCGTGGCGCACCCAGCGGGCGACCTTGTGGCGCGCGAGCACGGCACGGTGCGCGGCGGCGCTGGCGTCGGGGCCGAACTGCAGCGAGAGGGTCAGCGGTTCCAAGGCCATAGGATTTAAATCTTTTTTGCCTTTAGCGCTTGTTGGATAAGCGTTTTAAGCTATGAAATTATGAGTTCTTAGTCGGCCCGGCGCCCGGGCCGGCCGGCGGCGTCGTAGGCGTCCACGATGCGCGCCACCAGCGGGTGGCGCACCACGTCCTTGCTGGTGAACCGCGTGATGGAGATGCCCTTGACGCGTTTGAGCACGCGCTCGGCATCCACCAGCCCGCTGACCATGCCCTTGGGCAGGTCGATCTGGCTCACGTCGCCCGTGACCACGGCCTTGGCGCCGAAGCCGATGCGCGTGAGGAACATCTTCATCTGCTCGGGCGTGGTGTTCTGCGCCTCGTCCAGGATGACGAAGGCGTTGTTCAGCGTGCGCCCGCGCATGAAGGCGAGCGGGGCGATCTCCAGCTGATTGCGCTCGAACGCCTTCTGCACCTTGTCGTAGCCCATCAATTCGTAGAGCGCGTCGTACAGCGGGCGCAGGTATGGGTCCACCTTTTGCGCCAGGTCGCCGGGCAGGAAGCCCAGGCGCTCGCCGGCCTCGACCGCCGGGCGCGTGAGCACGATGCGCTGCACGGCCGAGCGCTCCAGCGCATCCACCGCGCAGGCCACGGCCAGGTAGGTCTTGCCGGTGCCGGCCGGGCCGATGCCCAGGCTGATGTCGTGCACGGCGATGTTGGCCAGGTAGTGCGCCTGGTTGGTGGTGCGTGCGCGCAGGTCGGCGCGGCGCGTGCTGAGACTGGGGCTGTCGGCGGCGGGTGCGGCCAGTTCGCTGTCGCCGGCGAGCATGAGCTGGATGGTTTCCTCGCTCACCGGGCGCTCGGCGATCTCGTACACCGCCTGCAGCATCTCCATGGCCTGGGTGGCGCGCGCCTTGGGGCCATCGACCTTGAACTGCTCGTGCCGGTGCGCGATGGCGACCTGCAGCGCCGCCTCGATGGTGCGCAAATGGCTGTCGGCCGGCCCGCACAAATGCGCCAGGCGCGTGTTGTCGTGGGGGGTGAAGGTGTGGCGCAGGATCACGCGGATAATTCCAGTCGGATGCGCCAGAGGGCGACAAAGGACTGCAATGATAGGCAAGTTGACCGGCACCCTGCTGGAGAAGAACCCGCCCGAGGTGCTGCTGGACTGCCACGGCGTCGGCTACGAGGTGCTGGTGCCCATGAGCACCTTCTACAACCTGCCGCCGATCGGCCAGCAAGTGGCCCTGCTGACCCAGTTCATCGTGCGCGAGGACGCCCAGTTGCTCTACGGCTTTGGCAGCGCCGAGGAGCGCGCGGCGTTCCGCCAGCTCATCAAGGTGGCTGGCGTGGGGCCGCGCACGGCGCTCGCCGTGCTCTCGGGCATGGGCGTGCAGGACCTGGCCCAGGCCGTGACGCTGCAGGAGGCCGGCCGCCTGGTCAAGGTGCCGGGCATCGGCAAGAAAACCGCCGAGCGCCTGTTGCTGGAGCTCAAGGGCAAGCTGGGCGCCGAACTCACGGGCCCGTCGGCCCTGGCCCAAAGCGATGCGCAAGCGGATATTCTTCAGGCCTTGCTGGCGCTGGGCTACAACGACAAGGAAGCGGCGGCGGCGCTCAAGGCGCTGCCGGCCGACGTGGCGGTGAGCGAGGGGATTCGGCTGGCGCTCAAGGCGCTGGGCAAATGAGGTCGGGTACGAACAACAAGGGAGATCGGATGCCTAAGAACTGGAAAACCTGGATGGGCGCGGCCGGGCTGCTGCTCGCGGCCGGCTTGGCGGGCTGTGGCGGCGGTACGCAGTCGGTCGGCGCCGCCGACGCCCCGGTGCTGCGCGTGGAGGGCATGACGGCCCCGCCCGGCCCCGCATCGGGCGCCGTGAAAACCCGCGCCGTGGGCGCGCTGCCCGCACCCGCGCGCATCGAACTCGGCGTGCTGCGGGCTGCGAAGGAAGCCTTGGCACCAGCAGCACCCGGCCCGCGCATGGTCGGCGAGGCGCGCGCCGTGCCGGCCGCCGCGACGGCGGCGCAGACCGGGCAGCAACTGCACTGGAGCAGCGCCGGTGGGGGTGCGCAGCGCGCCGCGATCAGCATTTCGGCCAAGGAGGCGCACGGCCTGCGCCTGGGGGTGCAGATCACGGCCCTGCCCGAGGCGGCGGTGCTGCGCGTCTACAGCCAGGCGCGCCCTGGCACGGTCTACCAGGCCACCGGCAAGGAGGTGCTGATGCATGTGCTGCGCAACACCCAGGCCGAGGGCGACAGTGCCCAGGCGCGCACCTGGTGGACGCCCGATTTCGGCTCGGAAGAAGTCACGCTGGAAATCGAGCTTCCGGCAGGCGTTGCCACGCATGAGGTGGAAATCGCGATTCCCAGCGTTTCGCACATCTTCACGGCGCTGGAGCCCTTCCCGGCCGACGGCCCCACGGCCAAGATCAACGAGTCCGACACGTGCAACCTGGACGCGGTGTGCGACACCGCCTATGCCACGCAAAGCAACGCCGTGGCGCGCATGCTCTTCACTTCCGGCGGCCGCACGTACGCGTGCACCGGCACGCTGCTGAACGACGCGCAGCGTTCGGGCACGCCGTATTTCCTCAGCGCCAACCATTGCATCTCCAGCCAGACGGTGGCCTCGACCCTGCAGACCGACTGGTTCTACCAGTCGTCCGCGTGCAACTCGGGCGCGTTGTCCACGCGCGCTACCAAGCTCTACAACGGTGCGACGCTGCTGCATGCCAGCGGCAGCACGGACGTCTCCTTCATGCGCCTGAACGACGCGGCACCGGGCGGGGCCCACTTCGCGGGCTGGGACGCCTCGGCGGGCGCGCTCGCCACGCGCACGGCCATCGTGGGCCTGCACCACCCGGCGGGCGACATGCTCAAGATCAGCAAGGGCGAGGTCTCGGGCCAGACGAGTTGCGTGGTGACGGCGGAAAACCAGTTCAACTGCGTTGGCAATACCGGCAACTTCTACATGGTGAACTGGACCTCGGGCACCACCCAGGGCGGCAGCAGCGGCTCGGCCCTGTTCTCGAACGACGGGCGCTACGTGGTGGGCACGCTGTACGGCGGATCGGCCTCGTGCACGAGCCGGGGCGCGCTCGACTTCTATGGCCGTTTCGACGTGTCGTACAACGAGGCGCTCAAGAACTGGCTGGGAAGCCAGGGCGGGTCGGGTACGGGTACGGGTACGGGCGTCGCGCCCATCGAGAACATCCTGCGCGTGCTGCGCACGCTGCGTGCGGCGTAAATGCGCGGGCAGCGCCGTGCGGCCCCCGCATAGGGGCCGCAGTCGGGTTGGTTAACGGGGCAGCAATTTCTGCAGCAGGAAGGACTCCTGCGTGCTGAGTGCCTTGACGCCAAGCACCATGTTGGTGACGTCGGTCAGCGCGACGCTGGCCCTTTTCAGATCGGTGCTGCTCACCTCGGTAGAGTGGGCGCAGACCGCTTCGCCCGGCGAAAAAAGCACCAGCACGGCCGCGTCGTTCGGCTGGTTGGGCGTTCTGCTCAGGGTGCTGGTGTACAGGCTGGCCAAGTCCGCGCCGTTGTTCACCACCTGGCCGTTGAGGTACTGCGGCCCCTGCCAGTTGTCGTTTTCAAACACCACGCTGGAGCTGAGCGAGCGCACGCGCAGCTTGGGGTTGGAGTCGGCGCTCCCCCCTTCCGCGAAAGCGACCAGCACCTTGTAGCCCTGGTAGGTTGCGCCGCCCGTTCCGATGATGGTGCAGGCAATCGCCTCCTGCGAAGTCGATTGCAGCGAAGTGCTGCTGACGTTGAGCAGATCGGCGTGCGCCGAGCAAGCCAGCAACGCCGCGCCGATGGCGCCCATCCAGTGGCGGTGGTTCATGTGCAGTGTCCCTTGAAAAGCAGTGGGCTGCGCGCAGCGTGCGCCGGCGAGCGTGGGCATTATTGCATCGCCAACGTGCTGTGCAAGAATCGCAGACGGCGCATTTTTCCAGGCTTTGCAGCCTTTCTTCCTGGCGCAAAAAACCCGACGCAACGTGACCATCCACACCGACGATTTCGCACCCGCGCCGCCACAGCGCGTGGTTTCCACCGCCCCCGTGTCTCCCCAGGAAGAGGCCCTTGAGCGGGCGCTGCGGCCCAAGCTGCTGCAGGAATACGTCGGCCAGGCCAAGGCGCGCGAGCAGCTGGAGATCTTCATCGGCGCCGCGAGAAAGCGCGGCGAGGCGCTGGACCACGTGCTGCTGTTCGGCCCGCCGGGCCTGGGCAAGACCACGCTCTCGCACATCATTGCCGCCGAACTCGGCGTGAACCTGCGCCAGACCAGCGGCCCGGTACTGGAAAAGCCCAAGGATCTGGCGGCGCTGCTGACGAATCTCGAAGCCAACGACGTCCTGTTCATCGACGAGATCCACCGCCTCTCGCCCGTGGTCGAGGAAATCCTCTACCCGGCGCTGGAGGATTACCAGATCGACATCATGATC
Source organism: Acidovorax sp. SCN 68-22 (assembly GCA_001724785.1). Classification (GTDB taxonomy): domain Bacteria; phylum Pseudomonadota; class Gammaproteobacteria; order Burkholderiales; family Burkholderiaceae_C; genus Simplicispira. Next base: position 5,587 of record MEDL01000090.1, on the reverse strand, counting down.
GGCGAGGGCCCGGCCGCGCGCAGCATCAAGCTCGATCTGCAGCCTTTCACCCTGGTGGGCGCTACCACGCGTGCCGGCATGCTCACCAACCCGTTGCGCGACCGCTTCGGCATCGTCGCGCGGCTGGAGTTCTACACGCCCGAGGAACTGGCGCGCATCGTCACGCGCAGTGCCGGATTGCTGGGCACGCCCATGGACGCGGAGGGGGGCTTCGAGCTGGCGCGGCGCTCGCGCGGCACGCCGCGCATCGCCAACCGCCTGCTGCGCCGCGTGCGCGACTACGCCGAGGTCAAGGGCGACGGCCGCATCACCAAAGCCATCGCCGACCGCGCCCTGGCCATGCTGGACGTGGACCCACAGGGGTTCGACGTGATGGACAGGAAGCTCCTGGAAGCCCTCATCCACCGCTTCGACGGGGGCCCGGTGGGGCTGGACAACATCGCGGCCAGCATTGGCGAAGAGGCGGGCACCATCGAGGACGTGATCGAGCCCTATCTGATCCAGCAGGGCTATCTTCAGCGCACGCCGCGCGGGCGCATGGCCACGCTGGCCGCGTACCGGCACCTGGGGGTGGCGCCGCCGCAGGCGGTGGGCGGCTTGTTCGATACCGGGGCTCCGCAGTGAAGGGTGGGCGCCGGACACTCTGGGCCGGCGCGGCGCTGGTGATCGCGGGGTGTGCGGCGGCGCTCGCGCTGCACCTGCGCGGGCCGCAGATCGAGGTGGTGCAAGTGCAGCGCACGCCCCTGGTGCGCACGCTGCAGTTTTCCGCCCGCGTGGCCACACGCTCGCGCGTCGATATTGGCGCGACGGTCACGGGGCGCGTGGCGCAGGTGCTGGTCGCCGAAGGAGTCATGGTGCGGGCGGGCGATGCGCTGGTGCAGCTGGAAGACCAGGAATGGCGCGCCGCGCTGGCCCAGGCCGAGGCGGCCGAGCAGCAGGCGGAGGCGCTGCTCTCGGGGCTGCGCGGCAGCGGGCGCACAGCCGCCGAGGCCGGCCTGGCGCAGGCGCAGGCGGGGGCGCGCGCCGCCAACGCCGCGCTGGCGCGCGCCGAACAGTTGTTGGCGCAGGGTTTCTACAGCCCCGCCCAGCTCGATGAGGCCCGGCGCGCTGCCGCGGTGGCGCAGGCCCAGGCGCGCAGCGCGCAGGCGCAGTTGGCGGCCAATGCCGACACCGGCAGCGAGGTGCGCCAGGCCAGGGCGCAGGGCGAGCTGGCCCGTGCGGGCGCGCAAGCGGCGCGGGCGCGCCTGGCGCAGGCGACGCTGCGCGCTCCGGCCGATGGCCGGGTGCTGTTGCGCCAGGTGGAGCCGGGGCAGATCGTGCAGCCCGGCAAAGCCTTGCTCAGCCTGGCGCTGGCCGGGCCGACCGAGCTCGTGGCCCAGGTGGACGAACGGTTCCTGGAGCAACTGCGCGCTGGCCAAAGTGCCAGCGTGGTCGCCGACGCCTTCCCCGAGCAGCGTTTCACGGCGCAGGTATTGAGCCTGGCGCCCGCCGTGGACGCCGAGCGTGGTGCCGTCGAAGTGAAATTCGCGCTCACGGGCAGTGTCCCGGCCTTCCTGCGGGAGGACATGACGCTGTCCGTCGAGGTCGAAACCGCGCGGCGCGACGCGGCCCTGGTGCTGCCGCAGCGTGCCGTGCGCACGCCCGCGCACGGCGGGCCACCCGAAGTCCTGGTGGTGGAGGACGGCCGTGCGCAGGTGCGGGTGCTGCGCCTGGGCCTCTCCACCCTCGGCGCGGTCGAAGTGCTGGAGGGCCTTGCGCAAGGGGAGCTGGTGCTGGCGGCGCCCTCGGTGGTGCCCGGTGCGCGCGTGCGCGCCAAGCGGGTCGATTGGGTGCCCGCCGCCCCGCCGTCCGCGGCGCGCGCCGAAGACGCCGGCGCGGCGATGGCCAACGCCATGGGGCGCTGAGTTGTGCTCGCCTGGCCCGGTTTTGAACTGCGCGTCGCGCTGCGCTTTCTGCGCGAGGGCCGCATGCAGACCGTGCTGATCGTCGTCGGCGTGGCGGCGGGCGTGGCGGTGGTTGCCTACATCTCCGCGCTCATCAGCGGCCTGCAATCGAACACGCTGAACAAGACCCTGGGCGCCCAGGCGCACGTGACCCTGCAGGCGCCGGACGACGTGGTCGCGCCGGCGGCGCTGCCCGTGCCCGGCACCACGGTGCTGAGCCAGACCCAGCCACGTGCCCAGCGCCTGCGCTCCATCGCCAACTGGCAGGCGCTGGTGCCGCTGCTTGAAGGCATGGACGAGATCGCGGGCGTCTCGCCCATGGTTTCGGGTGCGGGCCTGGCGCTGCGCGGTGAAGCGGTGCAATCGGTCGCGCTGCTGGGGGTGGACCTGGACCGGTACGACCGCGTGGTCGGGCTGCGCAGCAAGGTGGTGAGCGGGGTGGCGCGGCTCGCACCAGGGGAATCGGTGCTGGGGCGCGAGTTGGCGCAGGACCTGGGCCTGCGGGCCGGCGACCGGTTCACCGTGCAGACCGGGACGCGCAGCGAGTCGCTGCGCGTCACCGCGCTGGTGGACCTGGGTGTGAAGGACCTGAACCGCCGCACCGTCATCGTGCCGCTGCGCGCCGCGCAGAACCTGCTGGCCCTGCCGGGCGGCGCCACGCACCTGGAGCTGACGCTGCGCGACGTCTGGGTCGCGCAGGACGTCGCGCGCACGCTGCGCGCGCAGTTCCCCTACCAGGCCGAGAGCTGGCAGGAGAACAACGCCCAGCTCGTCTCGGCGCTCAACGCGCAGTCCATCAGCACCGGCATCATCCGTGGTGTGGTGCTGGCCGTGGTGGTGCTGGGCATCGCCAGCGTGCTGGTGGTGTCGGTGGTGCAGAAGCAGCGCGAAATCGGCATCCTGCGCGCCATGGGGGCGACGCGCGGCCAGGTCATGCGGGTGTTCCTGGTGCAGGGGGCCGTGGTCGGTGCCCTGGGCTCGGTGCTGGGGCTGGCACTGGCCGTGGCGCTCATCGCCATGTTCACGCGCTTCGTGCGCGGCTCGGACGGCCTGCCGCTGTTTTCCATCGGCCTGCCGGCGGCCACCGCGCTGCAGGTGGCGCTGATCGCCACGGTGTGCGGCGTGGTCGCCGCCATCGCCCCGGCGCGCAGCGCCGCCCGGCTCGACCCGGCGCAGGCCATTCGCATCTGAGCATGGCCGCACAGAGCCCGACCGACCCGTTGATTGCGCTGGCCGCCATCACCAAGCGCTACAACGTGGGGCGCCCGAGCGAGGCCGAGGTGCTGCACGGCGTGGACCTGCGCGTGCGTGCGGGTGAATTCGTCGCGCTCATGGGGCCTTCGGGTTCGGGCAAGAGCACGCTGCTCAATATCCTGGGGCTGCTCGAGCGGGCCAGTTCCGGGGAGTACCGCCTGCAGGGCCAGGCGGTGCAGAGCCTGCCGGATGCAACGCTGACGCTGCTGCGGCGCCACACGCTCGGTTTCGTGTTCCAGTTCCACCACCTGCTGCCGGCCTTCTCGGCACTGGAGAACGTGACCCTCCCGGCCCTGATGGGCACCGGGCGGGTGGGCCGGGCGCAAGAGGAGCGCGCGCGCCAGCTGCTGGACGCGGTCGGCCTGGCGGGGGCGATGGACAAGCGCCCCGCCGAACTCTCTGGCGGCATGCAGCAGCGCGTGGCGATTGCCCGTGCGCTGGTGCTGGACCCGCCCTTGGTGCTGGCCGACGAGCCCACCGGCAACCTCGATACCGCGTCCTCGGGGGAAGTGTTTGCACTGCTGCGGCGCATGCACGCGGAGCGCGGCACGAGTTTTCTCATCGTCACGCACGACGCGCGCCTGGCGGCGCAATGCGACCGTCTGGTGGAACTGGTCGATGGCCGCATCGCACGCGACGGGCCGGTGGGGCCTGCGGTGGCCGGGTGTTCCACAAAGTGACAGGTGTGGCACGGTGGAGCGGCGCCGCCGGCGCACGCGCGCCGGGCGGTGCCGCCCTGTGCCAGATAGGACCGGCGGAGGCGGCAGACAAGCGCCTGGGCGCCTGGCACGGTTCGTGAGTCGTGGAACCCATCCGCCCGCCCACACGGGGCAGGCGGGTGACCATTCCACAGGAGACACCGCACATGACCGTTTACGCAGCCCCTGGCGCCGCTGGCGCCAAGATCGCCTACAAGCCCCAGTACAACAACTTCATCGGCGGCAAGTTTGTCGCCCCCGTGAAAGGCCAGTACTTTGACGTGATCTCGCCGGTCAACGGCAAGGTCTACACCCAGGCCGCGCGTTCCACGGCCGAAGACATCGAGCTGGCGCTCGATGCCGCCCACGCTGCGGCCGATGCCTGGGGCAAGACGGATGCCGCCACGCGCAGCAACATCCTGCTGAAGATCGCCGACCGCATCGAGCAGAACCTGGAGCTGCTGGCCTATGCCGAGACGGTGGACAACGGCAAGGCCATCCGCGAGACGCTGAACGCCGACATCCCGCTCACCGTGGACCATTTCCGCTACTTCGCGGGCTGCGTGCGCGCGCAAGAAGGCGCGCTGTCGAACATCGACGAGCACACCGTGGCGTACCACATCCAGGAGCCGCTCGGCGTGGTGGGGCAGATCATTCCGTGGAACTTCCCCATCCTGATGGCCGCGTGGAAGCTGGCCCCGGCGCTGGGCGCGGGCAACTGCGTGGTGCTCAAGCCGGCGGAATCCACGCCGGTGTCCATCCTCATCCTGGCCGAGTTGATCGCCGACCTGCTGCCGCCCGGCGTGCTCAACATCGTCAATGGCTACGGGCGCGAGGCCGGCATGCCGCTGGCGCAGAGCAAGCGCATTGCAAAGATCGCCTTCACCGGCTCCACCAGCACCGGCCGCGTGATTGCCCAGGCCGCTGCCAACAACCTCATCCCCGCCACGCTGGAGCTGGGCGGAAAGAGTCCCAACATCTTCTTTGCCGACGTGATGGACAAGGACGATGCCTTCCTGGACAAGGCCGTGGAAGGCCTGGTGCTGTTTGCCTTCAACCAGGGCGAGGTCTGCACCTGCCCGTCGCGTGCGCTGATCCAGGAAAGCATCTACGACAAGTTCATGGAGCGTGTGCTCAAGCGTGTGGCCGCCATCAAGCACCAGAACCCGCTGGACACCGAGAGCATGATGGGCGCGCAGGCCAGCAAAGAGCAGCTCACCAAGATCCTGTCGTACCTGGACCTGGGCAAGCAGGAAGGCGCCGAAGTGCTGGCCGGTGGCGGCCAGGCCCACCTGGGCGGCGACCTGGAAGACGGCTACTACGTGCAGCCGACGCTGTTCAAGGGCCACAACAAGATGCGCATCTTCCAGGAGGAAATCTTCGGCCCCGTGCTGGCCGTGACCACCTTCAAGGACGAGGCCGAAGCGCTGGCCATTGCCAACGACACGCTCTACGGCCTGGGCGCCGGCGTATGGAGCCGGAGCGGCAATGTCGCCTACCGCATGGGCCGTGCCATCAAGGCCGGGCGCGTCTGGACGAACTGCTACCACGCCTACCCGGCGCACGCGGCGTTCGGCGGCTACAAGGAGTCGGGCATCGGGCGCGAGACGCACAAGATGATGCTGGACCACTACCAGCAGACCAAGAACCTGCTGGTTTCGTACTCGGAAAACAAGCTGGGCTTCTTCTAAG
>MEDL01000089.1 GCA_001724785.1 Acidovorax sp. SCN 68-22 | reverse complement strand
GGATGTCGCGCACCGGCACCTGCAGGCCCGGGTGCAGCTGGCCCGGCAGATAGGCCTTGCGCGAGGCCGGGAAGGGCTCGCGGGCGCGCGCCAGCTGGGCGACGAAGGAATCTTGGGCAAGGGGGTCGGGGGCGTTCATGGTCAGGTCTCCTGGGTCCGGATGGTGGGGTGCTCCGGACTGGACCTGCGCCCGCCGCAGGCACGGGTGGCGCCTGCGGTGCGGCGTGCGCGCGCCGATGGGCGTGCACGCAAACGGGGAGGGTCGGCTCTTCTTCCGCCGGTATGAACCGGATCAAGTTCGTCGGGTTCGCAGCAGGCCTGTATCACAGGCCGTTTGCATCTCAGCGCATCAGCACACCCCGGAGCAGGCGCAAGTGTACGCGCGCCGAACGGCCGCGTCTCAGGCCAGGCGCCCGATGAACAGGACGGCGAAGAAAAACAGCGCCGCGACCACCGTCCACTTCAGAATCAGGAGCCCGAAACGCCGGTAGCGGATCTGCCCCGTACCCGCATAGAACGCGAACGACACGGCCGCCGCAAGCAGCAGCAGCATGGCCAACCAGCGGAAGATCAGCATGCCGGGTACCTACCAGGCCCGCACGGGCTGCGCGAAACCGCGCGGCGCCTGGCGTTCGTCGTCGAAGGTGACCACCTCCCACGCATCCTGCCGCGCCAGCAATGCGCGCAGCAACAGGTTGTTCATGGCGTGGCCGGAGCGGAAGGCGCTGTAGGCGGCCAGCAGCGGCTTGCCCACGAGGTACAAGTCGCCCATGGCGTCCAGGATCTTGTGTTTGACGAATTCGTCGTCGTAACGCAGGCCCTCGGCATTGAGCACCTTGTAGTCGTCCATGACGATGGCGTTGTCCAGCCCGCCGCCCAGGGCCAGGCCGTGGGAGCGCATCATTTCCACGTCGCGCGTGAAGCCGAAGGTGCGCGCGCGCGCGATGTCGCGGCTGTAGTTGCCGGTGCCCATGTCGAATTCCACGCGCTGGCCGGTGGAATCCACCGCCGGGTGGTCGAAATCAATCTCGAAACTCAGCTTGAACCCGTGGTACGGCGTGAGGCGGGCCCACTTCGCGGCCGCGCCGGTACCCTCGCGCACCTCCACCGGTTGCTTGATCCGGATGAAGCGCTTGGGCGATTTTTGCAGCTCGATGCCTGCACTCTGCAGCAGGAACACGAAAGATGCCGACGATCCGTCGAGGATGGGGACTTCCTCTGCCGTGATGTCGACATACAGGTTGTCGATGCCGAGGCCGGAACAGGCCGACATCAGATGCTCGACGGTGTGCACCTTGGCCGCACCGACGCCGATGGTCGAGGCCAAGCGTGTGTCGGTGACCGCCTCCGCGGACACGGGGATATCCACCGGCTGCGGCAGGTCGATGCGGCGGAACACGATGCCGGTGTCGGGAGCTGCCGGCCGCAACGTCAGTTCGACGCGCTGGCCGCTGTGCAGGCCGACCCCAACGGCACGGGTCAGCGCCTTGATGGTACGTTGCGGGAGCATGTGCCGATTTTAGTGGGCCGATCCTGCAAGGGCCACTTGAACCCGCCTATGGCCTTGATAGAAAAACGCGGCGCCGCCCCCTTCCCGCGTGCAGCGCAAGGGAAGGGGGAAGCCGCGCAGCGGCTCAGGCAAAGTCCCCGCTTCAATCGGCCTGCTTGCGCAGGAAGGCGGGAATCTCCAGATCGTCCATGCCGCCCGAGGAGAGCGCATCCACGCGTGCCGCGGCCGAGTTGCGGTTGGTGCGCCAGACGCTGGGCACGGTCATATTCCCGTAATCCGCACCGCCTGCGTGGCCCACCCCTCCCACGGCGCCCCCCGTGGGCATGGCGTATGCCATGTTGTCGGTGCCCGTGCGCAGGCCCTGCACGACCGAGATCGGCTGGCGGCGGGCATTCTGGCGCGCCAGGCCGGTGGCGACCACGGTCACGCGGATCTCGTCGCCCAGGGTCTCGTCGTAGGCAGCGCCGAAGATGACATGCGCATCGGTCGACGCGTAGGCGTTGATCGTGCTCATGGCCAGACGCGACTCGGAGAGCTTCAGGCTGCCCTTGCTTGCCGTGACCAGTACCAGCACGCCCTTGGCGCCCGAGAGGTCGATCCCTTCGAGCAACGGGCAGGCGATGGCCTGCTCGGCAGCGATGCGCGCGCGGTCCGGGCCGCTCGCCGTGGCCGTGCCCATCATGGCCTTGCCGGGCTCACCCATCACGGTGCGCACGTCCTCGAAGTCGACGTTGACCTGGCCGTATTCGTTGATGATCTCGGCAATACCGCCCACGGCGTTCTTGAGCACGTCGTTGGCATGCGCGAAAGCCTCGTCCTGGGTGATGTCGTCCCCCAGCACCTCGAGCAGCTTTTCGTTCAGCACCACGATCAGCGAATCGACATTGGCTTCGAGCTCGGCCAGGCCCTCGTCGGCGTTCTTCATGCGGCGGCCACCCTCCCAATCGAACGGCTTGGTGACCACGCCCACGGTGAGGATGCCCATCTCCTTGGCGATGCGCGCAATGACCGGGGCGGCGCCGGTGCCCGTGCCTCCGCCCATGCCGGCGGTGATGAACAGCATGTGCGCGCCGGCAATCGCGTCGCGGATGTCGTCCGCGGCGGCCTCGGCGGCGTCGCGCGCCTTCTCCGGCTTGCTGCCCGCGCCCAAACCGCTCTCGCCCAACTGGATGGCGCGGTGCGCCGAGCTGCGCATCAGCGCCTGTGCATCGGTGTTGGCGCTGACGAACTCCACCCCCTGGACGGCGCGCGCAATCATGTGCTCGACGGCATTGCTACCGCCACCGCCGACCCCGATCACCTTGATCTGGGTGCCCTGGTTGAATTCTTCGGTTTCGATCATTTCGATGGGCATGTTGTGACTCCTGGTACTGCTGACGGGTAATGAATGAGAAACAAGACGGAACGCGGGGTTCGGGGCGGACGCCAGTGCACGCGGTGCGCGCGGGCGCGGCCCCTGCGACTTCGGGGCGGTGGGTGCGGCAGCACGCGCCAGGCCAGCTTGAACATGGTCAGAAGTTCCCCACGATGAAGTCCTTGAAGCGGCCGAAGGCGGTCTGCACCGAGCCCGTCTTTTGCGCCACCTTGAAGCCGCGCATGCGTGCCAGGCGTGCTTCTTCGAGCAAGCCCATCACCGTGGCGGCGCGCGGCTGCGCCACCATGTCGGAGAGGGCGCTGGAATATTTCGGAATGCCCCGGCGCACGGGCTTGAGGAAGATGTCCTCGCCGAGCTCGACCATCCCGGGCATGACCACGCTGCCGCCGGTGAGCACGATGCCCGAGGACAGGACTTCCTCGTAACCCGATTCGCGCACCACCTGCTGCACCAGCGTGAAGATTTCCTCCACGCGCGGCTCGATGACACCGGCGAGCGCCTGGCGGCTGATCATGCGCGGGCCGCGGTCGCCCAGACCCGGCACCTCGACCTGGGCTTCCGGGTCGGCCAGCAGCTGCTTGGCGTAGCCGCTTTCGACCTTGATTTCCTCGGCGTCCTTGGTCGGTGTGCGCAGCGCCATGGCGATGTCGCTGGTGATCAGGTCGCCGGCAATCGGAATGACCGCCGTATGCCGGATGGCGCCGCCGGTGAAGATCGCCAGGTCCGTCGTACCCGCGCCGATATCGACCACGGCCACGCCCAGTTCGCGCTCATCGTCGGTCAGCACCGCCTGGCTGGAGGCGAGCGGATTGAGCATGAGCTGCTCGACCTCCAGGCCGCAGCGGCGCACGCACTTGATGATGTTCTCGGCGGCGCTCTGGGCGCCGGTGACGATGTGGATCTTCGCCTCCAGGCGGATCCCGCTCATGCCGATGGGCTCCTTCACGTCCTGCCCGTCGATCACGAACTCCTGCGGTTCCACCAGCAGCAGGCGCTGGTCGCTGGAGATGTTGATGGCCTTGGCGGTCTCTATGACGCGGGCCACGTCGGCCGGCGTCACTTCCTTGTCCTTGACCGCCACCATGCCGCTCGAATTGAGCCCGCGGATGTGGCTGCCGGTGATGCCGGTGTAGACGCGCTGGATCTTGCAGTCGGCCATCAGCTCGGCTTCTTTCAGCGCCTGCTGGATGCTTTGCACCGTGGCGTCGATGTTCACCACCACGCCGCGCTTGAGGCCGTTGCTCGGCGCCACGCCCAGGCCGGCGAGCTTGAGGGTGCCGCCCGGGAGCACCTCGGCCACCACCGCCATGATCTTGGCCGTGCCGATATCGAGCCCCACCACCACGTCTTTGTATTCTCTTGCCATGGATCTTGTGCCTTGTGTGTCCTAGCGCGCCGCCGGGCGACCATTGGGCTGCACCGCCACGGTGGTCACGCCGCGCAAGCGCAATGCGTAGCCGCCGACGTGGCGCAGGTCGGCTGCTTCCAGTGCATCGGCGCGGCGGCCGTACTGCGACGCCACACGCGTGAGCGTCTGTGCAAAGTGCTGCGCGCGTGCCACAACCTCAGGGGGTGTCCCGCCGCCCAGTTCGACCACCGCCCCGTCGCCAAGCGTGGCGCGCCAGCCACCGCGCACCGAGAGCGACAGACTGCCCAACTCCAGCCCCAGCGGCTCGAACAGGGGCGAGAGTGCCTGCGCCATGGCCAGCAGTTGCGGCGACGTGCCCGGCGGGCCGTCCAGCCGCAGCAGGTCGTCCAGTTCGGTGTCGACGCCGTTGGACTCGAACACCTCGCCCAGGCTGTTGACCATCGCGGTGCCCGATTCCGGTCCCCAATGCGCGGCCGCGTGGTGTTCCTGCAGTTGCACGCGCAGGGTGCGCGGAAATTCCCGCCGCACCTGCGCTGTACGCACCCACGGCACCTGCTCGAAGGCGCGGCGCACGCTTTGCAGGTTCACGGTGAAGAAGTTGCCGGAAATCTGCGGCGCCACGTTGGCGCGCAGCGTCACCGCGTTGTTGTGCGCCAGCTCCCCCTGCACGACGATGCGCGCGATGGCGAACGCCGGGTGGCGCAGCGTCCACGAGACCCCCCCGGCCAGCGCGAGGAGCGCGCAGCCGGTGAACAGCAGCGTGGCCGTCAGGTTCATCAACCGGACGTCGAGCGGCGCGGCCAGGGTGCTCACGCGGCGCCTCCTGCGGGTGTGCTGGCGGGCGCGTCGAGCGCCGCGTCGGCCAGGAGCATGAGGCACAGGTCCTCGTAGGACAGGCCGGCGGCGCGCGCCGACATCGGCACCAGCGAATGGCTGGTCATGCCGGGCGAGGTGTTGATTTCCAGCAGGAAAGGCTTGCGGTCGCTGGCGCGGATCATCAGGTCGGCGCGGCCCCAGCCGCGGCAGCCAAGCGCGCGGTAGCTGGCCAGCACCAGGCGCTGGATTTCGCGCTCCTCCGCCTCGGGCAGGCCACTCGGGCAGTGGTACTGGACGACGTCGGTGAAGTACTTGTTCTGGTAGTCGTAGGCGCCGTTCGGCGCTTCGATGCGAATGACCGGCAGCGCGCGCGCCGCCGCGCCCGTGCCCAGGACCGGGCAGGTCACTTCCTCGCCCTCGATGAACTCCTCGCACAGCACCTCGGGCTCGTACCGGCGCGAGAGCGCCACCGCCGCCTGCATGTCGGAGTAGCCGTGCACCTTGCTGACACCGATCGACGAGCCTTCGTGCGGGGGCTTGACGATCAGCGGCAGGCCCAGCGCATCGGGCACGGCCCGCACGTGCTCGGGCGTCTGCTGCTCGGGCGCCAGGCAGACATAGCGCGGCGTTGGCAGGTCCTCAGCGATCCACATGCGCTTGGTCATGACCTTGTCCATGGCGATCGCCGACGCCAGCACACCCGGACCGGTGTAGGGAATGCCCAGCAGTTCCAGCGCGCCCTGCACGGTGCCGTCCTCGCCATGCCGGCCGTGCAGCGTGATGAAGCAGCGGGCAAAGCCCTCGCGGCGCAGTTCGCCCATGTCGCGCTCGGCCGGGTCAAAGGCGTGCGCGTCGACACCGCGCGCACGCAGCGCCGCCAGCACGCCGGTGCCGGACATCAGAGAGACCTCGCGCTCGGCCGACGTCCCGCCCATGAGCACGGCCACCTTGCCCAGGCCATGCACATCGACGTTGAAATCTTTATGGCTCATACCGCTTGTCTCGTCTACGATGAAAGCTCATGTTTTTGTAGCAATTCTACGGTACGCGCGGGCACGGCGCCAATCGATCCCGCGCCCATGCAGAGCACCACGTCGCCCGCCTGGGCCAGTTCGGCGATGGCGCGTGGCAAGGCCGCCACATCTTCGACAAACACCGGCTCAACCTGCCCCGCCACGCGCAGCGCACGCGCCAGCGATCGCCCATCGGCCGCCACCACCGGCGCCTCCCCGGCGGCGTACACCTCGGTCAGCAGCACGGCATCCGCCTGGCCGATGACACGCACGAAATCCTCGAAACAGTCGCGTGTGCGCGTGTAGCGGTGCGGCTGGAAAGCCAGCACCAGGCGCCGCCCCGGAAAGGCGCCGCGCGCGGCCGCCAGCGTGGCGGCCATCTCCACCGGGTGGTGGCCATAGTCGTCGATCAGGGTGAAGCGCCCGCCGCCCGCGGCCGGCAGATCGCCGTAGCTCTGGAAACGCCGGCCCACACCGCGAAAACGCTCGAGCGCGCGCAGCACGGCCGCATCGTCGATCGACAGCTCAACAGCCACGGCAATGGCCGCCAGCGCGTTCTGCACGTTGTGCTCGCCAGCGAGGTTCAGGCGCACCTGCAGGTCGGGCAGCGTCACGCCGTTGCGCCGCTGCACGGTAAAACACATCTGCGCCCCCTCGGCGCGCACATCCACGGCGCGCACCTGGGCGTCGGGCGCGAAGCCGTAGCTCGTCACCGGGCACGACACCTCGGGCAGGATGGAGCGCACCGCCGGGTTGTCGACGCACAGCACCGCCGTGCCGTAGAACGGCATGCGGTGCAGGAAATCGACGAAGGCCTTCTTCAGCCGCCCGAAGTCGTGGCCGTAGGTCTCCATGTGGTCGGCGTCGATGTTGGTGACGACCGCCATCACGGGCAGCAGGTTCAGGAACGATGCATCGGACTCGTCGGCCTCGACGACGATGTAGTCGCCCCCGCCCAGCTTCGCGTTGGCCCCGGCGCTGTTGAGCCGCCCGCCGATGACGAAGGTCGGGTCCAGCCCGGCCTCGGCGAGCACGCTGGCGACGAGGCTGGTCGTCGTCGTCTTGCCGTGCGCGCCGGCAATCGCGATGCCCTGCTTCATGCGCATCAGCTCGGCCAGCATCAGCGCACGCGGCACCACGGGAATCTTCTTCTCGCGCGCGGCCAGCACCTCGGGGTTGTCGGGCTTGACCGCGGTGGAGGTCACCACCGCGTCGGCCCCGGCGACGTGCGCCGCGGCATGCCCCACGTGCGTGGCGATGCCCATGTCCTGCAGCCGGCGCAGCGCACTGCTGTCGGCCAAGTCCGAGCCGCTCACGGTGTAGCCCTGGTTGAAAAGCACTTCCGCGATGCCGCTCATGCCCGAGCCGCCGATGCCGACGAAGTGAATGTGGCGAATGGCGTGTTTCATGCCAACTCCTCGCACGCGGCCACCACTTCGCGGGTTGCGGCAATTTTTTGCATGTTTTTGGCCTTTAGCGCTTTATCCATAAGGGTTTGACGCTCCATATTTTGGAGCATTCCGGCCAGGCCTTCCGGGGTCAGGTCGCGCTGCTGCACCAGCCAGCCGCCGCCCGCGTCCACCAGGAAGCGCGCGTTGGTGCTCTGGTGGTCGTCCACCGCGTGCGGGAACGGCACGAACACGGCCGCGGCGCCCACGGCGGCGATCTCGGTGACGGTGCTCGCGCCGGCACGGCAGACGATCACGTCCGCCTGCGCCAGCGCAGTGGCCATGTCGTCGATGAACGGCAGCAGCGTCGCCGCCACGCCGGCGGCGGCGTAGGCGGCGCGCAGCGCATCGATCTGCGCGGCGCCGCTCTGGTGCGTGACCACGGGCCGCTCGGCCTCGGGAAGGAGCGCCAGCGCCTGGGGCACGATCTCGTTGAGCGCCCTCGCCCCCAGGCTGCCGCCGACCACCAGCAGGCGCAGCGGCCCGCTGCGGCCGGCAAAGCGCTCCGCCGGGCCAGGCTGCTGCGTGAACGCCGCGCGCAGCGGGTTGCCGACCCAAGCGCCCGAACGGAAGACACCCGGGAAGGCGGTGAAGACGCGGTCGGCAACACCGGCAAGCACCTTGTTGGCCAGGCCGGCGACCGAGTTCTGCTCGTGCAGCACCAGGGGTTTGCCGGCCAGCACGGCCATCATGCCGCCGGGGAAGGTGATATAGCCGCCCAGGCCCAGCACCACGTCGGGCCGGACGCGCCGCACCACCGCCAGGGCCTGCCAGAAGGCGCGCAGCAGCTTGAGTGGCAGCAGCGCCAGCGTGGCCAGGCCTTTGCCGCGCACACCGCCGAAATCGATCAGCTCCATGGCGAAACCGTGCGCCGGCACGATGCGCGTTTCCATCCCGCCGGGGGCTCCCAGCCAGTGCACGCGCCAGCCGCGCGCGCGCAACTCCTCGGCCACCGCCAGACCAGGAAAGATGTGGCCGCCCGTACCGCCGGCCATGACCAGAGCGACTTTCTGATCGCTCATGCGCGGCCTCCGCGCACGGCTGCTGCGCAGCCGCCAGTGCTAACGCACCGGTGTAACTTGTTGTGGCGAAACAAGCTCCTCATGCGCGGCCTCCGCGCATGAGGAGCTTGTTTTCGTAATCCACCCGCAGCACGATCGCCAGGGCGACCAGGTGCATCAGGATGGCCGAGCCGCCGAAGCTCATCAGCGGCAGGGTCAGGCCCTTGGTCGGCAGGGCGCCCAGGTTGACGCCCATGTTGATGAAGGCCTGGAAGCCGACCCAGATCGCCACGCCCTGCGCCACCAAGCCGGAGAACACGCGGTCGAGCGCGATGGCCTGGCGGCCGATGTGCATGATGCGCCGCGTCATCCAGAAGAACAGCACGATCAGCACGAGCACGCCCACCAGGCCGAATTCCTCGCCGATGACGGCAAGCAGGAAGTCGGTGTGCGCTTCGGGCAGCCAGTGGAGCTTTTCCACGCTGCCGCCCAGGCCGACGCCGAAGATCTCGCCCCGGCCGATGGCAATCAGTGAGTGGGTGAGCTGGTAGCCCTTGGCGAGCGCGTTGTGCTCGCTCCAGGGGTCCAGATAGGCAAAAATGCGCGCCCGCCGATAGTCGTTGAAGGCAATCATCAGGCCGAAGGCCGCCACCAGCACCATGGTGATCAGGATGAACATGCGCGCGTTGACGCCGCCCAGGAACAGGATGCCCATGGCGGTGACGGCAATGACCATGAAGGCGCCCATGTCGGGCTCGGCCAGCAGCAGGCCGCCCACCAGCGCGACGGCCGCGCCCATGGGCAGCACGGCGCGGAAGAACCGCTCCTTCACATCCATCTTGCGGCACATGTAGTCGGCGGCGTAGATCACCACGGCCAACTTCGCCAGCTCGGACGGCTGGAAGTTCATGATGCCGAGCGACAGCCAGCGCCGCGCGCCGTTGACTTCCGTGCCGACGTGCGGCACCAGCACCGCTCCCAGCAAGGCGATGGCCACAATGAACAGCGCGCGCGCCTGGCGCTCCCACACCAGCATGGGGATCTGGAACGCCAGCAGGGCGGCGACGAAACCCATGGCGAGCGCCATGAGGTGGCGCACCAGGAAGTGGGTGTGCGAAATCTTGCCGAAGCGCGGGTTGTCGGGCATGGCGATGGAGGCCGAATAGACCATCACCAGGCCCCAGGCCAGCAGCGCCACCACCACCCACAGGAGCGCCTGGTCGAAGCCGAGCACGCTGGCCGGAGTGGCCGTGCTCTGGCGGTACTCCATGCCGCCGGCGCGCACCGGGAGGCCTTCGGCGCCGCGCTGGCCGCGCGCGGCGAACCAGCCCGCGATGCGGCCGGTGGCGCGGGGTGCCGCGGTGCTCATGCCGCCCCCTCCAGCGGTTGGCCGGCGTCCTGCGCGCGCTCGCGCACCAGGGCGCAGAAGGCTTCGGCGCGGTGCACGTAGCTGTCGAACATGTCGAAGCTCGCGCAGGCCGGAGAGAGCAGCACCGCATCGCCCGCATGGGCCAGGCGCGCGGCGGCATCCACCGCGTCGGCCAGCGAGCCGGCGTCGGCCAGCACCACGCCGGTCTCAGCCAGCGCCGCGCGGATTTGCGGCGCGTCGCGCCCCATCAGCACCACGGCGCGCGCGTGGCGTGCCACCGGCGCGGCGAGCGGCGAGAAATCCTGCCCCTTGCCCACACCGCCCAGGATGGGCACCACGCGCCGCTCCGCGCCCAGGCCGGAAATGGCCGCCACAGTAGCGCCCACGTTGGTGCCCTTGCTGTCGTCGAAATACTCGACGCCGTCGATCACACCCACGGGTTCGACGCGGTGCGGCTCGCCGCGGTATTCGCGCAGCGCATAGAGCATGGCGCCGAGCGCGCCCCCGCCGGCCTGTGCCAGGGCAAGCGCCGCCAGGGCGTTGACGGCGTTGTGCCGGCCGCGAATGCGCAGCGCGTCGGCCGGCATCAGGCGCTGGATGAACA
>MEDL01000088.1 GCA_001724785.1 Acidovorax sp. SCN 68-22 | reverse complement strand
CCTCAGTACACGCTGGGCATGCCCTCGGGCCGCGTCTTGAAGCGCTTGTGCACCCAGTAGTACTGGCCGGGCTCGGGCGCGATCCAGGCCTCCAGGCGGCGGTTCATTTCCGCGGTGTCGGCCTCCAGATCGTCGCTCGGATAGTGGTCCCAGGCGGGCGTGATTTCCGCCACATACCCGCCCGGCACCAGGCGCGTGGCCATGCCGATCACCTTGGCGCGGCCCAGCCGGGCAAAGCGCGGCAGCGAAGGCACCGTGGCGGCGGGCACGCCGAAGAAGGGCACGAAGAGCGAATCGTTGCGGCCGAAATCCATGTCGGCCAGCAGGTACAAGAGCCCGCCCTTGCGCAGGTTGGCGATGATGGGCTTGACGCCGTCCTTGCGGTTGAGCATGCGCACGTCGCCAAAGCGCTGGCGGCCCGCGCGGAACCAGGCGTCCACCGCCGGGTCGGGGTGCTTGGAGAAGATCGAGGTGAAGGCGCGCGGCGTGTGCAGCGTGAGCGCCGAGCCGCCGGCGTCCATGCCGTAGAAATGCGGCGCGAAGATGATGGTCGGCGTGTCGCCTTCGAGTTCCTCGAGCGCGCCCGTCAGCCGAACGCGCGCGAGCACCGTCTCGCGCGGGGCGAACCACAGCCAGCTGCGGTCCAGCCAGGACTGGCAGAACGCCACGAAGCTCTGGCGCGCCCAGCGCCGGCGCGTCGCCGGCGCTTCGTGCGGAAAGCACAGCGCCAGGTTGCGCAGGGCCACGCGCCGGCGCGGCACCGCGAGCAGGAACAGCACTTCGCCGATCGCCCAGCCCAGCGCGCGCAGCACCGGCAGCGGCAGGTGTGCCAGCACGCGCATCAGCGCCACGCCCAGGCGCCCGCTCACCGGCCTGCCCCCACGCCGCTCACGCCGCACCCCCGGCCACGGCCGCCTGCGGCACCGCTTCGGCGCGCGGGCGCTTGTAGCGCGCGTAGCCCCACAGGTACTGCTCGGGGCATTGGCGAATCAGCCGCTCCATGGCCGCGTTGATCTGCGCCGCCGCCTGCGTGGCATCGTGCGCAAGCGGCTCCTCCAGGCGCTGGAAATGCGTGACAAAGCCGCGCCCCCGGGGCAGGCGCTCGCAAAACGCCAGCACCACCTGGGCCCCGGTCTGCTGTGCGAGGCGGGCGGCCAGCGTCATGGTGTAGGCGTCCTGGCCGAAAAACGGCGCCCACACCCCCAGGCCGCTGGGCGGCACCTGGTCGGGCAGCAGGCCCACGGCCTCGCCCCGGCGCAGCGCCTTGATCATCTGGCGCACGCCCGACAGGGTGGTGGGTACGGCGTGCATCGCCGGGCGGTTGCGCGCGGTTTCCATCAGCCGCGCCAGCCAGGCCTGGCGCGCCGGACGGTAGAGCACGGTGATGGGCCCGTACACCGCGCCCCAGCGGCGCGCCGCGTCCCGGGCCGAAAGTTCGAAACAGCCCAGGTGCGGCGTGAGGTAGATGACGCCTCGCCCGGCGGCGTAGGCCTGCGCCACCAGCGCTTCGTTCTGCAGCGTGCAATGCGGCGCCTCGCCGAACCACAGGCGCGGTATTTCGGCCACCGTGCGCCCGGCCTGGGCCACGGCAGGGCGGACGTCGGCGAAGCGGTAGCCCGCCAGCGCGGCGTTGGCGAGGAAGCGGCGGCGGTAGGTCGGCGAAGCCAGGAAGGCCAGCCAACCAAGCCCGCCACCCAGGAAATGCACGGCGCGCAAAGGGATATGTGCCAGGAGGCGAAAAAGAACAGGCATTAAAATGGCACCGTCGCTGAGTTAAATGAGCAACTTGCAGAGCGACGTTAAACAAGACTGCTAAAGCGTTCGCCAAAGCTTCCCAGGCTTCGGGCAACGCCCCACAAGCCAGCACAGGAGTTTATTCAAATGGCGAACGACTTTCTCTTCACATCCGAATCGGTCTCCGAAGGCCACCCCGACAAGGTCGCCGACCAGGTATCGGACGCCATCCTCGACGCCATCTTCACGCAGGACCCGCGCTCGCGCGTGGCCGCCGAGACGCTGTGCAACACCGGCCTGGTGGTGCTGGCCGGCGAGATCACCACCAACGCCCACGTGGACTACATCCAGGTGGCGCGCGACACCATCAAGCGCATCGGCTACGACAACACCGAATACGGCATCGACTACAAGGGCTGCGCCGTGCTCGTGGCCTACGACAAGCAGAGCAACGACATCGCCCAGGGCGTGGACCACGCGAGCGACGACCACCTGAACACCGGCGCCGGCGACCAGGGCCTGATGTTCGGCTACGCCTGCGACGAAACGCCCGACCTCATGCCCGCGCCGATCTACTACGCGCACCGCCTGGTCGAGCGCCAGGCGCAGCTGCGCAAGGACGGGCGCCTGCCCTTCCTGCGCCCCGACGCCAAGAGCCAGGTGACCATGCGCTACGTGGACGGCAAGCCGCACAGCATCGACACCGTGGTGCTCTCCACCCAGCACAGCCCCGACCAGAGCGAGACGCAGACGAAGATGAAGGCCTCGTTCACCGAGGCCATCATCGAGGAAATCATCAAGCCGGTGCTGCCCAAGGAGTGGCTGCAGGACACCACCTACCTCATCAACCCCACGGGCCGCTTCGTCACCGGCGGCCCGCAAGGCGACTGCGGCCTGACGGGGCGCAAGATCATCGTCGACACCTACGGCGGCGCCTGCCCGCACGGCGGCGGGGCGTTTTCCGGCAAGGACCCGACCAAGGTCGACCGCAGCGCCGCCTACGCCGCGCGCTACGTGGCCAAGAACATCGTCGCCGCGGGCCTGGCGCGCCAGTGCCAGATCCAGGTGGCCTACGCCATCGGCGTCGCGCACCCGATGAACATCACGGTCTATACGGAAGGCACGGGCGTGGTCTCCGACGCCCGGCTCGCCGAGCTGGTGCGCGCGCACTTCGACCTGCGCCCCAAAGGCATCATCCAGATGCTCGACCTGCTGCGCCCAATCTACGAAAAAACCGCCGCCTACGGCCACTTCGGCCGCGACGAACCCCAATTCACCTGGGAACGGACGGACAAGGCTGCCGCGCTGCGTGCAGCGGCCGGGCTGTAGGCCCGGCAACCCGCGCGAGCGGGTTCGGCAGCCTTGCGGCGCAGGCTCATTTCGCGCAGCGAAGTGAAGGCCCGCAGGGCCGGGCCGAAGCCACAAGCCCAGGCGCTGCGTGCAGCGGCCGGGCTGTAAGTCCGGCGTTTGCGTCAGCAAACCCTGGGCTTTGGGGCGCAGCTCATATCGCGCAGCGATGTGAGCGAAGACCACAAGGCTGCCGCGCTGCGAGCAGCGGCCGGGCTGAACGCAACCTCAACACAACGGCGCGACCACCAGTCCCTGGCTCCCCATCTTGGCCTTGTGCTTGGCGGCGGCAGCCGCAGATGCCACCGCGTCCGCTTTGTCGAACTGCCCGGGGCGGATGACGATCGCGCCCAAGGACAAAGTGGTGAACGGGAAGAACCGGCGCACGCCATGCCGGTCCTCGGCATCGATACCGCCGCGCTGGCGCGCCGGTTCGTCGAACAGCCCGCGCGCCCGGGCGTTGAAGCTGTCCAGGATGCTGCGGCAGCGCTGCTCCCAGTCGTCGCTCTGGAACAGCACCATGAAATCGTCGCCGCCCACGTGGCCGACGAAGTCCCGCTGCGGCTCGCAGTGCGACACCAAGGTGCGCGCTGCCAGACGGATCATCTCGTCGCCCTGCCAATAGCCATAGTGGTCGTTGAACGGCTTGAAATCGTTCAGGTCGGCGTAGCAGGCGACAAAACGCCTGCCGGCGCGCAACAGGCGCTGGATGTGCTCGTTGATGGGAATGTTCCCCGGCAGAAAGGTCAGCGGGTTTGCGTGGCGGGCCGCCTCGATGCGCACCTCCGTCACCAGCCGCACGAGCTGCTGACCGCTGCCCAGGCCGGCGTACTGGCCGTTCTCGGTGACGATGAAGCCTTCCGACAGGTAACGCTGGTCGGCCGAGATCAGCACTTCCGTCATGGCCTCGACGCCCGCATGCTTGGGCAGCACCAGCGGGTTGGTGTTGGCGAAACGCTTCGCCGGCAGCCGGCCGTACAGCTCCTTGAAGAACGGCCGGGAATAGCTGTCGTTGAAGGTCTGGCGGTTGACGAGGCCCACGGGTTGCCCACGGTCCACCAGCGCAATGGCCTTGAGCGCGCCGTGCGCCTGGAACACGTCGGCCAGCTCGTTCACCGTGATGGCGGGTGGCTGCGGGTCCACCCAGGTGGTCACGCGCGCGAGCGTCACGTCGCCGCCGCCGGCCCGGGCGAGGCCCGGCAGCACGGAGATGACGCCGCTGGCAATCACCGCCTGCGCCGTGGGCAGCACCTGCGCCGCAGGCTCCGCTTGCGGCCGGCCCAGCGCGTAGCCCTGGCCCAGGGGAATGCCCAGGTCGCGCACCACGCGCAGCTCGGCCTCGGTTTCTATGCCTTCGGCCACCAGGTGGGTGCCCGATATCTCGGCGAACCGGATCAGGCCGCGAACGATTTGCAGCTTGACGGGGTCGGCGTCGATGCCGGCGACGAAGTACTTGTCGATCTTGACGTAGTCCGGTCGCAGTTCGGCCCATAGCCGCAGGCTGGAACGGCCTTCGCCAAAATCGTCCAGGGCGAAGCGCACGCCGCAGGCGCGGATCTGCGTCGCCGCGTGTACCAGGCGCGAGATGTCGCCCGCGGCGTCGTGCTCGGTGATCTCGATGACCACCGCCGAAGGCGGCACGCCCGCAGCCTCCAGTGCCCGCGCCACGCCGGCGGCGCTCAAGCGATCGACCATCTCGACGACGGCAAAGGCGCTCAGGTTCAGGAACAGCAGCCGCCCCGCGACGCTGCGCCATGTGCGCAGGCCTTCATCCAGACAGGCCTGCTCCAGGCACACCAGGGCCCCTTGCTCCCGGGCGGCATGAAACAACTCGTCCGGGTTGCGCAGCGCATGGCCGGCGGGCAGGCGGATCAGGCTTTCATGGGCCACGACCTCCGCATTGTCGAGCCGCACGATGGGTTGGTAATGCGCCCGCAGCGTCCCTTCGCCGAGCAGGCGAGCGACCGAGGTGGCGGGGATTTCCGACGCCACGGGCGCGGGCACGGCCAAGGCCGGTCGGTGCGGCGTGCCGGTGGGCGCACAGCGCCAGCACACCGGCGCGCGCTGCGTGAGGTCGGTGTGCGGCGCCATGTGCAGAGTCGCGGACACGGGCTACGCCGGGCTGTAGGCACCCGCGCCGGCAAGCAGCGACCGCCCTGCGGGAACGCGCGGCACCGGCGCGGGCACCGGCGTCGGCTGCTGCGGCAGCAGGAACCGGCCCACCAGCGCCGACAGCTCGTGCGCCTGGCCGAGCAGGCTGTTGGCGGCCGCGGCCGATTGCTCGACGAGCGCGGCGTTCTGCTGCGTCATGCCGTCCAGGTGCGCCATGGCGCCGTGGATGGAGGCGATGTCCTGCGTCTGCGCATGGTGCGTTGCCTTGATCTGCACCATCGCCTGCGCGGCGTGTCCGATCGCCGCCACCATTTGCTCCATGGTGCGGCCGGCGTCCCCCGCCAGGTGGGCACCGGCGTTCACCTGCTCCACCGACTGCGCCACCAGGGCCTTGATCTGGCGCGCCGCCTCGGCCGAGCGGTTCGCCAGGTGGCGCACTTCGCCGGCCACGACGGCGAAGCCCCGGCCCTGCGGGCCCGCGCGCGCCGCCTCCACGGCGGCGTTCAGCGCCAGCAGGTTGGTCTGGAAGGCGATGGTGTCGATCACTCCGGTGATCTCGGCGATCTCATGGGCGCTGCCGGCGATCTGCTGCATGGTGGCCACGACGCGCGTCACGGCGTCGCTGCCCTGCTCGGCGGCGCTGGCCGCCTGCAGCGCAAGCCTCTCGGTGCGCTCGGCCGCGTCGGCCGATTCCAGCACCTTGCGCGTCACCTCCTCCAGCGAGGCCGTGGTTTCCTGCAGCCGCGCGGCGGTTTCCTCGGTACGGCTGGACAGATCGGCGCTGCCATGGGCGATGTCGCCGGACGCCGCGCGCACCGCATGCACCGACTCGCCCACCTGCTGCACCAGGCTGCGCAGCGCCGCCTGCATGTGCGCCAGCGCGCCCAGCATGCGGCCCGATTCGTCCCGCGTGTGGCCAACGATGTCGTGGCGCAGGTCGAGCCCGGCGACGCGGTCGGCCGTGGCGCTGGCCTGCGCGATGGGCCGTGTGATGCTGCGCACCAGCCACTGCGCCAGCAGCGCACCCAGCACCGCCGCCAAGCCGCCGAAGGCCACCAGGGACAGGCGCGCCATGTACCCGAGTTCGGCCACGCGCGCGGCCCCGTGGTCGATGGCCTCGCGTTGCGACTGGCTGAGCGCGGCCAGCGCATCCAGCAAGCTGCGCGAGGCCGGCACGAAGCGCTCGGCATACACCTGGTTGATGCGGGACGTCAGCCCCGAATCGCGCGCAGCGATCAATTCGGCGCACGCTTTCAGGAAGGCGTCGCCCACGCTCTGCAGATGCTGCAGGTGCTCGACCTCCGCTGGGCTGCGCAGCTGCTGCGCCAGGGCCGCGAGCAGCGCGTCGTACTGCGCCTGGGTCTGCGCGATGTCGGCGCCGAGGATTTCGCCCACCTGGGGTTCGGAGCTCAGCGCGACCGCCTTGTAGCGTTCGGCATTCACGGCCTGCAACCGGTAGGCGTCGGCCACGCGGCGCTCATGGGCGACGCTGCGCTCGACCATGGCTTCGATAGATTGGCCGATGCGCTGGAGCGACCAGATGCCTATGCCCGCGCCCACCAGACTGAGCGCGAGCACCAAAAGGAAAACGGCCGCCAGGCGGCGGCCGAGGGAGCCGCCGGCCGGCGCGCGGCGGGAAGTGGGCACAGCAGGGGACATGGGACACCTGGCAAGAGACAGAAACAGGCCGCGCGCGGCGCGGCGGCTGGTGCCCACTGTGCCCACCAATTGTGTCAATTTGTTTGCAAGACGCCCTGGAGCGCCGCGGCGCGCTCCTACAGCGCCTTGCCATGCCTACCGACGCGGGCGCCGGGCGGCTGGGACTATCGTCCCGCCATCCCTTCCCGCAGCCGCGCTGCCCCCTTGCAAGGACGGTCCACCATGCTGAAATACGCCATCATTTTTGCCCTGATTTCCCTCGTCGCCGGAGCCCTTGGGTTCGGGGGCATCGCGGCCGGCGCCGCCGGTATTGCCAAGGTCCTGTTCGTGATCTTCCTGATCATCACCGTGGTTTTCCTGGTGCTGGCCGCCGTGGGCGTGGGCGCCGCGCGCAAGGTGCTCAAGTAGGCGTCGGCTCGGCGTCCTGCGCCTGCACGACGCAATTGCGCCCACTCGATTTGGCGACGTAGAGCGCCGCGTCGGCGCGCTTGATGAGCGCGTGGCTGTCCTCCTGGTGGTCCCACGCGGCCACGCCGAAGCTGGCGCTGACGTGGCCGACCCGGTCGAACGGCGTCCCGGAGATGCGTGCGCGCACGGCCTCGGCCATGGCCATGGCGGCGTCCACCGGGGTTTCCTTGAGCAGGATGATGAATTCCTCGCCGCCGAAGCGCGCCGCGCAATCCGAGGAACGCAGCAGCTCGCGCACGCGCAGCGCGGTCTTCTTCAGCACCACGTCGCCCGAATCGTGGCCGAAGGTGTCGTTGATGCGCTTGAAGAAGTCGATGTCGAACATCACCACCGACAGCTGGCCCTTCTTCACGCGCGTCTCGGCCATCTCGGCCTCGAGGCGCTCGAAGAAACGCCGGCGGTTGACGAGGTCGGTCAGGAAGTCCCGCGTCGCCAGGTCTTCGAGCTTGCGGTTGAGCCGCGCCATGGGCTCGATCACCAGCGCCGACAGCGACAGGTTGAGCACGAGAAAGAGCAGTGCGAAGCTCGCCAGCATCACGCCCATGACGGCGTAGAAGGTCTCGCGCGCCGCCTCGAGCGGGTAGTACATCGGCACCTTGACCACCTGGATGCCGACGGTTTCGTTCATCTTCCAGCCAAAGCCGTTGTGGTCGCCGTAGACCTTGCGCATGCTGGCCGGCGCGGCCTCGGGCGTGCTGTGGCAGGCCATGCACTGCGGCTGCTTGATGGTGATCGGCCGCGCCACGTACATCGAGCGGTACATGCCTTCGCCGATTTCGCCCGTCACCTCGGTCTGCAGGTCCGCACGGCCGGAGCGGAAATCCTCGATGAGCCGCGCCTCCCATTCCGTCGCGCGGTCGCGCAGGTTCGAGGGGTTGAGCACCGCCTCCTTGTATTCATAGCCCGGAAAGCGCGTTTGCAGGCGCCGCAGTGTCTCGGTGGCGGCGAACGCGGGAACGGTCTGCGGCAGGAATTTTTCCAGCAGCGTGACATCCAGGTGCGGCTTGACGAGTTCCGTGGTGTAGTCGCGTATCGCCAGCGCGGCGTGCATCATGATCGCGGAGTTGTGCTGCACTTGCGCTATGGCCGCGCTCTGCAGAAAACGGTGGACGTACAGGCCGGCGCCCGCCACGGCCACCAGCAGCACCGCCGCCAGCACCAGATTGAATTTGAGCCGCAAGGACATGGTTCCCCCCAGGGCCGCCAGCGCAGTCCAGCCCCACGGGGCAGCACAAGCGGCGGATGCAAAAGTGTGCGTTTGTGCCAGAGGAGGCGCCGCCATCCAAGGGTGTTTACCATGACGGCGGTCAAGACACGGCCCCCGGCCGGACCGCCCCAGCGGTTCCAGGACGCCCATGGAACTATCACATTGATAGCATGAAAATATTGCATGGCGAGCGCTAACGCCCTATAAACCATAAGTTCTCGCAGCCACCGCCATGTACGACACCGCCATTTACATCGGACGCTTCCAGCCCGTGCACGCCGGCCACCTGGCGCTGCTGCGGCGCGCGCTGGAATGCGCGCCGCAGGTCATCGTCGTCCTCGGCTCGGCCTGGCAGGCGCGTTCGCCGCGCAACCCCTTCACGGTGCCCGAACGCGAGGCCCTGCTGCGCGCCGCCCTGCCCGAGGCCGACCAGGCGCGCGTGCAGATGCTGCCGGTGCGCGACCACTACGACGAGGCGCGCTGGGCGCAGGCGGTGCAGAGCGCGGTCGAGCGCCTGGTGGGGAGCGCCGGGCGCATCGGCCTCGTCGGCCACTTCAAGGACGCCAGCAGCAGCTACCTGGACGCTTTTCCCGGCTGGGAGCTGGTGCACATGGCGCGCCAGGGCGATACCGACGCCAGCAGCATCCGCGCCGCCTACTTCGGCGCGGTCGATGCGCCGGCGCGGGCCGCACACGCCGCCGGGCAGATGCCGCCCAGCAGCGTGCAATTCCTCGAAGCGTTCGCCGCCGGTCCGCACTACCCCGCCCTGCAGGCCGAATGGCGCGCGCTGCAGGCGCACCACGCGGCCTGGGCAAGCGCGCCCTACCCGCCGACCTTCATCACCGTGGATGCCCTGGTGCGCGCGCAAGGCCAGGTGCTGCTGATCCGCCGCGGGCGGGCGCCGGGCCAGGGCTTGCTGGCGCTGCCGGGCGGCTTCATCGGCGTGCACGAGACGCTGCTGCAAAGCTGCCTGCGCGAGCTGGCCGAGGAAACCCAATGCCCCCTGCCGCCCGAGCGCCTGGCCGCCGCGCTGCGGGAAGTGCGCGTGTTCGCCCACCCGGCGCGCAGCCAGCGCGGGCGCGTCGTCACCCACGTGCATTGCTTCGACCTGCCGGGTGAGCCCTTTGCCGTGCAGGCGGCGGACGACGCCGCGCACGCCCTGTGGGTGGGCGAAGACGAGCTCGCCGCCCTGGAAGCCGAGTTCTTCGACGACCACTTCCACATCCTGGACCGCTTCCTGGGGCTGCTGGATCGGCCGCAATAGCATGCGCCGCGCTGCCCGGCGCCCTTGAAACCACCCGAAATGCCCTTATCATTAGCACTCGTCCGACGCGAGTGCTAGCAACCTGCCTGCGCCTGCCCGGACTGATTTTCGGGCCGTCTGCACTGCCAGGCGGCCCTGCCCCTTGCGGCGCAATTTTTCAAACCAGGAGTATTTGCAATGAACCTTCGCCCTCTTGCTGACCGCGTGATCGTCAAGCGCGTGGAATCCGAAACCAAGACCGCCTCCGGCATCTACATCCCCGACAACGCCGCCGAGAAGCCCGACCAGGGCGAGGTGCTGGCCGTGGGCCCGGGCAAGCTGGACGAAGACGGCGAGCGCATGCCCATGAGCGTCAAGGTGGGCGACCGCGTGCTGTTCGGCAAGTACAGCGGCCAGACCGTCAAGGTCGATGGCGACGAACTGCTGGTAATGAAGGAAGACGATCTGTTCGCAGTCGTCGAGAAATAAGTCTTTCACTACCGATTTAATAGCTATAAGCGCTTATTGGATAAGCGCTAGGCACGTATTTAACCCATATTCAGGAGCTCCAACATGGCAGCAAAAGACGTAGTTTTCGGCGGCGAAGCCCGCGCACGCATGGTTGAAGGCGTGAACATCCTGGCCAACGCGGTCAAGACCACCCTGGGCCCCAAGGGCCGCAACGTGGTGCTCGAGCGTTCGTTCGGCGCCCCCACCGTGACCAAGGACGGCGTGTCCGTGGCCAAGGAAATCGAACTCAAGGACAAGCTGCAGAACATGGGCGCGCAGATGGTCAAGGAAGTCGCTTCCAAGACCAGCGACAACGCCGGTGACGGCACCACCACCGCCACCGTG
>MEDL01000087.1 GCA_001724785.1 Acidovorax sp. SCN 68-22 | reverse complement strand
TTCCTGCGCAACCGCCAGCTCGACTACGTGAAGGCCGCGCGCGCCCTGGGCGTGGGCAACTGGCAGATCATCTGGCGCCACATCCTGCCCAACAGCCTGACGCCGGTGGTCACCTTCCTGCCGTTTCGCATGAGCGCGGCCATCCTGGCGCTGACCTCGCTCGATTTCCTCGGCCTGGGCGTGCCGCCCGGAACGCCGTCGCTCGGCGAGTTGCTCAGCCAGGGCAAGAACAGCATCGATGCCTGGTGGATTTCGCTGTCCACCTTCGCGGTATTGGTCACCACCTTGCTGCTGCTCACCTTCATGGGCGACGCGCTGCGCGACGCGCTCGATCCCCGCAAGGCAGACCAATGAACGCAGCTTCCCCACTTCCGCTTGTGCAGGTGCGGGACCTGCATGTCCGCTTTGGCGCGAAAGAAGTCGTGCGCGGCGTCAACTTCGACATCGCGGCCGGCGAAAAGCTGGCCCTGGTGGGCGAGTCGGGGTCGGGCAAGACGATCACCGCGCTCAGCCTGCTGGGCCTGGCGGGCGATGCCGCGGTGCAGGGCAGCGCACTCTTCCAGGGGCGCGACCTGCTGCGGCTGACCGAACGCGAACTGCGCGGCGTGCGCGGCGGCGACATCGCCATGGTTTTCCAGGAGCCCATGACGGCGCTCAACCCGCTCATGACCGTGGGCCGACAAATCAGCGAGGTTTTGGAGCTAAAACAGGCTCTGACGCAAGCGCAGTCTTGGCAAGCAGCTATCGAATTGATTGCAAGCACGGGCATCCCGGAGCCCGCGCGCCGCGCCGCCGCGTTTCCGCACCAGCTCTCGGGCGGGCAGCGCCAGCGCGCCATGATCGCCATGGCGCTGGCCAGCCGCCCGGCGCTGCTGCTGGCCGACGAGCCGACCACGGCGCTCGATGTGACGCTGCGCGGCCAGATCCTCGGCCTGCTGGCCGACCTGCAGCGCCAGACCGGCATGGCGGTGCTGCTCATCACGCACGACCTGAACCTGGTGCGCCGCTTTGCCGACCGCGTCGCGGTGATGGAGCAGGGCGCCCTCGTCGAGCAGGGCCCCGTCGCGGACGTGTTTGGCCAGCCGGCACACGCCTACACCCGCCGCCTGATGGCCAGCAAACCCCGGCGCGACGTGCAGGAGGACGCGGCCAACCCCAACGCGCCGCCGGTGCTGCAGGCGCAGGCTTTGCGGGTGGTCTACCCGACGCCCTTGCCGGGCGTGCGCGGCTGGTTCAGGAAGGGCGAGTTCGTTGCCCTGCAAGGCGCCGACCTGCGCCTGCAGCCGGGGCGCACGCTCGGTGTGGTGGGCGAATCGGGCTCGGGCAAATCCACCCTGGCGCAAGCCTTGCTGGGCCTGCTGCCGTACCAGGGCAGCGTGGAAGTGGCGGGAAGCACTTGGCAGGCGCCGGCAGCGCGCAACAGCAAGCCGAACCAACGCTTGCGCCAGAAAATACAGGTGGTGTTCCAGGACCCGTTCTCGTCCCTCTCGCCGCGCCTGACGGTGGAAGAAATCGTCGGCGAAGGCCTGCGCGTGCACGAGCCCGGCCTGACGCCGGCCGAGCTGCGCCAGCGCGTCGAGGCGGCGCTCGCGGAAGTGGGCTTGGACGAAACGCAGTTCCCCGGCCTGCTGGCGCGTTACCCGCACGAATTTTCCGGCGGCCAGCGCCAGCGCCTGGCCGTCGCCCGCGCGCTGATTGTCCAGCCGCAGCTGCTGGTGCTCGATGAGCCGACCAGCGCGCTCGACGTCACTATCCAGCAGCAGGTGCTGGCGCTGCTCCAGCGCTTGCAGCGCGAGCGCGGCCTGGCCTATGTGCTGATCACGCACGACGTGGACGTGGTCCGCGCCATGGCGCACGAGGTGCTGGTGATGAAAGATGGGGTCATCGTGGAATCAGGCAGTGCCACCCAGGTGCTCAATGCGCCACGCGAGGGCTATACCCAGGCTTTGGTGGCAGCCGCCCAATGACGCCGATAAACGGGCTCTAGAGTCCGTCCGTGCCCTGGTCCACCCAGAGCACTTTGTCCACGTTCACGCCCATTGCGCGGGCTTTTGCCAGCAGGCGGTTGCGCACGCCCGGCGGCAATGCCGGCGCGCGCGAGAGAATCCAAAAGTAGTCGAGGTCGGAGCCAACCACCATCGCCCACTGGTAGTTGGGGTCCAGCGCGACCACGTGGTAGCCACCCCAGAACGGGCCGAAGAACGACACCTTGAGGGCGGCGGTGCCGGGGTCGCCCAGGAAGCGCGCCTTGCCCACCGCTTCGCGCCACACCTTCTTCTTCGGGTCGAAGCCGCGGTTCACCACGCGCACGCTGCCGTCCGCGTTGCGGCTGTACTCGGCGCTGGTTTGCACCAGGCCGCGCTCGAAGCGGTGGTCGATGCGCGCCAGCTCCAGCCAGCGGCCGGCGTAGCGCTCGAAATCGAAACCGTCCACCGCCTGCACCCCGGCGGGCACCCGCGCGGCGCAGGCCGAGAGCGCCAGCACCGTGGCCACGGCCGCGGCGCCGGCCAGGGCAATGGGCCAGCGGCGGTGTGGACGGGTGGCGGGCAGGGGGTGGTGCGCGCGCATGGAGGGGGCCTTTCGTGGTCGGGATGTGGAGTGCGCCCACTGTAGGAGCGTGGCCCGTGCCGCCCTGTAGTCCTGGGCTGGCAGCGTGCGTCGGCCGGGCGCAAGCCCGTGGACGTGGTGCGAAAGCGAAAAAATCGCTAAAAATTGGGCCTGACGCTTGCCCATATTGATAAGCAAGCTATTTAAATAATAGCGTCGGTGCCGCCTGTGGGGCGGGGTAAGCTTGGGCACGGACGGCGGCTTGGCGCCGCGCCGCCAGGACTCCCGCATGACACAACTGCCCATCGCCCCCGATTCCGCCGATTCCGGCCACAGCGTGTCCGAGCGCGCGGCCGCCGCCGCGCGCAGTACCTGGGTGAGCGTCTTCGTCAACGTCGTTCTGGCCGTCGTGCAGGTGGCCATCGGCATTTGGGCCAAGTCGCAGGCGCTGGTGGCGGACGGCATCCACACCCTGTCCGACCTGGTGTCCGATTTCGTGGTTCTGGTGGCCAACCACCACAGCCAGAAGGCGCCCGACGTGGAGCACCCCTACGGCCACCACCGCTTCGAGACGGCGGCCTCGCTGGTACTGGGTCTCCTGCTCCTGGGCGTGGGCGCCAGCATGCTGTGGGCGGGCGCCATGAAGTTGCAGGACCCGGCGGCGATCCCGAAGGTGCACGGTGCGGCGCTGGGCGTGGCGCTGCTGGCGCTGGTCGGCAAGGAATGGCTGTTTCGCTACCTCGTGGCGGTGGCGCGGCGCGTCAAGTCGAGCATGCTGGTGGCCAACGCCTGGCACGCGCGCTCGGATGCGGCGTCGTCCCTGGTGGTGGCGGCGGGCATTGTCGGCAACCTGCTCGGCTACCCGCTGCTCGACCCGATCGCCGCGCTGATCGTCGGCTTCATGGTCGTGCGCATGGGCTGGAGCTTCGGCTGGGACGCCTTGCAGGACCTGACGGACCGCGCGGTCGATGCGGGCGAAGTGCAGGAAATCCGCGACACCCTGGCGCGCACGCCCGGCGTGCTGGGCGTGCACGACGTGCACACGCGCCGCATGGGCGACATGATCGTGGTCGACGCGCACCTGGAAGTGCTGGCCACGCTCAGCGTCGAGGCGGGGCACGACATCGCCGTCGCGGCGCGCCGGCGCGTCATGCAGCGCCACCGCGTGCTCAACGTCATGACCCATGTGGACCCGAGCAACCGGCCGGACGGCGACCACGCGCCCGTGCCGGGCAGCACCGCAACAGAGTGAGCGCCGCGTGCGGCGCGGCAGGGTGAGGCAAACCGTTCAAAGCGGGGCGCGGGCCTGGCGGCGCCGCCGGAACGGGCCCGCCCTGCGCACCAGCTCCAGCCAGGTCAGGCACAGTCCCAACAGCCCAGCAGCGACGACCAGGCCCTGGCCGCCTGGCCATTCCAGCCCCATGAGCGCGCGCAGCCAGGGGATGCCCAGCACGGCGGCCAGCAGCAGGGCCATGCCGCCCGCCATGCGCCACAGCCAGGGGTTGCGGTCGGTGACGGCATACCAGGCGGGGCGCGCCAGGTCGCGGTTGGCCCAGATGAGCAGCATGACCCCCAGCACCAGCGTTCCAAAAACCACGCCGCGCCCGTGTGCGTGGCTCCATGCCTGGTCGCGCATCCAGGCCTGCCCGGCCAGCAGCACCGCCCCCATGCCCACGCCCTGCAATACCGAGTGGAGCAGCCCGGCGACCCCGAACGGGGAGTCGGCCACCGGGCGGGGCGCGCGCTCCATCAGGTCTTCGGCCTCGGGCTCGGCCTCGAAGACGATGGCACAGGCGGGGTCGATCAGCAGCTCCAGCAGCACGATGTGCACCGGCAGCAGCAAGGCCGGCCAGTGCAGCAGCGTGGGCACCAGCGCCAGCCCGATGATGGGAATGTGCACCGCGAAGACGAAGCGCGTGGCCTTGCGGATGTTGTCGTCGATGCGCCGCCCCTGGCGGATGGCGGCGACGATGCGCGCAAAGCTGTCGTCCAGCAGGACCAGCGCGGCGGCCTCGCGTGCCACGTCGGTGCCGCGCTCGCCCATGGCGATGCCCACGTCGGCGGCCTTGAGCGCGGGGGCGTCGTTCACGCCGTCGCCCGTCATGGCGACCACCTCGCCGCTGGCGCGCAGCAATTGCACCAGGCGCAGCTTGTGCTGGGGCTTGAGACGCGCGCACAGGTCCACGTGGCGCAGCCGCTGGGCGAGGGCGGTGTCGTCCAGCGCCTCCAGCTCCGCGCCGGTGATGACGTCCGGGCGGTCCGACAGGCCCACCTGCTGCGCGATGGCGCGGGCCGTGGCCGGGTGGTCGCCGGTCATCATGATCACGCGCACGCCCGCGCGCCGGCATTCGGCCAGCGCGGCAGGCACTTCGGGGCGCGGCGGGTCGGCCAGCGCCACCAGGCCGAGGAAATCGAAGTCGAAGTCGTGCTGGCTGTGCGGCCAAAGGGGGCTTTGGCCGGGCGCCGGGGCAACGCCCCGCCAGCGCCCCCGCGCCACGCCCAGCACGCGCAGGCCGCGTTCGGCCATGGCTTCGACCTGGCGGCGGATCGCGCTCAGGCGCACCGCGTCGAGGTGGCACAGGTCGGCCACGGCCTCGGGCGCGCCCTTGGTGGCCAGCAGGTGCACGTTGGGCTCGCCGCTGGCAAACACGCGCGTCATGGCCAGGATCTCGCCCGAGACGGCATATTCGAACTCGGGCTCGCGCCCGTCGTGCACATGCTCGGTGCCTGCCAGCCACTGGTGGCCGAACTGCTGGATGGCCTTTTCCATGGGGTCGAACGGGTCGCCCGGCGTGGCCAGCATGGCGAACTCGGCCAGCAGGTGAAAGTCTTCCGGCAGATGGCTGGCGCCTTCGGGACGGAAATGCTGGTCGGCGGCGGCCAGTTCGGCCACGGCCATGCGGTTGAGGGTGAGCGTGCCGGTCTTGTCCACCGCCAGCACCGTGATGGCGCCCAGCGCCTCGACCGCGCTCACGCGCCTGGTCAGCACCTTTTGCTTCGAAATGCGCCAGGCCCCCAGCGCCAGAAACACGGTGAGGATGACGGGAATCTCCTCGGGCAGGATGGCCATGGCCAGGGCGATGCCCGACAGCAGGCTGTCGAGCAGCGGCCGACCGCTCCACCACCAGCCCAGTAGGACCTGGGCGAAGGCCAGCAGCACCGCGGCCATGCCCAGCCCGCGCACCAGCCGGCGCGAGCCCTGCTGCAGCGCCGAGGGCGGCTCCACTGTGGCGGCCAGGTCGGCGCCGATGCGTCCCACAGCGGTGTGGGCTGCGGTGGCGCACACCTGGGCCACGCCCACGCCGCGCGTGATCACGGTGCTGGCGAACAGACCTGGCGAGCCGTCTCCGCCCGGTGCCGGAGGGGGGGCGGCCGGACCGCCCGGAGCCATGGGCAGCTTGGCCACGGGCACGGCCTCACCTGTGAGCAGCGATTCGTCCACTTCGAGCTGGCCCTCGACGAGCAGCGCATCGGCGGCGATGCGATCGCCCTCGTGCAGCACCAGCAGGTCGCCGCGCACCACGTCGCGCCCGGCGATGCGCTGCTCCTGGCCGTCGCGGATGACCAGGGCGCGCGGTGCCGACAGGTCGCGCAGGGATTCGAGGGCGCGCTGCGTCTTGCGCTCCTGGGCGAGGGTGATGCCGATGACCACGCACACGGAGCCGAGCAGAAACAGCGCTTCGCCGCGGTCCCCCAGAGCCAGGTAAATGCCCCCGGCAGCCAGGAGCATCAGGAACATCGGCTCGGTGACCACGTCCCACACGATGGCTGCGGTGCTCTTGGGAGCGCTGCCCGGGAGAACGTTCGCACCTTCCTCGGCCAGGCGCTGCGCGGCTTCGCTGGCGCTCAGGCCCTGCCAGGGCGGTGGTGTGGGTGGGGCGGGCGTCGGGTCGGTGGACATCGCAATTGTTTTCGGGTGGGGTGCGGCGGTGGCTGGACCCGGAATCAGGGCAGTCCCGGTTGGCTATGCAGTATGCCAAGGGGCGCCCAGGTGCTGCCTGCCCGGCACCACGGGCTGGCGCGAAGCGCAGACGGGGGATGGCGACAGGTCCTACCATTGCGGCATGCGTCACACCCCCCCGAGCCAGGCTGCGGCCAGCGAGCCGCCCGTTGATCCGGCGATTTCCCAACGCGCCGACCTTGGGCAGCTCGCCGTGCTGGCGCTGCGGGCGCACGGCCTCACGCCGGAGTTCTCCCCCGAGGCGCTGGCCGAGCTGGCGGGCATTGCCGGTCCGGCGCTTGCGTCCGCCCCCGGTATCGCGGACCTGCGCGCCTTGCCCTGGTGCTCGATCGACGACGCAGACTCCCAAGACCTGGACCAGCTGAGCGTCTGCCAGGAGGTGCAAGGAGGTTGGCGCGTGTTGGTGGCGATTGCCGACGTCGACGCGCTGGTGCCGAAAGATTGCGCCATAGATCGGCACGCCCGGATCAACACCACCTCGGTGTACACGGCGGGGCGCGTGTTTCCCATGCTGCCCGAGCGCCTTTCCACCGACCTGACGTCGCTCGACCCGCAGCAGGACCGGATGGCCCTCGTTACCGAGATGTCGGTGGACGCACAGGGCCAGGTTGGCGCATTCACCATCGTGCGTGCCCAGGTGCACAACCACGCCAAGCTCGCCTACGACAGTCTCGCCGCCTGGCTCGATGGGAACGCCGATCTGCCCACCGCAGCGGCGGCCGTCCCCGGCATGGACGCCCAGCTGCGCCTGCAAGACGCCGCTGCCCAGGCGCTGCGCCAAGGCCGCACCTCGCATGGCGCGCTGCAGTTCGAGACCTTCGAGCCGCGTGCCGAGGTGCAGGGCGGTCGGGTGGTCGCCATCCGCCAGCGCGAGCACGACCGCGCGCGCCAGCTGATCGAGGAGTTCATGGTCGCCACCAACATCTGCAGCGCGCAGTATCTGGAGCGCCACGGTGGCCTGGCGATGCGCCGCGTGGTGCGCTCTCCCGAGCGCTGGAGCCGTGTTGTCGCGGTGGCCGGCAAATACGGCGAGCGCCTGCCGGCCGAGCCCGACGCCAGGGCGCTCGAAGCCTTCCTGGAGCGCCGCCGCCAGGCCGACCCACTGCGCTTTCCCGACCTCTCGCTGACCATCGTGCAGCTCATGGGTGCGGGCGAATACGTGATCGAGGAAGCGCAGCCCGGCACTCCGGTGGACCATTCCACCACCGTGGCGGTCGAGGACTATGGCCACTTCGGCCTTGCGATCCGCGACTACGCGCATTCCACCGCGCCCAACCGCCGCTACCCAGACCTGATCTGCCACCGCCTCCTGAAGGCGGCCCTTGTCGGTGCGATTGCACCCTACGACGCGGGCGAACTGCGCGCCCTGGCCGAGCACTGCAACCGCCAGGAGAGCGCCGCCAGAAAAGTCGAACGCAGCCTGCGCAAATCCGAAGCCGCGCTGTACCTGCAGGACAAGATTGGCACCGATTTCGATGCCATCGTCACCGGCCGCAACCAGCGCGGCACCTGGGTGCGAACCCTGGTGCCGCCGGTCGAAGGCAAGCTCCTGGGCGCCGGCGACGCTGTCGACGTCGGCGACAAGTTGCGCGTCACGCTGCAGAGCACCGACGTGGCCCAGGGTTTCATCGATTTCGTGCCCGGCGCCCCGTGAGCACGCGCACCACCCTGGGCGACACCCCACCTCCTGGCGACGAGAGGGCCGGCGCGCAGCGCGCGCGCGTGCACCCCGACGTGCTCAAGCTGGGCCTGGTGAGCTTTCTCACCGACCTGAGTTCGGAGATGATCTTTTCCGTCTTCGCGGTGTTCTTCACCCGTATCGCCGGCGCGTCCAGCGCGCTGCTCGGCTTGATCGAGGGGCTCGCGGACTTTTCCTCGGCCTCGCTCAACTACCTCGCCGGCTGGTTGTCGGACCGCAGCGGCCAGCGCAAGTGGTTCGCGACGGCCGGTTATGGCTTTTCGGCGTTGGCCAAGCTGATCCTGGTGGTGTCCTCATCGGTCGCCGCCTTGGGCGCGTTTCGCGTCATCGAGCGTCTGGGCAAGGGGTTCCGCGGCCCGCCGCGCGATGCCTGGCTGGTCGCGGTGGCGGGGCAGCGTTCGCGCGGCTACGCGCTCGGAGTGCACAAGGCGCTCGACAAATCCGGCGCCGTGCTGGGCCCGCTGGTGGCCTATGGCCTGCTGACCTGGCTGGGCGAATCGGCCAGCACCTACAGCCTGCTGTTCCTGGTGGCCGTCGTTCCGGCCCTGATAGGTGTGCTGGTGCTCATGCTCATTCATCACCCGCCGGTCGATCCGCACCCGCGCGAGGGCCTGCGTGAGAACTGGCAGCAGCTCAGCCCAGGCTTCAAGCGCTTTCTGGTGCCCGCGGGGGTGTTTGCGTTGGCGTACTTCAGCCTGGGCTTCTTCCTGCTGCGCGCGAACGACCTGGGCTTCGGCCTGACCGACGTGGTGCTGCTCTATGCCCTGTTCAACACCACCTGCGTTGTCGCTGCGCCGCTGGTCGGGTACCTGGGCGATCGCATCGGGCGCCGCCGCATCGTGCTGCTGGGCTACGCCATCTACGCCGGGCTCAACCTGTGGATGGTGTTTGCCGCTACGCGCTGGGAGATGCTCGCGGTGTTCTGCATCTACGGCGTCTTCTACGCCATCGAGGAATCGCAGAGCAAGGCCTTCATCGCCGACCTGGAGCACGCACGCCGCGCGACGGCCATGGGGGCGTACAACTTTGTCACGGGTACCTTGTACCTTCCGGCGTCGCTCCTCGCCGGCGCCTTGTGGACGGTGTCCCCCAGCCTGGCGTTCGCGCTGGCCACCGCGCTGTCGCTCGCGGCCATGGCGGTGTTCGTGAAAGTCCGGCCCGCGACGGATGCCGTGCACGGCCCGCACTGAGGCGCCATCCCGCGCTCCCGAGAAAGCTCCCATGCATTCCCCTGCACCCCAGCCCGCAAGCCCGACCCCCGATGCGCGGGCCATCCGCCATGCTTACCGCACGGTGCGCGCGCAGGCCGGGCCGGCGCAAGCCATCACGGTGCTGCACATCGGCGCCGAGCACACCGCCGTGGCCACGGGGCAGGGCGACACCGAGGCCGCCACGCTGGTGCTGAACATGGGCGCGCGCGCAACGGCGCGGGCGTTCTTTCGCCGCAGCCCGCCCACGCCGCTGGAAATGGAAAACGCCATTGCCAGCGTGGAGGACGAAGTCGTGCGCGTGCAGCCGCTGTTGCCGCCTGGCTCCGCCCTGTGGTCCATCGACCCGGTGGTGCGCGACATCGCTCTGATGGCCGGCGTGGCCCCGGGTGCGGGCATGGTGTAGCCGCTGGGCGCCATGGAGCAGACCTTCGAGCGGCTGGCCGCCGTGGCCGAGGGCCGGCCGGTGGGGCAAGAAGGCTTGCCAGAAAGCACGGAGTTTGCCGCCGCGTTGCTGATCCTGCGGGAATTCATGCACCACCTGGGCTTTTCGGCCGTCCACGTAGGGGATTGACCCGATCCTTCTTGCCGGTTACAGCGCCAAACCGGACTCACATTGCAAATATTCAATAATTGTTGAATAATTAAACTATGGACAAAACCACCGCTGTCACCGTGTTCGAGTCGCTGGCCTCCAGCGTGCGGCTCGACGTGTTCCGTCTGCTGGTCAAAAACGCGCCCGAAGGGCTGGTGGCCGGAGAGATCGCCGCCGCGCTGGAGCTGCCCGCCACCAACCTCTCGTTCCACCTCAAGGCGCTGACACAGTCCGGCCTGCTGAGTGCCACCCAGGAGGGTCGGTTCCAGCGCTACCGCGCCAACACGGCACTGATGGCCGGGGTGATTGGCTACCTCAGCGACGAATGCTGTGGCGGCAACCCCGGTGCCTGCCTGCCGGGGGCGGCGACGGTTGCGTGCGCGAACTGCGATTGACTACGCACGGCAGGCACTCCTGGTCGGTATCGGCCTTGCAGGCGCCAGCCCGTTGCCGGACCCCACCCTTTCCCTTCCTCCGACCACTCCCACCATGCTCAACGTCCTGTTTCTCTGCACCCACAATTCGGCCCGCAGCATCCTGTCCGAGGCTTTGTTGAACCATCTGGATGCGCAGTCCGCAACGCCCGGCCGTTTTCGGGCGCATTCGGCGGGCAGCAGCCCGCGCGAGAACCAGCAGCCGCATCCGCTGGCGCTGGAGGTGCTGCAAAGTGCGGGTGTGTCCACCGAAGGCCTGTGCAGCAAAGGATGGGAAGTGTTCTCAGAGCCTGGAGCGCCCGCCATGGATCTGATCATCACCGTGTGCGACAACGCTGCGGGCGAGGCCTGCCCCATCTGGCCCGGCCACCCCGCCACGGCGCATTGGGGCTAC
>MEDL01000086.1 GCA_001724785.1 Acidovorax sp. SCN 68-22 | reverse complement strand
CGACAAGACCGGCACGCTGACCGTGGGCCAGCCGCGCATGACCGCGTTCGAGGTGGCGGCAGGGCAGGACGCGGCTGCGGTGCTGGCCGCCGTGGCGGCGGTGCAAAGCGGCAGCGAACACCCGCTGGGCCGGGCCGTGGTGCGCGCCGCACGCGAGCGCGGCCTGGCCGTGCAGCCGCCGGACGCTGTGCGCGCCGTGCCGGGCCGCGGCACCGAGGGCGAAGTGCGGGGCCAGAGTTTCCTGGTGGGGAGCCTGCGCTGGATGCAGGAGCTGGGGGTGGATCTGGGCCCCCTGGCCGCCCGTTCGCAGGCGCTGCAGGACGAAGGCGCCACCGTCTCCGCCGTGGCGCAGCGTACCGGGCAGGGGCTGCGGCTGCAGGGGCTGCTGGCCTTTGGCGACGAGCCCAAGCCCGGCGCGGTCGAGGCGCTGGCGCTGCTTGCGGCGCGCGGCATCCGCACGGTGATGATCTCGGGCGACAACCGGGGCGCGGCCGAGGCCATGGGCCGGCGCCTGGGGCTTGATCCTGCAGCGGGCGAGGTCATGGCCGAGGTGCTGCCCGGGGACAAGGCGGCGCAGGTAGCGGGGCTGCAGGCGGGTGGGCATACCGTCGCCATGGTGGGGGACGGAGTCAATGACGCGCCGGCCCTGGCCGCCGCCGACGTCGGCATGGCCATGGGCAACGGCACCGACGTCGCCATGCACGCCGCCGGCGTCACGCTGATGCGCGGTGAGCCGCGCCTGGTGGCGGCGGCGCTCGACATTTCGCACCGCACGGTGCTGAAGATCCGGCAGAACCTGTTCTGGGCCTTCATCTACAACGTGGCCGGCATCCCGCTGGCGGCGCTCGGTTACCTGAGCCCGGTGGTGGCGGGGGCGGCGATGGCGCTCAGTTCGGTGAGCGTGATGGCCAATGCCTTGCTGCTCAAGCGCTGGCGCGGCCCGCGCGGCTGATACGGCATTGCCGCAGGGCGCTTGCACCGCGCCGCGGCGAGAATCCGGCCATGCTGGTTCACCTCGCCTCCCGCCTGCTGAGCGCGCGCAGCGCCTTGCTGCGCGTGTTCCGCGTTTCCGACTGGCAGATCACCTTGCT
Organism: Acidovorax sp. SCN 68-22; assembly: GCA_001724785.1. Lineage (GTDB taxonomy): Bacteria > Pseudomonadota > Gammaproteobacteria > Burkholderiales > Burkholderiaceae_C > Simplicispira. Next base: position 9,796 of record MEDL01000086.1, on the reverse strand, counting down.
CTGGGCGGTGGTGGCGGGCCTGGCGGGCGCGGCGGCCACCGAAGGTTTCCGGTTGCTGCTCGACGGCGTCTCCACGCTGGTTTTCGGCCCGCACACCGGCATGGTGGACATCGCGCGCAAGCTGCCGTGGTATGGGCGCATCGCGGCGCCCGCGCTGGGCGGCCTCGCGGCCGGCGCACTCCTGGTGCTGGCGCGGCGCTGGGCGCAGCAAAAGGCCACGTCGGACTACATGGAGGCCATCGTCGTGGGCGACGGGCGCATTCCGGTATTGCAGGCGCTGGTGCGCAGCGCCTCGTCGCTGCTGAGCATCGCCAGCGGCGGCTCCATCGGGCGCGAGGGCTCCATGGTGCAGTTGTCGGCGCTGGCGGCTTCGCTGCTCGGGCGCTTCCTGCGCTTTCCCGTCGAGCGGTTGCGCCTGCTGGTGGCCTGCGGCGCGGCCGCGGGCATTACGGCGGCGTACAACGCGCCGATCGCCGGGGCCTTTTTTGTCGCCGAGATCGTGCTCGGCAGCATCGCCATGGAGAGCCTGGGCCCGATCATGGTGGCCGCCGTGGTGGCCAACATCGCCATGCGCGCTTTTCCCGGTTACCGGCCGCCCTACGAGATGCCGCCGTTCGCCGACATCTCCGGCCCCGAGGTGCTGCTGTTCGCCCTGATGGGCGTGTTGCTGGGCGTTGCCGCGGCGCTGTTCCTGCACGGGCTGGCGGGTGGCAAGCGTTTGTTCGCGCGCCTGCCCGTGGCCCTGCCGCTGCGCCTGGCGCTGGGCGGGCTGGTGGTCGGGCTGATTTCCGTGGCCGTGCCGGAGGTCTGGGGCAACGGCTACAGCGTGGTCAACGGCGTGCTGCACGCACCGGCCCCGTGGGGCATGCTGCTCGTGCTGCTGGCCGCCAAGGTGCTGGCGACGCTCGCCACGGCGGGATCGGGCGCGGTGGGCGGGGTGTTCACGCCGGCCTTGTTCGTCGGTTGCCTGGTGGGCAGCCTGTTCGGCCACGGCGTCCAGGCGCTGTGGCCGGCGGCCACCTCGGACCCTTCGGCCTACGCCATGGTGGGTATGGGGGCGTTCCTGGCCGCCGCCGCGCAGGCGCCGCTGATGGCGGTGCTGATGATCTTCGAGATGACGCTCAGCTACGAGGTCATGCTGCCGCTGATGGCGGCCAGCGTGGTGGCCTACTTCGTCGCGCGCTCGGTGCAGGGCGGCTCGATGTACGAGATCACGGTGCAGCGGCGCCAGGCGCACGACGCGCGCATGCGCCTGCGCGGCCTGGAGATGCGCGATCTGGTGGAGCCCGCGCACACCGTGGTGCCGCCCGACGCCGACCTGGCGGCCATGAGCCGCCTGTTCCTGCAATACCCCGTAAAGTACCTGTACGTGACGGATGCCGCGCAGCACTTCCTCGGCGTGGTGCCGCTTACCGCGCTGAGCGCGGCGGTCGAGGCCGAAAAGCGCCGCCAGGCGGCCGAGGGCGCCGGCACCGAGCTGCCGGGCGCCGAGCCGGGCCCGCTGGCCGGCCAGTGCGCCGCCGACCTCGTGCGCGCCGACATCGCGCCGCTCGAGGCGGACATGGAGCTCGGCGCGGCGCTGCAGCGCTTCTTGCAGCACCGGGGCGAGCGCCTGCCGGTGGTGGAAAGCGCCGGGCGGCCGGTGCTGCTGGGGGTGGTGTCGAAAAGCGCGCTGCTCGCGACCTATGTGCGCCTGAGCGACCAGAATCCCATGGCGTGAAAGCGCATTGCGCCTCTCGGCGCAGGGGACGTGCGGGATGCGGCCCCGCGGGAAAATCCCTGTGGACTGGGTGGGTTCTGGCACACTTGCAACAAGTTGTGTGTCGATTGGATAGGAGAAAAAAACAATGTCGGTTTTTGATCTGATGCGCCGGTTCACCATTCGCACCCGCATGCTGGGGGCCATCGCCGTGGTGCTCGGCCTCCTCGGCCTGTTGGGCGGCGCCGGCATGCTGGGCATGTTCCGCATCCATGCCATGAGCGAGAACTTCATGGCCCACTCCTTCTCCGAGACGGGCTACATGGCCGAGTTGCGCGGCGAGATGGGCGCCATCCGCCAGCACGAGAAGGACATGATCATCGGCTACGAGCAGCCCGAAGCCGTGAAAGCGGCGCACGCCAAGTGGCTGGCCAGCCTGGACAAGGCCAAGCTGATCGCCGCCAAGTTCCTGCAGGGCGAGGACGACGCCGACAACCCCGTGGTGCGCAACATCGTCGCCAAGCTGGACGCTTACCGCGAGCAGTTCGCGCACGTGGCGCGCCAGCTGGAGGCCAGCGGCTACGACACCGCCACCATCGCCAACCGCATGAGCGCCAAGGCGGTGGCCGAGTTCGATCAGGCCGACAAGTTCCTGGGCGAACTCAACAGCGTGCTGCATGGCGAGGTGCAGCGGACGGTACAGATGCAGGGCCAGGTGGCGAGCCAGACCAAGTGGCTGTTCGTGCTGGCGGTCTTGATCACCGTGCTGGTGGTGGTACCGACCACGTTGTTGAACATGAACTCCATCTGCCATCCCCTGGAAGACGCGCGCAAGATGGCGCAGGCGATCGCCGGGGGCGACCTGTCGCAGCCCATCGCGGCCGAAGGCCGGGACGAGGTTGCCGACCTGCAGCGCGCGCTGCGCGACATGCAACAGGGCCTGGGCGCGCTGGTGGCGCAGGTGCGCGATGCGAGCGGCAGCATCGCCACCGCCAGCCAGGAAATCGCCACCGGCAACCAGGACCTCTCGCAGCGCACCGAGCAGACGGCGAGCAACGCGCAGGTGGCGGTGGCCTCGCTGTCGCAGCTCACGGCCACCGTGCAGCAGACGGCGTCGTCCTCGCAGACGGCGAACCAGCTGGCGGCGTCGGCCTCGCAGATGGCGACGCGCGGCGGGGGTGTGGTGCAGCAGGCCGTGACCAGCATGCACGAGATCTCCACCTCCAGCCGCAAGATCGGCGACATCATCGGCCTGATCGACTCGATCGCCTTTCAGACCAACATCCTGGCGCTCAACGCGGCGGTGGAAGCGGCCCGCGCGGGCGAGCAGGGCCGGGGCTTTGCCGTGGTCGCCAGCGAGGTGCGCAGCCTCGCCCAGCGCTCGGCGGCGGCGGCGAGCGAAATCAAGACCTTGATCGGCAGCAGCGTGCAGGCCGTGGACGGCGGCGTGCGCCATGTCGAGGACGCGGGCTCGGCGATGCAGGAGATCGTCGCCAGCGTGCAGCGCCTGGGCGACATCATTGGCGAGATTTCCGCCGCCGCGCGCGAGCAGGCGACCGGCATTGGCGAGGCCAACCAGTCGGTGTGCGAGATCGACCGCATGACGCAGCAGAATGCCGCGCTGGTGGAGGAATCGGCCGCCGCCGCCGACTCGCTGCGCGACCAGGCCGGGCGCCTCTCGCAGGTGGTGCAGCAGTTCCGCCTGGCCGGGGCGGCCGACGCGCCCATGCTGCGCCACGCCGCGCCTGTTCGCCTGGCCTGAGCCCCTGGCCCCCATGGTTCCGCCCAGCCTGCGCATCATCCAGGAGGAGCACGTGGCCCTGGCGGGCGTGCTCAAGGCGCTGCGCCAGATGGAGCACCAGGGCCCGGGCGACGCACCGCAGCCATTCTTCGACGCCATGCGGGCGATGCTGTTCTACATCGACGAATTCCCCGAGCGCCAGCACCACCCGAAGGAAAGCCAGTGGCTGTTTCCCCGGGTGGCGGCGCGCTCGGAGGAGGCGGCGCGCGCCATTGAGCAGCTCGACCGCGACCACGAAAGCGGCGAGGCGGCGGTGCGCGAGCTCCAGCACCTGCTGCTCGCCTGGGAGCTGCTCGGTGAGCCGCGCCGCGCGGCCTTTGCCGGGGCGCTGATGCGCTACAACGATTTCTACCTGGCGCACATGCGGGTGGAGGACGCCGTCGTGCTGCCCGCCGCGCTGGCCGAGCTCGGCGCCGACGACTGGCACGCCATCGACCAGGCCTTTGCCACCAACGACCTGCTGCTCACGCCCGGCGTGCCGCGCGACCCGGCGTTCGAGCGGCTCTATGCGGCCATCCGGCACGCCCTGCCGGCGCCCGCGCCCTGAACCCTGCTCAGGCCGGGAGCGTCGGGTAGTCGGTGTAGCCCTCGGCGCCGCCGCCGTAGAACGTGGCGCGGTCGGGGGTATTGAGCGGCGCGTCCTGGCGCAGGCGCGCCACCAGGTCGGGGTTGGCGATGTAGGGCCGGCCGAAGGCAACGATGTCCGCGCCGGCGTCGAGCGCGGCCTGCGCGCCGGCCTTGTCCGTATAGCCGTTGTTGAGCATCCATGCGCCCTGGCCGCCGTGCTTGCGGTACAGCGCGTGCAGGGAGGTGTAGTCGAACGGCCGGCCTTCCACCTCGCGCGGGCCGCCCGTGGCGCCGACGATCAGGTGGATGTAGGCCAGGCCCAGCGGGGCGAGCTGGTGCACCAGGTAGTCGAAGGTCTGCTGCGGTTGCTCGTCGGAAATGTCGTTCGCCGGGGTCACCGGCGAGAGGCGCAGGCCGGTGCGTTCGCCGCCGATCTCGTCGGCCACGCCGCGCACCACTTCGAGCATCAGCCGGGCACGGTTCTTCACGTTGCCACCGTAGTCGTCGCTGCGCTGGTTGGCGCCGGTCTTCAGGAACTGGTCGAGCAGGTAGCCGTTGGCGCCGTGGATTTCCACACCGTCGAAGCCGCAGGCGATGGCGTTGCGCGCGGCGCGCTGGTAGTCGCGCACGATGCCGGGCAGCTCGGCGGCGTCCAGGGCGCGTGGCTCCGAGGTCGGCACGAATTCCGGCTTGCCGGCGCGGATCAGCACCGTCTTGGTGTTGGCGCGGATGGCCGAGGGCGCCACGGGCGCCGCGTTGTCCGGTTGCAGCTCGACGTGCGAAACGCGGCCCACATGCCACAGCTGCACCACGATGCGCCCGCCCGCCTTGTGCACGCTGTCGGTGACGCGGCGCCAGCCGTCGAGCTGCTCCGTGCTGTAGAGGCCGGGCACATCGGCATAGCCCTGGGCCTGGGGGCTGATGGCGGTGGCCTCGGTGACGATCAGGCCGGCGCTGGCGCGCTGCGTGTAGTACTCGGCCATGAGCGGCGTGGGCACGGCGCCGGGCGCGCGGTTGCGCGTCAGCGGCGCCATGGCGATGCGGTTGGCCAGGTGCAGCGCGCCGGCGGTGAGGGGTTCGAACAGGGTGGTCATGGCAGCTTCCAATCGGGCGGCGAACAGGTGCACAGGGTAGCGCGCTTGCGCCGCTTCGGCGGTGCGGCGATCGGTGTACGGGGGCATTTCGCGGTGAAAAATAATGGTCAAATTGGCCTCAAGCGCTTATTGGATGGATGTTTATAGCTATCGTTATGAAAGTAACCGAGGCGACGCCCCTGTGCCGGCCTGGCCGCCGCGCGCCGGCACAATCGGGGCTCCATGCCCGAATCTTTTCCCCGCCCCGACCGCGCCGCGCTGCCCACACTGGCCCTCGCCGTGGCACTCTCGCTCGGCGCTGCGGTGTCGCTCGGCCTGACACGCTTTTCCTACGCCCTGCTGCTGCCGCCGATGCGCGCCGACCTGGGTTGGTCCTACCTGCTGGCAGGCGGCATGAACACGGCCAATGCCGTTGGCTACCTGGTGGGCGCGCTGGCCATGCCGCTGCTGCTGCGCCGCCACGCGCCGGCCACCAGCCTGCTGGTGGGCACGGCGCTGGCCACGCTGCTGATGGCGGCGTGCGGCTTCCTGCTGGGGGCTCCGGCCCTGCTGCTGCAGCGCCTGCTGGCCGGGATCGCAAGCGCCGTGGTGTTCGTGGCCGGCGGCCTGATGGCCGCGCGCCTGGGCGCGCTGGACCCGCGCCGCAGCGGCCTCTTGCTGGGCGTGTACTACGGCGGTGTCGGCTGGGGCATCGCCGCCTCGGCCCTGCTGGTGCCGCTGGTACTGGCCCATGCGCCCGGGCTGCACAACTGGGCCTGGGCCTGGTGGCTGCTGGCCCTGGTGTGCGCCGGGTGCACGGCCGCGCTGGCCTGGCCGGCGCGCGTCCTGCAGCGCGTGGACGCCCAGGGCGGGGTTTCCCCCGCCGCGGCGGGCACGGCCGGCGCCCCGACGGCGCCCGTGCCGCTGCGCGCGCTCGCGCCGGCGCTGGCCGGCTACGCCATGTTCGGCGTGGGCTACATCGGCTACATGACCTTCGTCATCGCCCTGTTGCAGGAGCAGGGCCTGGGCGTGGCCGGCGTCACCGCGTTCTACACGCTGCTCGGCCTGGCGGTGGTGGCCTCGGCGCGCGTCTGGGCCGGGCTGCTCGAGCGCAGCAAGGGCGGCGGGGCGCTGGCGCTGCTCAACGCCCTGCTGGGCGTGGCCACGGTGTTGCCGGCGCTGACCTCGGCCTGGCCGGTGGTGCTGGCCTCGGGCCTGCTGTTCGGCGGGGTGTTCCTGTCGCTGGTCGCCTCGACCACGGCGCTGGTGCGGCACAACCTGCCGCCCGCGCAGTGGGCGGCAGGCATCAGCGCCTTCACCATCGTCTTCGCCATTGGGCAGATCCTCGGCCCGACGGTGGTCGGCGCCATCGCCGACGCTGCCGGTGGTCTGGCGCGCGGCCTGGTTTTCTCGGCCTGCGCGCTGTGGCTGGGCGCGCTGCTCGCCTGGCGGCAGCGGCCGCTGTAGGCCAGCTCTCGGCTTCGATTTCCCATAGCGCTAGCGCCATCCACTTTGCTAGAAACTGGCGCGAACCAGGCGAGGGACGCCGAGCAAGGGCCTGCGCCGGCCGCGCCGCCCCGCAGCGATGGCGTCGTCCCCCTGCCCGCGCAGCGAGAGCGGGGGCTGAGGGCCGCGGCTCCAAGCCTGCCTGCGCAGGCTTGGACGGCCTGAAGAGCTGCTGCCTCTGGGGGCTGCACCGAGGCGCGCAGCGCCTCAGCGGGGGGTCCTATTTCATCAGGCCTTCGGCCTTCATGGCGGCCTGCACGGCCGGGCGGGCGGCGACGCGCTCGCGGTAGGCCGCCAGGTTCGACAAGCCCGCCAGGTCCACCTGCACGTGGGGCGCCCAGTTGGTCACGGTGAACAGGTAGCCGTCGGCCACGGTGAACTGTTCGCCCATCAGGTACTGCTTGCCGGCCAGCTCGCCGTCCACCCACTGCAGGCGCTCGCGCAGTTTGGCGCGCGCCATGGTTTTGTATTCCTCGGGCGTGGCCGGGTTGAACAGCGGCGAGAAGCCCTTGTGCACTTCGGTGCTGATGAAATTCAGCCAGCTCTGCAGCTGGTAGCGCGCCAGCGTGCCGTTGGCGGGGGCGAGGTGCTTGTCCGGCGCCTGGTCGGCGATGTACTGCACGATGGCCGGGCCTTCGCGCAGGCGCGTGCCGTCGTCCAGTTCCAGCAGCGGCACGTAGCCGAGCGGGTTGATGCCGTAGTAATCCGTGCCGTCCTGCAGCTTGTGGCTCTTGGTGCTGGCCAGCACCGAGGTGTGGGCCAGGCCCGATTCGTGCAGGGCAATGTGGGGGGAGAGCGAGCAGGCGCCGGGGGAGTAATACAGTTTCATGAGCGGTTTCCTATGCGGGACAGATAGAGCGGAAGAAGCGCGGCCGGCCGGGTTGCCGGGCACACCGCGCATGCTATGCGCGGCGCGATAAGCCTGCTGGCTGTGTGTGCGCTTCCAGCTCCGTGAGCCAGGCCAGGGCGTGCGCCGGGCCGTCCCCGCACATGGCGGGGTCCGGGCGCAGGCTCGCGCACACGGCGGGGCGCTCGGGTTGGCCGAAGATGCGGCAGCGCTGCTGGACGTCGAGCTGCACGCAGCGCACGCCGGCCGGCTTGCCTCCGGGCATGCCGGGGATGGGGCTGGAAATCGATGGCGCGGTGCAGCAGGCGCCGCAGTAGGGACGGCAGCTAGTCAAAATCAATAGCGCTCCACGCTTTACTCATAAGCGCGAGAGGCTTGTCGGGGCCGAGGTTCATGCGCTCGGACCGGCGAGGCGCTGGGTGGCCCACAGCACCTGATCGACCACGCCTTGCACGCCGGCGCGGTGCGCGGCCTCGGACAGCGCACCCTGTGCGTCGAACGCCTGGGCTGCGCCGGCGAGGGCGTAGCCGCGTGGCGCCAGCCAGCATTCCAGGTTGAGCAGCAGGGGGGCCAGGTGGCTTTGCGAGCGCAGGCCGCCGAGCCGGCCGTTGGACGCGCTGAGCATGCCCACCACCTTGCCGCGAAAGGGCTTGACGCCGTCCTGCCACTCGGGGTCGGCCGCGACGGGGCTGGACGCCCAGTCGATGGTGTTTTTGAGCAGGGCGGTGTAGCTGCCGTTGTATTCGGGCGAGCAGATGATCCAGCCGGGGTGTTCCCACAGGGTGCGCTTGAGCCGCACCACGTCGGACGGCGTGCCGCGCGCCTCCAGGTCGGCGTTGTACATGGGTATGTCGAGGTCGGCAAGTTCCAGCAAGGTGGCCTCGGAGCCGGCGGCGCGCACCATGGCGGCGGCCTCTGCGGCCAGGCGGCGGTTGAACGATTGTTGGCGGGTGCTGCCCGCGAAGACGAGAATTTTCATGGCGGCGATTGGAGCACAAGGGCGCCATCCACCGGGTGCGCGGGGGATTGCACGTTCCACGTGGAACAACGGCCCGCGGGCAAAGGTGGGAAAATCGCGCCTTTCCTCTCAATGAATGCCCGCAGGCCCCTGTGGACTGCGGCAGCTGGCAATGTGGTATCCCCAAGAATTTGATGTGATCGTGGTCGGTGGCGGCCACGCCGGTACCGAGGCCGCGCTGGCTGCTGCGCGCATGGGGAGCCGCACGCTGCTGCTGACGCACAACATCGAGACGCTGGGGCAGATGAGCTGCAACCCGAGCATCGGCGGCATCGGCAAGGGCCACCTCGTGAAGGAGGTGGACGCGCTGGGCGGCGCCATGGCGCTGGCCACCGACGAGGGCGGCATCCAGTTCCGCATCTTGAACAGCAGCAAGGGGCCGGCCGTGCGCGCCACGCGGGCGCAGGCCGACCGCATCCTCTACAAGGCGGCGATCCGCCGCATGCTGGAGAACCAGCCGAACCTGTGGCTGTTCCAGCAGGCCGTGGACGATCTGATGGTCGAGGGCGACCGGGTGGTGGGCGCCGTCACGCAGCTGGGCATCCGCTTCAAGAGCCGCACGGTCGTACTGACGGCCGGCACCTTCCTCGACGGCAAGATCCACGTCGGCCTGAGCAACTACGCCGCCGGCCGGGCAGGGGACCCGCCGGCAGTGTCGTTGTCGGCCCGGCTCAAGGAACTCCAACTCCCCCAGGGGCGCCTCAAGACCGGCACGCCGCCGCGCATCGACGGACGCAGCATCGATTTCTCGAAATGCGAGGAGCAGCCCGGCGACGGCATGCCCGGCGGGGTGAACGAAGGGATGGTGCCGGTGTTCAGCTTCATGGCGCACGCCTACGGCGGGGCGGCCATGCACCCCCGGCAGGTGCCGTGCTGGATCACGCACACCAACGCGCGCACGCACGAGATCATCCGCTCCGGTTTCGACCGCAGCCCCATGTTCACCGGCAAGATCGAGGGCGTGGGTCCGCGCTACTGCCCCAGCGTGGAAGACAAGATCAACCGCTTCGCCGACAAGGACAGCCACCAGATCTTCCTGGAGCCCGAGGGGCTGACCACGCACGAGTTCTACCCCAACGGCATCTCCACCAGCCTGCCGTTCGACATCCAGTACGACCTGGTGCGCAGCATGCCGGGGTTGGAGAACGCGCACATCCTGCGCCCGGGCTACGCCATCGAATACGACTACTTCGACCCGCGCGCGCTCAAGAGCAGCTTCGAGACGCGGCAGATCCAGGGCCTGTTCTTTGCCGGCCAGATCAACGGCACCACCGGCTACGAGGAG